>NZ_SDPW01000001.1:2440040-2745045 GCF_004135645.1 Senegalimassilia faecalis
AATGTCGGAAGTGCATTGCAGCGGGCGCTTTGCGGTTTTGGGGCTACAGCTGTCGTTGCTGGTACAGGCCGTTGTCGGTGAAGCCGCGGGCGCGGTAGTAGCCGCGTGTGCCGACGGCGCTGATGACGTTGATGGCCGAATAGCCTTCGTTGCGGGCGATGTCGCAGGCGCGTTCGATGAGCTTGCTGCCCAGTCCGCGGTGCTGCGCGTTTTCGCCGCCTTGGTGCAGGCCGGCCACGCGGCCGTACACGTGCACTTCGCGAATCATGGCTTCGCCGGGGTGTATGGGCAGGTCGCAGGCGTGTTCGGCAACGTATTGCGCGCGGGGTAGCGACAGACGCAAAAAGCCGGCGATACGGTTGTCGTCGCGCACCCATTGCAGGAACACCTCGTGCGTGTTCGCCGTTTCGTAAGCAACCTCTGCAAGCGTTAGCTGGTCGCCCGCGGCCGCGCCGAACGCGATTTCGCGTGTGCGGATTTCCTGCACAGGCGCGCCGCGACGTGAAAGCTCCTGGTCAACAAGCTGTCGCAGGTTCACTTTCTTGTTGCCGGTCATGATGTCGTGCGCGGAAATGTCGCGGATCATGCGTGAGATGCGGGTGAACGGCGGCGTTGCCAACATGTCGTCGGCAAGCAGGTTCACCAGCTCGTTTTCGGTGTAGGGGCGCCAAGTGCCGCGGTGCCAGCGGTCCACTAGCCCCGTTCCGTCCACCAGCGCGCACGGGTACAGCTTGACCTCGTCGGGCTTGAACGCGGGGTCGTCCACCATGCGCAGATAGTCGGCGGCGTCGGATTCGGGCGTGGCGCCCAACAGGTTTGTCATGAAGTGCGCGTGCGTTTTGAAGCCGAAGATGCGCGCAAGCTCGAACGCTTCGCGCATGCGGTCGGTGCCGATGCCGCGGTGGTTTGCCGCAAGGATGCGCTCGTCCAGGCTTTGGATGCCCATTTGCAGCTTCGTGCAGCCGAGGCGGCGCAGCGTGGCCAAGCGCTGCGGCGTGACGGCGTCGGGACGTGTTTCCACCACCAGGCCCACGCAACGGTGCTCGGCGGTTTCGTTTGCGCGTTGTAAGGCTTCTAGCTGGGAAAACGTTGCGGTTTGCCATGTGGCAACGGCGGCCCAGCCAGTTCGGGGCGTTTGAGCGGTTGCGTGAGCATCGGGCGTGCTGCTGACAAGATGGGGGGAGCCGGGGCAGCCGGAGACTCCGGTTGCTTGCTTGGCGCCTGAGGTTTTGATTTGCGCAAAGATCGCGTTGTCGCGAGACGACTGCGCGTTCGCTGACGTCCCGCAGGCGTACAGTTCGCGCACCGTTTGGTTATAGGTTGCTTGTCCGGCGGTGACGCGCGCCTGCGCCTTGGCGGCCCAGGCGGCAAGGTCGTCGCGCTCGTTGGCAATGCCGGCGCTGCGGTAGCGTTCGCGACGCGCCTGCGCTTCGTGCTCGACGGCGGCTTCGCTGCTCATGTCGTTCAGCGCGCGGAACAGCTCGTGCATGTACCATATCTGGTACGCATCGGGGTAGTCGCTCCACGTGCCGCCAAGCACGATGAGCTCGACCTTGTCGGTGACGTGCCCCATTTGGTGCAGCGTGCGCAAACGTGCGGTGACCTGCAGATACGGATCGAACCAGTTGCGCTCGGCGCGCTGACAGGCCGGCTCGTCGTGCAGGTAGCTTTTCGGCATGCGCACGTCGTTGGGGCAGTACAGGCACGCGCTTGAGCACGGCCACGGCTTTGTGAGCACGGTAACGGTGGCCACGCCCGATGCGGTGCGGCGCGGCTTGACCTGCAGCGTGCGAACCAGGCGCGCCTCAAGTTCGGGCGAGATGTCCCAGCTGGCCCACGTTTGGGGCTGGTGCGCCTTGATGTCCTGGTAAAGCGGCAGCAGGTTTTTCTTCGCCACATGGCGAACGGGGCCTGCGACCTCGCGGTTTCGTGCGCGGATGATGCGGTCGAGCGCGTTGGGGTCAAGCGGGCCGCTGGTGCGGCGCAGCTTGGAGATGATGTTCAGCAGCGTTTTTTCCATAGGCGGTATTTTACGGCATGTGCGCCCTTGCGAAACGTGTTCGCAGCGTGTAATATGCGACGTACGGTGCCCCGGCATACCGGGCGGCATTGTACGTTAGATTACCCGGCTAGTTTTCGAAGGGCAAGCCGGGTTCTCTTTTTGTACGCATGCAGTTCACTAATTCCGGTTGGCTAAGCCAACAATTCCGATAACAACCGTGAAAATCGCGCAGAGCGCAATGACCGTTTGAGTATCCATCGGCGGCACCTCCTTGTCGCAAAAGAAGGCCGCCCGGCAAGCGAAGCACCGTTTGGCCAGTATGCGGCAAATAATTCTTGAGATAAAGGCTTGTAATTCGAAGGACGTGACCCCGGGGTGGACGAAAAATCCCGAGAGCGCCCGAAATTGTTATGCAAACGTAGTGCAATCCCACGAAAACGCCATGATTGAACTGCGGTTTTGCCGATTATCGATGTTTCTGCGCTGAACTGCGACCGGTTTACCCACATTATGAAGCGCGGGTTAGAATGATGGGCGCTATCAAAGATGCGGCAGCGCCGGCAAGCGCGGCCGCGTGTGGGTTGAGTACGTGAAGGCAAACGCATGGAAGACACGCTGACATATTTAGACAACGCGGCCACAACGCAGCCGCTGCCGGAAGTTGTTGCGCGCATGAACGAGGTGCTGGCGGAAAGTTGGGGCAATCCCTCTTCGCCGCACGCCGTGGGACGCAAGGCGAAGGCGGTGCTTGAGGAAAGCCGCGCTGTCATTGCCGATGCGTTGGGCGTGGATGCTGACGAAGTGTACTTCACGTCGGGCTCAACCGAGTCGAACAACCTGGCTATCCGCGGCGCGTGCTTGGCGCATCGCGAGCATCCGGGGCAGATTATCACGTCGTCGCTTGAGCATTCGTCGGTGACGCGCACCGTGCGTGGCATGCGCCGCGACAGCAAGTGGCCGTGCGCGTATGTTGAGGCGCCAGATGGCATGCTTGACCTGGGGCAACTGCGCGAGCTGCTGCAGGCGGGGCCCACGACGCTTATCACCATGATGCGCGTGCAGAACGAGGTCGGCTGGATTTTCCCCATTCCGGAAGTTGCGGCGCTGCGCGACGAGCTGGCGCCCGAAGCGCTTTTGCACTGCGACGCCACGCAGTCGTTCGGCAAGCTGCCTACGTGCCCGCGCGAGTGGGGCGTGCAGCTGCTGACGGCCGGTGCGCACAAGATCGGCGGTCCGCGCGGCATCGGCATTCTGTACGTGCAGCGCGGCGTGAAGATGTTCACCACGGCGTTCGGCGGCAACCAGGAGCGCGGGCTGCGTTCGGGCACCGAACCGGTGTTTTTGGCGGCGGGCATGGCCGAGGCCGTGCGTCTTGCCGTGCGCGACGGGGAAGCGAATGCGAAGCACGCTGCCGACCTGCGCGAACGGGCGATTGCGGGGCTGTGTCACGAAATCGGCGACGTGGTGATCCACGCGCCTGCAGGCGGCAGCCCCTACATTTTGAGCTTCAGCATCCCCGGCGTGCCGAACACGCAGTCGGTGCGCTACCTGTCCGATCGCAGCGTGTTCGTGTCGCGCGCATCGGCGTGCGAGGAAAACCACACGACGGTGGCGCCGGGCACGTGGCGCGGGAAGCATCCGCTGTCGCTGCAGGCGGCGGGCATCTCGCTTCGCGAGGGCAGGGAAACGCTGCGCGTGAGCTTCTTCCATCAGAACACGTCGGAAGACGTCGACCGCTTTGTTACCGTGCTGGCGCAATGCGCCCGAGAGATGCGCGAGTCGTAAGAACATGGAACCGCGTGGGGATGCCAACTGCGAGCAAGTGTGTGCAGTCGCAGGCGGCGGCGCAGCTTGCGCGGCCGATGCAGCTGAAGACCTTGCGTCGGGCGGTGGTGCGGCAAAGGACGCCGAAGAGGTGCTGGCGCTGCGCTTGTGCGCGTTGACCGGGGAGTTTTATCGCGCGAACGCCGAATCGTTCTCGCAGACGCGACAGTCGCCGTGGCAGGGTTGGGTGCGGTTGCTCGAGGATATGGATGCGGCTGGCTGGCGAATAGGTTGCGAACCTGGGGCTTTGCACGTCGCGGATGGGGCGTTTGAAGGATCGGTTCGCCGAGACGCGCACGCTGCCGACGGCGAGAGTCGCGAGAGGGCATGTGTTGTTGCCGATGCTGGCGCAAGCGGGCGAGAGCCGCTGCGTGTGCTTGACTTGGCTTGCGGCAATTTGCGTTTCGAGCGGTATTTGGCGGACGCCTTGCCTGGCAGGATGTTGTCGGGTTATGCGGTGGACAATTGCGATCCGCTGGTGGAAGCCGGGGAGCGAAACGAATCCGACGCGTTGTCCCGAATAGCCTTCCAGAATCTTGATGCGATTGAGCGGCTTTCCGCCGGTTGCCTTCGGAAGGCGCTTGAGGTGCCGGATGCGTCGTGCGATTTGGCGGTGTCGTTCGGGTTCATGCATCATGTGCCGCTGGAGCGTTGGCGGGCGGGGCTTTTGCGCGCGCTTGTCGCGAAGGTGCGCCCGGGCGGGTTCGTGGCCGTGAGCTTCTGGCGATTCCTGAACAGTGCGAAGCTGGCGCGCAAAGCGCAGGAAACCACGAGCCGTGCGCGTGCTGAGCTGGGAATTCCCGAGTTGCCTGGCAACGATTATCTTTTGGGTTGGCAGGATACGCAGGGGCTGTACCGCTATTGCCATCATTTCGACGAGCCGGAAATCGAGCGGCTGTTGGCGATGGTGGCGGATTCTGCGGACCTTGTAAGCCGATTCGAGGCAGATGGCAAGACGGGCAACTTGAACGAATACGTGGTTTTGCGCGTGAAGTAAGGGGCGGCCGCCGTGCGAATCGTTCGCAGGCAACCGCCCCTTCTCATTTTGGTATTCAGCTTACGCAAGCAGCTTCTTGCCTGCGCCGGAAACGACTGCCGAACGCGCGACCAGATACGTTGAGGCTAGGTAGATCGCATACACCGCAACTACCAGCGAGATACCGACGGCAAGCGTGCCGGCAACCGCCGAAGAGCCCCAAAGCGATAGCAGGTTCTTGTACAGAACGCTGATCGTGCATGCGGCGTGGCAACCCGCAACTAGAAGCGGAGCCACGAAGTAGATGCCGATCTGCGTGCGCAGGCTTCGCAGCACCATGGCCCTGTCGCATCCCAGCTGGGCCAGCAGGCGGTAGCGAGGGATGCTGTCTGCCACCTCGGATAGCTGCTGGACGGAAAGAACCGCTGCTGTAGTCATGAGGAAGACGAAGCCGATGTAAAGAGCCAGGTAGACCAAGAGCAGCTTAATCCCCATGCTGTCGGCGATAATGCTTTCACTCGTGTCGTAATAGGACACCGGCCATGCGCTGGAATCGTATGTCCAGCCTATTTCGGCAAGGTATTCGCTTGGCGGTGCCGCCTTCCCGTATTCGGCCATCAAATCTTTCATGGCCTGCTCTTGCGAATCGCTTGCCAGGTTGACGTTCAGCTCGCTTAAATACGGCAGATCGCCCGCGGCAAACCTATCGGCCGCTAATTCATCGGGGACCACCAAAACGGCGATCAGGCAACTCATACTGCTTACCTGGAGAGATTGGGAAACAACCTGCCCGGAAGCGGTCAGGGCGTGACCATCGACGGTGATCGTGCGTCCCTTTTTGCCAAGAACCTTCGCATAGTCGGCCGATTTATCGACCGTATTGTCGACTAGGTACTCGTTTGCGGCAAGCTCGATCGGCTTTTCTCCCGCAAGCTGGCGCGCGGCGTTGAACTGCGACAACGATACATACTGCACGCCCTCGTCGGCCATGCTGGAGTCCTCGCTGGAACCGATCTGGTCAAGCGTGAAGCCACAGTTTTCAACGAGCTGCTTGTTCGTCAGATCGTTCGCGAGCCAGGTGTCCACCTGAGCCGAGCCGGTCACGCGTTCTTCCCAATCGGGGATGAGCGACTTGAAGTACGCAGCGGTGGAGCCGTCGTTCTCTTGCCATAGCCTGTGAATCTCGTTGCGCTGGGCTTCGGCTTCCTCGATCGCGGCTGCCTTCTCCTCTTCCCCACCGTACTGCTCGGCTGGTACCGCTTCCATATCGGAGGTGTCGAGCGACATCAAGCTTGCGCGGATGGATGCGTCGAACTGGGTGTTCTCCTCTAGCTGATCGGCGAAGACCGTCGCCAGGCTGAAGCCCGTTGAGAACACGACGATGCTGAAGAACAGAAGGATGCTGACCGTCCATAACGACACGAACGCGGTGTTCACCTTCGCAGCGATTTGACGCATGGTGAACATGGCCAGCCTCTTGAAGTACACGCCGCGCAGGCGTTGGATCAGCAGGATGAAGAAGCCGGATGCCGACCAGAACAGACCCAACGTGCCGACGAGCATCAGCGCGGTTGCGGTGCGGAAGTGCTCGCCGAAGTAAACGAGACCGTCGAGGTTGAGCTCGGAGTACGCCTTCGCCAGAATCAGGCACGACAGCACGAACACGATGAGGCAGACAATGGGGTTGCGCACGGGCATGCGCTCGTTGCGGGAGTTGGCTGAAAGCAGCGTGGAAAGCTTGCAGCGCGAAATCTGCACGGCGTTGAACAAGGCGACTATGACGAAGATGAGCGCGAAGCAGCCCAAGGTCAGCTGCGCGGAACGGGCGCTGAACAGCAGATGATAGTCGCTGATGGCCACGCCGATGAGGCCTGCCGTGGCGAAGGCGATCGCCTGGGAAATCAAGAAGCCCAGCCCAAGACCCACCAGCAGCGCGATCACGCCGACGGTCAGCGTTTCCATCAACACCACCGAGGAAACCTGACGCGGGCTCATGCCTAGCAGCAGATACGTGCCGAATTCCTTCTTGCGCGCCCGGACCACGAATCGGTTGGCGTACAGGACCAAAAAGCCCAAAACCACGGCGACGACGACGCTGAAATAGGTCATGATCTGCGCGAGGATGTCGAAAATGCTCGCGCCGGATGCCAGGAACACATTTGCGGCGCCTTCCTGCGCCTCGAAGAGCACGCGCGAGTCCTCGATGGCGTTGAAGGCGTAGAACACCGCCACACCCAAAGTAAGCGTGACGAAATACACGGCGTAATCGCGCATGCTGCGGCGCACGTTGCGCAAGGCAAGTTTCATCAACATGATGGCCACCGCCTAGTTGCGCGGATCGGCGGTGTGCGAGGGCGCGAAGCCCACAGCGGGGGAGTCGCCCTGCTTGCCGGAAAGGAATGCCTGGACTTCAAGGATGCGCCGGTAGAAATCGGTTCGGGCATCATCGCCGCGGCGCAGCTCGTTGAACAGCTTGCCGTCCTTGATGAACAGGATGCGGTCGGCATATGATGCCGCAACCGCGTCGTGCGTGACCATCATGATGGTGGCGTGCAGCTTTGCGTTCAGCACCTCGAGCGTTTCAAGGAGGACGGCGGCGTTGCGCGAATCGAGCGCGCCGGTGGGCTCGTCGGCAAGGACCAGCTTCGGGTCGGCGACGATGGCGCGCGCCGCGGCAACGCGTTGGCGCTGGCCGCCTGACATCTGGCGTGGGTATTTCCGTAGGACGTCCGTCACGCCGAGCATGTTCGCGGTGCTATCGACCTTCGTGCGGACGGCGTCGGCCTTCTCGCCCTTGATGGTAAGGGCCAGGGCGATGTTCTCGAAGCCGGTTAGCGTGTCCAGCAGGTTCGCGTCCTGGAAGATGAAGCCCAGGTCATCGCGGCGGAACTTCGACAGCTGGCGGCTGCGCAGCTGCGTGATGTCAAGCCCGTTCAGGATAATGTTGCCGCTGGTCACGGTGTCGATGGTGGAAATGCAGTTCAAAAGCGTGCTCTTGCCCGAGCCCGACGGGCCCATCACGCCGACGAACTCGCCTTGCGCAATATCGAACGACACGTCGTCGAGCGCGCGCGTGACGGCTTCGCGCGAGCCGTAGACCTTCCGAACGTCGCGCACGGAGAGCAGGACGTTGCGGTCGTCGGGCGCGCCTGCGTTCGAGATACCCGCCGGAGGGGTTGCGGTAACCATGGTCATGGGGATTCCTTTCTTTTCGATTCGGTATACCCCCATGATGCGGCGCTCGCGAAAACGGAGCCATCGAAGGGCCTTACCGCAAACTTACGATTCTGTAAGGTTAGCCGCCGTCGGCGCCTGTGGGCTGCGAAGCCGGCGGGAAGCGCGGGGACGCCATGGCCTGCGCTTCCCGGGCGCCTTGCGTCACGCTGAGGGCGTCCGGGTTCGCCATGGCCCGCACCGAGCGGCTGCTAAACCCCAGCCAAATCCATGCGCGTGCGGTCGAGGGGGAAGGTCAGCGCGACGGTGGTGCCCGTTCCCTCTTCCGAGGAAATGCGCAGGCCAAGGCCCATCCTCTCGCAGGCCACGGCGGCTAGGTGCAGCCCCATGCCCGTTGCCTTGTGATGCGTGCGGCCCTGGCTTCCTGTGAAGCCTCGGTCGAACACGCGCGGCACATCGGCGGCGGGGATGCCGTCGCCGTCGTCGCAAATCGCTAGCTCGACGCAGCCGTCTTTCGTGCCCGCGTTCCTCACCGTGCCCTCGAAGCGGATGGTCTTCGCGCCGTACTTCGCCGAGTTCTCCAGGACCTGGCCGATGATGAAGTCGGTCCATTTCGCGTCGGAGAGCACTTCGAGCGCCTCGTCGATGACGAACTCGAGCGAGACCCCTGCGCCGATGAGCGTGCGGGACCGTTGTCGGCACGCTTTGCGCGCGAGGGCTGCAAGGTTGATCTCCTCGATGGAGAAGTCCTCGCTTAAGGTTGCCGAGCGTGCGTAGTAAAGCGCCTGCTCAACGCGTGATTCGATGCGATCAAGGTCGCCGCGGACCTTGCCGATCTCGGGCCCGTGAAGGCTTGCCAACGCTAGCTGCGCCGACGCGATGGGCGTTTTGGTTTCGTGAACCCACAGCTCGATGTAGTCGCGGTACTCCTTCATGTCGCGCGATCGTGCGGCCAGCTCGTCGGAGGCGGCTTTGCCCTGCACGGCGAGCGCGCGGTAGGCGATGGAGCCTTCCAGGGTGCGCGGCTCGTCCAGGATCGACGAGAGGTAGCGCGCGTTTTCGGGCGAGTCGCAGAACAGGTCAAGCTGCTGGTAGAATTCGCGATCGCGCAAAAACCCCGCGGAAAGCGCAACGCAGGCGAACAGGGCTTCGCAGAGGGAAACGAGCGCGATCGCCGAAGCGTTCGAGGCGGTGACGGCCATGATACCAGCAACGATGGCTATCAGGGCGACCGCTCCGAGCGCGAACCCGGCGTGCGAGCGGAGGTATGCGCCGAAGGAATATGCGCGCTCCGGGCGGTCGACCTGGCCGTCGGCGGCGGGCGGCGCGGGTGCGGGAGAAGCAGGCGCGGGACCGTGCGGCGAGTCGGCTGGCGAGCCGGGCGCGGCTTCCGGCGAGCTCGGCTCCGGGCAGGCGAGTGAGTTGGGCGCTTGCGTGGCCGCGCCGTTTCCTCGAATCGATGTGTTCATCGGACCACGTAGCCCAGGCCGCGGCGGGTGGTGATGAAATCCTCGGGCACGCCAGCGGATTGCAAGCTGCGGCGCAGGCGGTTCACGTTCACCGTGAGCGTGTTGTCGTCGACGAACGCATCGGTTTGCCACAGCTCGTCCATCAGCTCGCTGCGCGAGATGATGGAGCCTGCGTTCTCCATGAGGATGCGCAAGATCAGCAGCTCGTTGCGCGACAGCTCCACGCTTTCGCCGCGATACGAGACCTCGGCCCGCACGGGGTCGAGCGAGACGCCGTCGTGCTCAAGCAGCCCGCGCGCCGGGTCGGCAGATCCGCTGCGCGTAAGCGCGCGGTCGATGCGGGCGAGCAGCGCGGCGGGGCGATAGGGCTTGACCACGTAGTCGTCCGCGCCGACGTTCATGCTCATGACCTCGTCGAACTCGCTATCGGAGGAGGTCAGGACGATGATGGGGACGTTGCTTTCCTGGCGGATGGAGCGGCAAACCTCGTGGCCGTACGCGCCGGGGAGCGAAAGATCGAGCAGGATGCAATCAGGGCATGCGGCCAAAGCCTCGGCCGCGGCGTTCGCGAACGAGCCGCAGCAAAGGCATTCGTGCCCCTTTAGTTTGAGCATGCGCACAAGATTTTCCCGCAAGGAGGCATCGTCCTCGACAATGAACAACCGCGCCATTAGTCCCCTTCCATATCGAGCGGATGAGCAGATAATAGCGCAACGCCGCGGGTTGCCGGCGCTTCGCCATAACCCTGACGCTTTGGGGACGTAGCGTTATCTGTCAGCGACGCGATTACCCTATCGAGTGCCGTTTCCCCGTTCGCTTGCGGCATTGGCAGCAACGTGGCAGAGAATCGCCTGCGCGCGCTACAGGAGCCGGTACGTGCGGCCTTCGTAGTCGAGACGCCTTCCCTGCGCAGCTTCGACAGCTCGTTCGACAGCGCACTGCGGTCGACGCTGAGGTAGCTTGCCAGCTTGGTTTGGCTGTAGGGGATGGCGAAGGCGCGGGTGCCGGCCTTTTTCTGCTGTTGCGAGAGGAAGGCGAGGATCTTGCCCCGTATGGTTTTGGGGGTCATGGCGATGGCGCGGCGGTTCATGTCAAGGTTGCTTAGCGCCAAGGCGCGCATGAGGTTCGAGGAGATGTGCGCGTGGCAGCCGCACTGCTTGGGGCAAGGGTGGATGATCCGTTCTGCTTTGAGCAGCATCACCTCGCAGGTCGAATCGGCCAGCACGTCGATGTCAAGGGGTTCCATGCTGCAGGCGTATCCGTGGGCGAAAAGCGATCCGGGCTCTAGCATATCCAGGATCGTCGTCTCGCCCCAGGCGTCCGAGACCTCGATCCGCACGCGCCCGGACAGGACGACGCCGAGGTATTCGGTGGGCTGGCCGGCGCGCATGATCCGCTCCTCCCGGCTGAAAGCCTTTCTTGTCGCCCCAAGGCAAAGCAGCATCAGGTTCGCTTCGGCCTGGGTTATGCCGGCGAAAAGCATTGAAGAAGATGTGGGGATATCAAACATTGGCTTCACCTGTAGGTTCTACAACAGAAATGTATGAGACACCACAGTATAGTGCAGTCACATCGAAAAGGCACCCTATGATCGAGGAGCGCGAAATGACTGACGGGAACATGTTCTGCTTCCAATGCGAGCAGACGGCGGGATGCACCGCCTGCACCGGAGCCGCCGGCGTATGCGGCAAGACCGCCGATGTGGCTCGATTGCAAGACGAGCTGACCGGGGCATTGGTCGCCCTGGCCCGATCGGAGAACGGCGGAAAGGGGGATTCCGAGTCCGACGGGCTTATGCTGGAGGGTATGTTCGCCTGCGTGAGCAACGTCAGCTTCGACCCCGAGGCCATCGCCGCCCTTGAGCGCCGCGTTCGCGCTAAGGCTGTCGCCCTGGGCGAATTCGACCTGTACGACATGGGCTTGCTGTGGGGCGCGCAGGAGGATATCCGCAGCCTGAAGAGCTTGCTGCTCTTCGGCATGCGCGGCGTGGCGGCGTATGCCTATCATGCGCAGATGCTGGGGAAGTCGGACCCTGCTGTGACGGCGTTCCTGTATGAGGGCATGCGGGCTGTCGGCTCCGACCTGGGCATGGACGAGCTGCTGCCTTTGGTTCTCAAATGCGGCGAGGTCAACTTGGCCGCCATGGCCGCTTTGGAGGACGCGAACATCTCCGCCTACGGCAAACCCGAGCCGGCGACGGTTGAGCTCAAGGTCGAGGCGGGCCCATTCATCGTGGTCACCGGCCATGACCTGCACGACCTCAAGCAGCTTTTGGAGCAGACCGAAGGCCGCGGCGTGAACGTGTACACCCACGGCGAGATGCTGCCTGCAAACGCCTATCCCGCGCTGCGCAAGTATCCGCACCTGAAAGGCAACTACGGCACCGCATGGCACAACCAGCGCAAGGAGTTCAAGGACCTTCCCGCGCCGATCTTGTGGACTACCAATTGCTTGTTGAAGCCGGACGAGTCGTATGCCGACCGCGTGTTCACCACCGGCCCCGTGAGCTTCCCGGGCGCGCATGTCGTCGAGGCGGGCGAAGACGGCGCCAAGGACTTCTCGGCGCTTATCGATAAGGCGCTGGAGCTGGGCGGCTGGGCCGCTGATCGAGCCTTTGCCGGCATCAACGGCGGCACCAGCGTCACCACCGGATTCGGCTACGACACCGTGATGAGCGTCGCCTCCGCCGTCATCGATGCGGTCAAGTCCGGCGACATCAAGCGTTTCATCCTGCTTGCGGGCTGCGACGGCATGCGTAAGGAGCGCAGCTACTACACCGACTTCGCCAAGCTCGCCCCCTCCGACTCCGTCATCTTGACCCTTGCCTGCGGCAAGTATCGCTTCAACGATCTGGACCTGGGCAGCATCGCCGGCATTCCGCGCCTGCTGGACGTCGGCCAGTGCAACGACGCCTACGGCGCGATCAAGATCGCGCTCGCGCTTGCGGATGCCTTCGGCTGCGGCGTGAACGACCTGCCGCTTTCCATGGTGCTCTCGTGGTACGAGCAGAAGGCGGTGTGCATCCTGCTCACGCTGCTGCACCTGGGCATCAAGGGCATCTACTTGGGCCCCACGCTTCCGGCGTTCGTGAGCCCCGGCGTGCTGCAGGTGCTGGTGGACAACTACGGCATTCGCCCCATATCCACTCCCGAGGCCGACCTTGCCCAGATCATGGGCTAGCCGATCGACCATTCCCCTTAGGCGGGATTCGTCCGTTGGCGGGGCCGCAACCTGCGTTGCGGCCCCTTCCTTTCAGAGGGATCGCCCGCGTTTCTTTCCGTGTCGGTCGGTATTGCTGTCGCGGTTGCGCTTGCCTTGAAAGGAGAGCCTTCGTTATTCGCCTGGTCGCGTGAGGCGAGAATCGGCCTCCATCTCCTCATCTGCCGTCTAAGCATGCTGCCTTCTTGCCGTTTCCTCGTTCGCTCGCGGCATTGGCCGGAACGTGGTCGGGCGCATCGGCGAGTTAGCCTATGGTTATGCGCATAAGAGGCTTGCGAAAGCAACGACGGCGTGAAAGGGATTCTCATGGGAATGAATATCGTATGTCTGGACCTGGAAGGCGTGCTGGCACCGGAGATCTGGGTCGCGTTCGGACAGATAGCGCTACGTCCCCAAAGTGGCCAAAAGTGGCCAAAGTGTTTTTCGAGGGCCGTCGCTTGGAGCGTTCGTCGTTTTCGGCTTGCGCTTCGGCGGCGGCCTTTTTGCTTTGCGGTATGTGTTTGTTGGGAGGGCTAACAGGACGGAAACCTGAACCTTCGCCTTATGCCATAGGATACTGCGCAAGTATCAAATCACAAATTTCTCGGCTTGGCTTTCCCATGTTGCCCGGTCAACGATGCGGCGTTAGCCTTTTAACCAATCGAGTACCGATTTGATTTCTATCCCGCTTTCGGTGGTTCCTAGCCTCCAGCGGTCGGCGACAAGCAGCACTTTGGGGAATGCGTCTGATATGGCCTCTAGGGGAGCGATTTCGCGTTGATAGGTTCCCTCGTCTAAGACGGACTGGGAAACCTGTAAATATACCTTTTGATCATTTCGCGAGGCGACAAAATCGACTTCTTTACCAGGCATGCAGCCGACATGAACCTGCCAACCTCTGCGTACGAGCTCGTTGAAGACGACCGCTTCAAGTTGGAAGCCGACGTCGCGCGTTTTGTTGAACCCGATAGATAGATTCCTAAGCCCGTTGTCGACGGCGTAAAACTTGCGCTTCGGGCGCAGTACCGATTTGCCTGCGATTCCGACCTGCTCGCATTCCTCCAAAATCTTTGCGGTTTTAAGCGCGGCCAAGTAGTTGTCGATTGTCTCCTGCGAAGCGCGCCGGCCCGAAGAGGTTAGCGCATCGACGACGCGTTTGGTCGAAAAGAGGTTACCCGAGGTTGAGAACACGTAGCGAATGAGCTTGGACAGCAGGTCCACGTCCTGCACCCCTTCGCGCGCCACGATGTCCTTCAGGATGATCGAATCGAAGATTGCAGAAAGCGCTTTCTGGATAGAGTCGCGATCGTCGAAAGGGCGCTCGAACAGGGCCGGCATGCCGCCGTAGGTCAAGTATCGCTGAAAAATCTCGTCTTCGCTGGTCACGGGCCAGCGATGCGCTTGGGCGAATGCTGAGTACTCCGAATAGCTGAGCGGGAAGACGGGGATTTCGACATAGCGTCCCGAAAGCAAGGTGGCTAGCTCGCCAGACAAAACTTTGGCGTTCGAGCCCGTGATGAACACCTGCGTATCGGGGCGGGTGTTGACGCGGCGCACCACGTTTTCCCAGTGTTCGACCTCTTGAACCTCGTCAAGAAGTACGTATGCAGTTTGCGAAGCGTCGGCGCTGGCCAAGCTGGCGGTCAGCGTTTCGTACAGCCAGGCTTCGTCGGGGTTGAGGGGAACATCGTAGCTATCGAGCTTCAGGTGAACGATGTTGCCGGCCTTGACCCCCTTGCGCTCAAGGCGCTTGGACAGCAGCTCAAGCAGCGACGATTTGCCGCACCTTCGAACCCCAACGAGCACCTTGATTTCCGGTGTGCCGAGAAGGGAATCGATAGTGGAGTCGTAAAACGGCCTTGGAACGAGAGAAGATGACATCCGCGGGCCCCCTTCAAAACTTTCGATGAATCGAATATAAGGGCATTATAGCCGCAAAACTTTCGATGAATCGAAAGAAACAGAGTTAGAAAGCCAAAATGTTCGATTCATCGAAAGAAATTTGGCCAATGTCGCAAGTTCCCTCGAAAAATGTGGGAGTCTCACGCATAGTTCCCAGGAAAAATGTGGGAGTGAGTGGGCTGGGTACGCCAATCTAGCCTTTGTGACAACGCCGTAAGGCCGAATGTTTTGCGGGCGAGTGGTGTCGAGGGGCCTTGTGCACGGAATTTTGCCGTGCCGCGGAGCCGCGGCTTGTTTATTGCTGACGCGGAAGCGGAGCGCAGAACCAGACAACCCGGCCGATCGACTCGATTGATTCGTGGGCGGCAACGCGTTCGAATTCTGCGGGCTCAAAGCTTGGGCTGAACGATTCCGGTACAAGCGTCACCGTTGTGAGAGTGACGCGAACTCGCTTGATGGTGGCGTCGCTGCCGTTAACGCGAAGCGCGTAGAGCTGTCCGTCGATCAGCTCCTGCTGGGATGGGTCGATAAGCGCGAAGCTTCCGTTGGGAATGACCCGGTTCATGGATTCGCCGCTAATGCGCAGGTAGAAGGCGTGCGGATAGCGGGCCAGCAAGCTTGCGGGGATCTCGACGTACTCGGTTACCGGGAGCATTTCGATAGGGGACCCGCCCGCGATACTGCCGAAAAGCGGGGCGCAGGGAACGCGCCTGGGCGCCGGGCGCCCTAACGTCTTGGCGAACCCGGTTTCCACGCCGTAGATGTCTTCAAGCGAATATTGCGGGAAGCGTTCAAGGAGCTGTTCGATATTCGACCTGCGGGGATCTTGCCCGTTTTCCCAGGCAGAAATGGTGGTTTGGCTTGTGCCGATAGCTTCGGCGAACTGCTCTTGCGACAGCCCGAGGTCGGTTCGAATAGCGCTGATGTTCGCGGCAATGGGTCCGTTGTTTTGTCGAGGTTTCCTATTCATAAACAGCATGCTATCAAACCGCTTTCGCTAGCAATTTGACAGGCCGGTAATACCCGTTAAACTTTGTAAAGCTACTAATAGAAAGGACGCGAATGAAAAGCTGGCTTGAACAAGCACGAGAAGAATCGGGCTTGACGGTCAGCCAATGCGCGGTCGCTATTCGCCAGCCGGTTGAGGTTTACATGCAGATTGAAAAGCGCCCGGGAACGATTAGCCTCAACGAGTTGAGGGCGTTGTGCCGTCTCTTCTCCTCGCCTGCTCAGCAGCATGTTCGATATGCGGTTATAGATGCAATAATGTAATGTATTCTGACGAATAGGCTATTACTCTTACCCGGGTCTTTTTTGATTGTGCCACTAAGTTTTACATTTCCGTTCTGGTCGCTACTCCAAAATAATTTGGTTATCTATCGTAAAAAAGGTGTCTATTCCACTGTTCTCTACCTGTATAAATTGATAAGATAATAAGAAGAACAGGTAATCGAAAATAAAGCAAGCGAATGTGGGAGTCTTTGAAATGGCTTGAATGGGCGGTGCTAGATGCTTCGTGTGAGGGTTGATGGCGGTTGGCTAGATTCTCTATTCCGCTCGGTTGCAAAGGTTGCTGGAGTTTTCTGTTCGGCGTGGCGTTCGCTTCTCTCTGCGAATTGCAAGGGGAGGAGATTCGTCGGGAACTAACAGTTTGCGTTGTTACAGCTATAGTGTTAGGAGGATGTCATGGCCTTTTCCCTGTTCAGGAAAAAAGAAAAGCCACAAAAAACAAACCAAGAGCTCAGGTCTGAATTGAACGAATTGCTTGCGCAGCAAAGATGGCAAGAGGCGGAATCCATAGCGGACGATCTTGTATCTCGAGGAGATTACGGGTGCTGGTACTTCAAAGCGCAAGCACATTCCCAAATCAATGCAAAAGAGGCTGTCCCGATGATGGAGAAGGCCATTGAGCATCTTGATTCGTCGAGGAACGACTTCTATCTCATGCACTCTCTGTATAAAAGAGCGCTTGCTGGCATGTGCTGTGAGGCTGGTTACTATGACCGATCAATTCATCTTTTCGATGCTTTCTTGCGCCCCGATTCTTCTGCGCTGTTTCTTTCTTTCGCGGATTTAGACGATTACGATTTCTTTCTCTATGTACTTGCGGTGCGAAATAGAATTGCTGAGCTACGCGAGGATGGTAGAAAGGATGAGGCTGAAAGCTTGAAGCAAACTGTGTTTGGCAATTGGAACAAATATTTGGACAACGATGAAATCAAAAGAGGGGTCTATGACGAGCATGTGAATAAACTTGTTCGCGAAATACTTGACGATGTTCCACCGGAAGAAAGCAATTATTGCTAGTGCCAACGGCGCCATGAAGGCAAATTTGGGCATCGTTTTGCCAGGGCTAGTATGAAACTGAATTACTGAGCGTTGTTAACGACTGAGCGGCAAATGCGGCAGAAGCAAAAAAGAATAATACTTACATTTTAGGAAGAAGGGAGACACGAGATGGTTGAGTGTCCATTTTGTAAAGACGACAGTCGATATGCGACGGATAAGTTTAAGCCTAAATGCAGTATTACGGGAAGGCTTGTGAACGAGAGTACCTTTCGCTATTGCTGCAGTAGCTACAGAGGTCACAAGGAATGCTCTGCTTATAAGAGCAAATACAAATAGTGCTAGCTGAGTGAACAAGGGGTGATGCGAACATTGGCTTGCATCACCCCTTGTTATTTACCCGCAATTGTCACTCATTCGCTACCGTTTCCCGGTCGCTGGTGGCCTTGGCCGATGTGCGGGGCGCGCTGCGGTTGCGCGGCCGTATGCTTGTGCGCATGAGAGATTCGCGAAAGCGTATGGTTGCGTGAAAGGATGCGCGGTATGGGAATGAACGTTGTGTGCCTGGACCTGGAAGGTGTGCTAGCGCCCGAGATTTGGGTTGCGTTTGCGGAAGCGGCCGGCGTGCCCGATTTGATGCGCACCACGCGCGACGAGCCTGATTACGACAAGCTTATGCAGTTCCGCCTTGACGTGCTGCGTCGCAACGGCCTGGGCCTGCCGCAGATCCAGGAAGTTATTGCCGGTATCGACCCGGTGCCCGGCGCGAAGGAGTTCCTGGACGATCTGCGCGCCACCACGCAGGTGATCATCATCAGCGACACGTTCGAGCAGTTCGCCCAGCCCATCATGGAGAAGCTCGGCTGGCCCACCATCTTCTGCAACACGTTGGAAGTTGCCGACGACGGCACCATCACCGGCTATAAGATGCGTTGCGACCAGACGAAGCTGACCACGGTGCGCGCGCTGCATTCGTGCGGGTTCGACACCATCGCTTCGGGCGATAGCTACAACGACTTAGGGATGATCAAGGCGTCGAAGGCGGGCTTCTTGTTCCGCAGCACCACGGCCATCAAGATCGAGCATCCGGAAATTCCGGCGTACGAAACGTTTGAGGACCTGTCGTGCGCCATCAAAGCGGCGCTGTAGCGGGTTGTGCCGCGCTGCGTTGCCGGAAGGCGGCGTGCGACGGGTGCGCGCCCAGGCGGCGGGCCTGTTTGACGAGACGGGCTTGCGGCTGCCGGGCGGGCGGATGCCGTGGCTGCGGCGCTGGCCTGCGAAGGTTGCAAGCTGGCTTGGTTGATGCAGTTTGCGAAGGCCGACTCCGACGACCGGCTTCGCGAGCTTGCACGCGGTCGCCCGCTTTCCGCGTGAAGCCCTTGTGGTTTGTGCGGGCGGTTAACAAAGCTGAAACGCAGAACGGCAAGCGGTGCAATAAGCTACTGCACAGGTATCAAAAACTCCACGATGAACAGGCGAGGCGGCGTTCGCGCTGCCTCGCTTAAGCACTACGGCCTGCGTGAGCAGGCGAAACGGGGGGAAACTATGACGAGATTGTCCATTGCGCCCGCCTCGGCGGACGATGCCCGCATCGGCGGGTTCCTGGACCGGCAGAAACGCCGCGTCGACGCCATGCCGCCGGGCATGTGCCCGCTGGCGCAGCAGCTGACGCTGCTGGAAGAGGGCGCGCTGCAAACGTGCGGCAAGTGCGTGCCGTGCCGCGACGGCCTGCCGCAGCTGGCCGCCATGCTGCGCCATCTGGTGGATTGCCAGGCCGACGCCGCCGAGGTCGAGCGCATGCGCTCGCTGGCCGAGATGGTGCGCGATACGTCCGACTGCGCCATCGGCTACGAGGCTGCCGGCGCGCTGCTGGAAGGTCTTGACACCTTCGCCGCCGAAGTGGAAAGCCATGTCAGCAAGCATGCGTGCCAGCGCAGCGTGGGCCAGTCGGTGCCGTGCGAGACGTTCTGCCCGGCGCACGTGAACGTGCCCGCGTATATCGCGCTGGTGGCGGCGGGCGACAACGCCGGCGCCGTGCAGATGATTCGCAAGGACAACCCGTTCCCCACCGCATGCGGCCTGGTGTGCGAGCACCCCTGCGAGAAGCGCTGCCGTCGCACGCTTATCGATGCGCCGCTGAACATCCGCGGCATCAAGGAGTACGCGTGCGAACATGCGCGCGCCGACCAGGTGCCCGTGCCTGAGCGCCAGCCCTCCACCGGCCGCCGCGTGGCGGTTGTGGGCGGCGGCCCCTCCGGCATGACCTGCGCATACTTCGCCGCGCTCATGGGTCACGATGTCGACGTGTTCGAAAGCCGCAAGCAGCTTGGCGGCATGATGCGCTACGGCATCCCGGCGTACCGCTTTCCGCGCGAGCGCCTAGACGAGGACATCCGCGGCATCTTGGCCGTGGGCGGCATCACCGTGCATACCGAAAGCCCCGTTGACGCCGCGCGCATGGCGCAGCTGTCCGCGGAATACGATGCCGTGTACGTGGCCATCGGCGCGCAGACGGGCAAGGGCCTGCGCATCGACGGCACGGATGCCGAAGGCGTGTTTTCCGCTGTTGACCTGCTGGGACGCATCGGCGACGGTGACTACCCCGATTTCACGGGCAAGAAGGTGGCCGTCATCGGCGGCGGCAACGTGGCCATGGACTGCTGCCGCACGGCCGTGCGCGCCGGCGCCGAAGAGGTGTCGGTGGTGTACCGTCGCCGCATCGCGGACATGACGGCGCTGCCGGCCGAAATCGAGTCGGCCATCGCTGAGGGCGTGGAGATGATCACGCTGCAGGCGCCGGCTGCTATCGAGACCGACGAACAGGGCCGCTGCACCGCGCTGCTGACGAATCCGCAGATGATCGGCCCCGTGAAGCGCGGCCGTCCCGCGCCCATCGCGGCCGACAAGCCGCAGATGCGCATTTCGGCCGACATCGTGCTGATTGCCGTGGGCCAGAACATCGTGTCCGCGCCGTTCGAGGAGTTCGGCATGGCTGCCGAATGGGGCGAGTTCAAGGCTGACGCGCAGCTGCATGCGCAGATGGACGCCGACAAGCTGGCCGAACGCGGCGCCGACGTCGCCACCGGGGCCAACGTGTTCGTGGGCGGCGACTGCCAGACGGGCCCGGCCACGGTCATCAAGGCCATTGCGGCCGGCAAGGTTGCCGCACGCAACATCGACGACATGCTCGGGTTCAACCACACGCTCGACTGCGGCGTTTCCGCGCCCGCTCCCGCGCCGAACGACCGCGCGGCATACGGTCGCGTCGAGGTGCTCGAGCGCCCGGCGCGCGAGCGCAAGCACGATTTCGAAGGCGTTGAAGTGCCCATGAGCACGGAAGAGGCCATGCAGGAGTGCGGGCGCTGCCTGCGCTGCGACCATTTCGGTGCCGGTGCCTGCGAAGGGGGGCGCATTCAGTATGCTTAACATCACCATTGATGGTCGTTCGCTTGAGGCGCGCGAAGGCCAGACCATCCTGGAAGTTGCTCGTGAGGCCGGCATCCATATCCCCACGTTGTGCTATTTGGCGGAGCGCAGCGCCATCGGCAGCTGCCGTGTGTGCGTGGTTGACGTGGAGGGCCAGGCGGCCCCCATGCCCGCGTGCACCACGCCCGTTGTGGACGGCATGCAGGTGCAAACGGACAGCGAGCGCGTGCAGAAGCATCGCCGCATGGCTGTTGACCTGCTGCTTTCCAACCACGGGCTCGACTCCACCAACTTCTGCTTTAGCTGCGGGAAAAACGGCGCGTGCGAGCTGCAGGCCGTGGCGCGCGAGGTGGGCGTGACGGAGACCACGTTCCCCGTCGAGCAGCGTCGCAAGCCGGTGCTGGACTCCAACCCGTTCTTGCGCTTCGACCCCAACCTGTGCATCGCGTGCCAGCGCTGCGTGGGCGCGTGCAACAACGCGGCGGGCAACCACGTGCTGCAAACGGCCAAGCGCGGCGTGCGCACCACCATCCGCGCGCCGTTCGGCCCGAGCTGGGATCGCACCATCTGCGAAAGCTGCGGCAACTGCGCCCAGGCGTGCCCGACGGGCGCCCTGGTGGAGAAGCGCCGCGCGGGCTATCGCGAGTGGGAAGTGGAGAAGGTGCTGACCACGTGTCCGCACTGCGCCACCGGCTGCCAGTATTACCTGGTGGTGAAGGACGGCAAGATCGTGGACACCGAGGCTGCCGACGGTCCGTCGAACCACGGCCTGCTGTGCGTGAAGGGTCGCAGCGGCAGCTTCGACTTCGTGCATTCCCCCGAGCGCCTGACGCACCCGCTCGTGCGCAACTCGGAAACGGGCGAGCTTGAGCAGGCCACGTGGGACGAGGCGCTTGACCTGGTGGCAAGCCGCATGGGCGCGCTGCGCGACCAGTTCGGCGGCCAGGCGCTTGCGGCGTTCGCGTGCGCGCGTTCGGCCAACGAGGACATCTACATGCTGCAGAAGATGGCCCGTACCGCCTTCAAGACGAACAACGTGGACAACTGCGCGCGCGTGTGCCACGGCCCGTCGGTTGCCGGCTTGGCGCAGACGCTCGGTTCTGGCGCCATGACGAACCCCATCACCGACATCGCGGAAAACGCCGAGGTCATCATGCTGGTGGGTAGCAACCCCGAAGAGGCGCACCCTGTCATCGGCATGCAGTTGCGCAAGGCCGTCGAGCGCGGCACGAAGCTCATCGTGGTGGACCCGCGCGACATTGGTCTGGCGCGCAAGGCCGACATCCACCTGAAGCTGAACCCCGGCACGAACGTGGCATTCGCCAACGGCATGGCCCGCGAGCTCATTCACGCCGGCCTGATCGACCAGGCGTTCATCGACGAGCGCTCCGAGGGTTTCGCCGATTTCGCGGCCATGGTGGAGAAATACACGCCTGAGTTCGTGGCCGAAACCTGCGGCATCGACGCGCGCGACCTGGTGGCCGCCGCGCACACGTATGGGCAGGCCGGGGCTGCGGCCATCGTGTACTGCCTGGGCGTCACCGAGCACACGGGCGGCACCGAGGGCGTCATGTCGCTGTCGAACCTGGCCATGATCACCGGCAACTTCGGCAAGCCCGGCTGCGGCGTCAACCCGCTGCGCGGTCAGAACAACGTGCAGGGCGCGTGCGACATGGGTGCGACCCCCGGCGATTTCCCCGGCTACCAGAAGCAGGCGAACCCCGAGGTCGTGGCGCGATTCGAGCAGCATTGGGGCGTGGAGATCCCGAAGTGGAAGGGCACGTACGCCACGGATTGCTTCCCGAAGATGATTTCGGGCGACATCAAGGGGCTGTTCATCTTCGGCGAGGACCCGGTGCGCACCGATCCGGATACGGCGCACGTCATCCGCGCGCTGAAGTCGCTGGACTTCCTGGTGGTGGACGACCTGTTCCTCACGGAAACGGCGAAGTACGCCGACGTGGTGCTGCCCGGCCGCAGCTACGCGGAGAAGGAAGGCACGTTCTCGAACACCGAGCGCCGCGTGCAGCGCATCCGCGCTGCGGTGACCATCCCCGGCGAGACGCGCTTGGACACCGACATCTTCATCGACCTGATGAACCGCATGGGGTATGCGCAGCCGCAGCTGACCAGCGCCCAGATCATGGACGAGATTGCCGAGCTGACGCCGAGCTTCCACGGCATCTCGCACGAGCGTTTGGACTCGGCCGAGGTTGCGGGCGCGGGCCTGCAGTGGCCGTGCAAGGGGCCGGACCATCCCGGCACGCCCATCATGCACGTGGGCCAGTTCACCCGCGGCAAGGGCGCGTTCTCGCTGGCCGAGTACATCCCGGCTGCCGAGCTGCCCGATGCGGACTACCCGCTGATGCTGACGACGGGCCGCGTGCTGGCGCAGTACAACGCGTGCGCCATGACGGACAAGACGCCGGGCCTCAACGAGATTTCCGGCAGCTCGTTCATCGAGATGAACTGCGAAGATGCCGCCGCGCTGGGTGTGGCCGACGGCGACCGCGTGCGCGTGAGCAGCCGCCGCGGCTCCATCGAGTCGACGGCGCACGTGTCGGGCAAGACGAACCCCGGCCAGACGTGGATGCCGTTCCATTTCCAGGACGGCAACGCCAACTGGCTGACGAACGCTGCGCTCGACCGCATCTGCTCGACGCCGGAGTACAAAGTGTGCGCCGTGCGCGTGGAGAAGGCGTAAGCGCGAGGGCGTTGCAGGTAGGCGCGAGCTGACAAGTCGAGGGCCGCATCGGGAGTTCCCGATGCGGCCCTTTTTGCGCGCCGGTTGTCGCTAACGTGTTCGAGTCGGGGAAGACCTCGCAGGTCAACTTCGTAGCGTCGAGCGCAAGCTCGTCACTTATTGGAAAGCGCGAAGCACGCCAGATTGTAATCGCCGCTGTGCGGCGGGAGAAATGGACACGCATCTTTGGACGCTGCTGCAAGAAGCTAGCTTTCGCTTCGTGCTATTCCTCGATTTGTGCGGTTTCTAGCCTTTTCTATCTTTCGATTTATGCAGAATTTGGCCATTGTTATTTCCCGATTTTTGCAATAATAGGGCTATCCTATTTCCTGATTTGTGCGGTTGAGGAGACGAATGCTGCAGCGTAAGGTAACAAAAAGGCTGGTCAAATGGAAAAATGAATCCAGCAAGGCACTGTTGGTGACCGGTGCTCGACAAATTGGGAAAAGCTATGCCATTCGCGAATTCGGGAAATCGAGCTATTCCTGCTATTTCGAGGTGAACTTGCTGCTTGATAAGGCGGCGAAAAGCGCGCTTGCCAGCGCCGAAAGCGCCGTGGACTTCATTAACCGCATTGCGCTGCTGTCGGATGTGCCCTTGGTGGAAGGCGACACGCTCGTTTTCGTCGATGAGATTCAGGAGCATCCGGACATCGTCGCGCTTATGAAGGCGCTTGTCGAGGACGGTCGTTATTCGTTCGTGTTCTCCGGCTCCATGCTGGGCACTGAGTTTAAGGGCATCTCTTCGTTTCCCGTGGGATACGTCGAGCAGATTGTCATGCGGCCGATGGACTTCGAGGAGTTCTGCTGGGCCGTGGGCGTCGAGCAGCGGTTTCTCGACCAGATTCGCGAATGCTTGCGCGAGCGGTGCGCTGTCGACGGGTACCTGCACGACATCATGATGCGCAACTATCGGGCGTACATGGTTGCCGGCGGCATGCCCGAGGTGGTACAGCGGTATGTGGACACGGGCTACTCGCTGGCTGAAACGCGGACGTTGCAGGCATCGTTGGTGCAGCAATACGCGCAGGACATCGGCAAGTATGCGGGCACTCGTGCGTTCGAGGTTCGCGCTATCTTCGACCAGATTCCCTTGCAACTTGAGGGCGACCTGCATCGATTCAAGCTGGCGTCGCTGAAGAAGGCGGCGCGCATGGAGTCGTTCCATCACGATTTTTTGTGGCTGGTAAATGCGGGCGTGGGGCTGCAGGTGCTGCAGACTACCGAGGCGCGCTGCCCGCTGAAACGAATGGAGCAGGCTTCGCGGTTCAAGCTGTATGAGTCGGACACGGGCATGCTGGTGTCGCGGTATCCTCTAGCTACGGCGCGGTCGATTTACCTGGACATGAAGGATCCGAATCTGGGCGGCGTGTACGAAAACGTGGTGGCGCAGGAGCTTGCCGCGCAGGGCGTTGACCTGTGGTATTACCAGTCGGGAACGGCAGGTGAAGTGGACTTTCTTATGGAGGGTAAAAGCGGCAACGTCATTCCGATTGAGGTGAAGTCGGGCAAGAAAGTGCGGGCGCATGCGGCGCTTGACCACCTGATGGGCATTCGCGATTACAAGCTGAAGGAAGCGTTCGTGCTGTCGCGCAACAACCTGTCGCAAGAGGGCGCTATCACGTATGCGCCGCTGTACATGACGTTTTGCCTGAGCGAGCTAAAGGAGCAGGACGCAGGCGACTTCACGTTCGCCCCCGCCCTGCCGTAAGTGGGGGTTGACGTGCAGTTCGTGACGGGGATGGTGGCACTGGTGGCGCGGCGTTGGCTGTGCAAAAGTCGCTCATGTATGTGATTTGCTGGCTTAGGCTGTGGTAGCACCTGAGGTCGAAAGCTTCTGACCAGGCAAAACGTAACCGGAATTGATGTGTCTAGTGTGCTTGTTGCGGTTAAATCACATACATGAGCGATTTTTTTGCGTAAAGGCTTGCCGGGTTGTCGGCGTGTATCCCTAGTTTTCCCTGCTTTTCCAGAAGGTGACGGCTATTTGGGTGCGGTTTTTGAGGGACATTTTCGACAGGATGTTGCTGATGTTGTTGCGGACGGTGCCTTCGCTGAGGTAGGCCTCGGCGGCTATCTCGCGGTTGTCCAGGCCTTCGGCCACTAGGCGGGCAACTTCCCATTCGCGTTCGGTAAGGCAAGCGAAGGCGGCGGGCCGTGGCGGGGTGGCGAGGACTTGGTCGGCGGCGTCGGCGAAGAGGCCTGCTGCGTCAGCGCGCGAGCTTGCGGCGCCGCTGGCGCTTGGGGTGGCTATGCGGCTGTTGCCGGGGCTAGTTGCGATAATGCCGGCGTTTAGGTTTGCGATGCGGTGTTTGCTGGGGCTTGCCGCGCTGGCGTCGTTTGGCGCGTGGCTGCCATCCTGCCCCGCGAAGCATTCGGCGTTCGGCGCGCGTCTGCCGTTCGGACTTGCGAGGCGTTCGACGTTTGAGCGTGCCGCGCGGCCAGCTGATTCGCTTTCGAGCTCTTCGAGCGCTTCGGTAAGGTTGCGGTTTTTGCTGCGCAGGGTGATGGCCTGCGATTTTAACGCGTCGCGCGTGCGGTAAGCGACGCGCTGCCGTGCTTCGGCGCTGCTGGTGCGGGCAGAAAGCGCCGCGGCCGCCGCGGTTATGCAGGCCAGCATGATGGTGGCAACGGGCGGAAGCGCTTGGCGAGCAACGCAGGCCGTAAGGGCGGCCAAAGCAAGAAGGCCCGCGGCGCGCGAGGCATCGGGTCGGAATACGCAGCGCATGAAATCGTAAGCCGCAAGGGGAATGAAGGCGGCGGCCTGGCCGCACGCCAGCGCGGCCAGGCAATACGCGCTGGGCGCAAGGACGTTGAAGGACGGGCGGGCCAGCTCGAACACGGCGCTGCACCCGAGCGCGGCCAGCATGCTGAGGGCAAGCGCCAGGGTTTGCGCGCCCGCCGCGGCGGGGTTTTGCGCCGCTTCGCTTTCGGCAAGCGCGCAGCCGCAAACGGCTAGGCAGCATGCTGCAACGATGGCTTTGTCCAGAAATCTATCCATGCCGGCCATACTAGCAGACGCGGTTGCCGTTGTTGGCGGGCGCAAAGGCGCCTGGGCAGATGTGGCGCGCAATTCAGGCTGATCACCAGGCATTTCGCAGATTCGTGACAAAAGTCACTAGTTTGTTAACGGCGAATACTGCATGATGGCGTCATGTGAAAACGTTCTGTTGGACCTGCATCGGCACCATGCGCTGGAATGGGACAAAGGGACTGTCCCTTTGTCCCATTTCTTGTCAGGTTCCTCGGAGAAAGGTGACCGAAATGGAAACGGCGAACGTGTCGCGGCCGGTGGTGTCGGTGGTGGATTTGGTGAAGCGCTATGGCGATGTGCTGGCGCTGGACCACTTCAACTTGAGCATCGACAAAGGCGAGATATTCGGGCTTCTGGGACCGAACGGCTGCGGTAAAACCACGGCCATGAACTGCATGCTGCAGCTGCTCACCTACGACAAGGGTGACATCCGCCTGTTTGGCGAACCTATGTTGCCGACGCGTTACGACCTGAAGCGCCGCATCGGCGTGGTGCCGCAGCAGGTGGCAGTTTTCGACGAGCTGACCGTGGCTGAAAACGTCGACTGCTTCTGCGCGCTGTACGTTCCCGACAAAAAGCGCCGTCGCGCGCTGGTGGACGAGGCCATCGAGTTCGTGGGCCTGGAAGATTACCGCCGCATGCGTCCGGGCAAGCTGTCGGGCGGCTTGCTGCGCAGGCTGAACATCGCGTGCGGCATCGCGCACAAGCCCGAGCTCATCTTCTTCGACGAACCCACCGTGGCCGTGGACCCGCAAAGCCGCAACTCCATCCTGGACGGTATCGTGCGGCTGCGCGACGAGGGCGCCACCGTGGTCTACACCAGCCATTACATGGAGGAAGTCGAGCAAATCTGCACGCGCATCATGATCATGGACGGCGGGCGCATTCTGGCGCAGGGCACCAACGACGAGCTGAAGCGCGGCATTGCCGTGGGCGAGAAGATTGTGGTGGAGCTGCCCGGCGCACCGGATGCACGCGGCCAGGCGGCTGCCAGCGCGGTTCGCGCGCTGCCACACGTCATCGGCTGCGAATTCGCGAATGGCCAGCTCAGCGCCACATGCGAGGCCAGCGAGCGGAACCTGCTGGACGTGCTGGGCGCACTGAAGGCCGCGCGCGTGGCCGTGGGCCGCGTCTACTCCGAGCCGCCCACGCTTAACGACGTGTTCCTGGAAATCACCGGCCGCGAGCTGCGCGACTAAGGGGGCGTCATGAAAGCGCTGTTCTTCCATACCGTTCGCATGCTGGTGCGTCAACGCGACGTGCTGGTGTGGGTTATCGCGTTTCCGCTGGTGCTGGCGACACTGTTCCACGTGATGTTCGCGAACTTCGACGAATACTACCGTGCCGATTCCGTAAGCTGCGCGGTGGTGGCCGACGAGAACTATCACGCCACGCGCGCCACGTTCTTCCGCGAGATGCTGGCGCAGGTGTCGGCCGAAGGCGACGACCAACTGCTGGACGTGCGTGAGGTGGCGAATGCCGATGCGGCCCGCGACCTGGTGCTTTCCGGCGATGCGGCCGCGGCGATTACGGTGGACGGTGAAGGGCTGCCGTCCATGAACGTCTCGCCGCTTGCCTCCGACACGCTTGACCAGAGTATCGTGCGCGCGGTGCTCGACTGCTATCGGCAGCTGTATGCGGAAATGAAGCAGGTGTTCCTGGCACAGGCGGGTGCGGCCGACCTGCAGGCCCCGCCGACCGATGCGCAGCTGGAGGCGTTTGCGCAAACGCCCGGCGCTGACCAGGCGGTTCAGGCATTCATGGCCGACGCGGTGGGCACGCAGCAGGTCGACGTGCTGCGCGTGGCGTCAAGCGGCACCGTGCGCTACTACTATGCGCTCATGGGCTTCGCGGCGCTCATGTCCGTCACGGTGGCCATCCACTCGGTCTCGGCGGTGCGCGCGAACACGTCGGCAGTGGGCGCGCGCCGGCAGGTGTCGGGGACTTCCGTCACGCGCCAGCTGGCCGTTTCCATGGCTGCCAGCTTCGCGGTGGTGTTCGCATGCCTGCTTTTGGCTTTCGCATACATGCGGCTGGTGCTGGGCGTGGAATTCGGCGGTCGCGACGGGCTGGCGGTGGTGGCCATCGCGGCTTGCGCGCTTATGTCGGTGGGCTTCGGCGCGGTGCTTGGCGCGCTGCCGGGCATGCCCGTTGCGGGCAAGGTGGGCCTGGCTACGGGCATCACCTGCCTGTGCGCCCTGTTCGCGGGCCTGTACGGTGAGCCGGCCATGCAGTTGGCGGACCAGATTTCGCAAACCGCGCCGTGGGCGGCGCTGATCAACCCGGCGGCGCAGGCGGCCAACGCGTTCTACGACCTGACGTACTACGACTCGCTCGCGCCGTTCTTCAGTACGGTGGGCGTGCTGGTTGCCATGGCTGCCGTGTTCTTCGTGGCGGCGGCGCTGCTGATGAGGGGGCACAACTATGAACGTCTTTAAGCTTGCGTTGAAAGTGGCCGCGCGCCATTGGAATTACTTGCTCATATATATGGTTGCGCTGGGGGCCATGTCGCTTTTGGGCTCGGGCGCCATCGAGGTTGCGCCGCAAGGCGAGTTCAAGGCCGACTCCCCGAAGGTGGCGGTGATCGACCGCGACGGGACCGATGTGTCGGCGGCGCTTGCCGCGTTCGCCTTGAAGGATGCCGAAGAGGTGCACGTGGACGATAGCACGTTCGGGCTGCAGGACGCGTCGGCGAAAGACCTGGCCAGCTACGTGTTGATTATCCCCGAGGGGTTTCAGGCCGACTTGCTTGCCGCCGCGCGCACGGGCGGGGACGCTCCCGAACTGCAAACGGTGATCAGCTACCAGGGCGCTCGCGGGTCGCTGGTCGACCAGCGCGTGAGGGGGTTCGCGCAGTCGCTGTACGGCTTCGCGGCAAGCGATGCGACGGCGTTGGCGGCCGACGTTGCGCGCAACGCGGATAAGGCGTGCGCGAACGAGACGCCGGTGGGATTTCTTGCGGTGGATTCGCAGGGCCTTTCGGCGAAGTACGTGAACTACGCGGCGTTTTCGGCATATGCGCTGTTCGCGGCATCGTCGATCTTCATTGCCGTGGGGCTGTCGTCGCTGCGGCGCGGCGCGTTGCGGCGACGCTTGGTGCTGGGCCCCGTGCCAAGCGGGCGCTACGGCTTGCAGGTGGGGTTGGCGTGCGCGCTGTTCTCGGTGGCCATCTGGGCCGTAATCGCTGCGGCAGGGCTGGTGGTGTTCAACCCGCTTGGGCAGGGCGCGCCGCTTGCCGCCGTGTGTGTGGTGCTTGCCGCGCAGCTGGGGTTTGCCCTGGTGGGAGGCGCAGCGGGCTTCCTTATATGGCAGCTTGGCGCCAGCGACACCATGGCCAACGGCGCGGGCAATATCTTCGGCCTGGTGTGCAGCTTCTTCAGCGGCGCCTGGATTCCGCTTTCGGTGATGGGCGAAAGCACGCGTCTGGCCGCGGCGTTCACCCCGTTTTACTGGGCCACCGATGCCATGACGCAAGTGTCGGAAGCCGCCGATATCACGGCGAGCTTGGCGCTGCAAGCGTTCGGCGAAGTGGGCGTGACGTTCGCATGGGCCGCCGTCATAGCGCTCGTGGCCGTAGCCCTCGGCCGCGCACGCCTGCGCGAGAGCGGCGCGTAGGTGCACTTTGCCGGGTGGCAGGCGCGCTGGATGGATGCAAGCTCGCGAACCGCGAAAAAGAAATGCTCGTCTATTTTACGTTTGCAAGAGTATCGAGCAATGCACTTTCGCCGACGGCGAAAGTGCGCAAACCTCAATATTGACGAATAGAACAGCGTGGTATTATCAGCATGAAATAATTAGGCGGCTATTTGAGGGGTGAGCCATGCCTTCCTACAAGAACGATTCCGTTCACGGTTCTGGGTATTTGGACCCTGCTTCGAAAGACTTGCTGGATGTCCATATGTCCATGAGGGAAGAACCCGATTTGGGAGCAGACCCGATTCGTGTTGTTATCGCAGATCAGGACCATATCTTCATTGAGGGCGTAGCGTCCCTCCTGAAGGAATGGGAGGAATTCGAGCTTGTGGGCAAGGCGTTCTCCCTCGAGGAGGCCTACGAGCTGTGCTCGCGCGAAAAGCCCGCTTTCATCATGATGGGGGTCACATTCAGAGGGGAAAGCTGCGCCCCGACGGTGAAAAGGCTCTGCGACGCCGACTCGCAGCTGCGCGTCATGGTCGTCGCATCGATGGGGGAGAGCGGCTTCGTGCTCGATGCGCTGCGGGCGGGCGCGCGCGGCTTCGGCTTCCGCGACGAGATGAGCGCCGACAGGCTCCGTTCGCTTTTATGGGCGCAGGCGTGCGGCGACATAGCGTTCTCCGGCTCGCTTGGAACCGTCCTTCAGGGCGCGCTGCTCAACGGCAGGCCTACCGATGCCTCCGATTCCGTCGAGTCCTCGTACTTCGACTCCCTCGACGACCGCGAGACGAAGGTCCTCGCCCTTCTCGAGGAGGGGCTTTCCAACGAAGAGATCAGCCAGCGCCTGTTCCTGAGCGTGTCCACGGTGAAGAAGGCCATCAACGGCATCATCCAGAAGCTGCATGTGAGCAATCGGGTGCAAGCCGCCGTCGTTTCCGCGCGCTACAATCGCGGGTAACTCTCGGCAGCGCATCACCTCGGCATATCCATTACCACCGCCGCGCCGCGGAGCGCGCAAAAAAGGGGCCCTCGGGCCCCTTTTTTGCGCTTCGGCAAGGGAACCGCCCTCAATGAGCCAGAGGGATGCCGTCAAGGGGTCTTTCGGCTCGCTTTGCGGCGCCGATAGGCTCGGCTTTTGCATTCTTCCGACACTCGGACGATACCCACGATACCCGCTCTTCCTTCCACAATGAAACCACAGGCGCAGACCGCAAAACAAGATACGGATGTGCAGGAGCTTTCTAGAAGGAGACAGAAATGATCAAGGCGCAACTGAATCGCATCGCACTTCGTGCCGCCGACGCGGACAAGGCCGTTGAAGACCTCGGCAAGCTGCTTGGCGTTACGTTCTACGGACCCTATGACGATGAGCATATGGGCCTGCGCGTCGCGCTCCCGAAATCCGGCGGCATCGAAGTGATGGCCCCCATGCATGACCACGACGCCATCGGCGCGTATCAGAAGCTGCAGGAAGTCGGCGAGGGTGTCAGCGGAATCGCCGTGCGCGTAGAGAACTTCGACGAGGCCAAGGAGCACTTCGCCTCCATGGGCCTGAAGCCCGCCGTCGAGTTCAACCACGGCAAGTTCCGCGAGATGATCTTCCCGCCGCAGCCCGCTACCCACGGCCTTGAAATCGCCGTCAACGAGTTCCCGGACGCAAACGGCGGCGCCATCCAGGTTGCTTTGGACATGGGCGCCGACTGGACCGACGTGTGCGACTGGAGCAAATAGCAAGCGAAAGTAGGACGAACATGACATGTGTTGCAGTTTTTAAGTGGGCCATGAACCCCAAGGACGAGCGCCTTGGGGTCGACGGCTCCATCAAGTGGGCGGCCAACCGTCCCGAAGTGGGCGACGATGACCACGCGGCCATCCAGGTCGCCCAGGACGCGAACCCCGGCGAGCCCGCCGTCGGCGTCACGATGGCAAGCGGCGAGATGGCGTTCGGCGCCGCTCGCGGCATCGAGAACACCATCGCCATCGAGGGGCTCGACGCCCTCGCCCAGCCGACCGAGATCGCGGCGGCGCTGGCCTCCGCGATCAAGGGCATCGAGGGCGTGACGGCCGTCGCCATCGGCGACTGCGCGTGGCAGCCCATGGTCCCGAGCCTTCTGGCAGCGAACCTTGGCTGGCCGTGCATCCTTGCCGTCGACGCGGTGAGGCCCGAAGGCGACGGGCTGGTCGTGACGCGCCGCTTCGGCTCGGGCACCCAGGACATCGCCGTGTCCGGCCCCGTGGTCATGGCGGTGGCGGCACGCCGCGAGGAGGAGAACAAGCCCGGCATGCGCGCGATTCTCACGGCCCGCAAGAAGCCCGTTGAAAAAGTGAATGCCCAGGCTGACAACGCCTCCGTGTTCGAGGTCTCCGGCGTGCACGAGCCTGAAGCGCGCGCTTCGAAGATCTTCGACGGGTCAGATCCAGAGGCGGCGGTCGCCCAGTTGGTTTCCGCGCTTCAGTCCGAGGGGGTGCTGTAGATGAGCAAGGTTTGGATTCTCGTAGCCGACGACATGAGCGCGGCAAGCGTTGCGGGCATTGCGGAGAAGTCCGGCTGTTCCGTGGACGCGCTGGTTTTCGGAGATGCGAGCCGCGCAGAGGCGGTGGCCGGGCTCGGCGTCGGGTCCGTCTCCCTGTATGAGACCGAAGAGACCCTGGCCGAGTCGATGGCCTCGGCTATCGCGCAGCGCGCCGTCAAGGAGCTTCCCGCCGCGGTCGTCCTCTCCGACAACGCGACGGCTCGAGCCATCGCGGGCGCTGTGGCCGTGGAGCTCAACGCTGCCGTTGCCACCAACGTGACCTCCGTGAAGGTGGAGGCCGGCAAGACCGTCGTCGAGCAGCTGGCCGCGGAAGGCGAGGCTGTGCGCGTGCTCGAGGTGACCGGATCGGTCGTCTGCGTGATCGCCGACGGCGGGGAAGAGGCCGAGCAGAGCGCTCCCGTCGCCGTGGAAACCGTCTCCGCAGAGCAGGCGCACGATATGAAGGTCGTCGCGACCAATGTGGACGCAGGCGGTTCGAACGGCCTGGCGACGGCCGAGAAGGTCGTCGGCGTTGGCCTGGGCATCGGCGAGAAGGAGAACCTCTCCCTGGTCGACGACCTCGCAGACGCCCTTGGTGCCGAGGTGGCCTGCACCCTTCCGCTTTGCGACAACTATCACTGGTTCGAGCACAACCGCGTCGTCGGCACGTCCACCCAGAAGATATCCCCCCGCTTGTACATGTGCTTCGGTTCCTCGGGCGCTCCTCAGCATATGACGGGCGTGCGCAGCTCGAAGGTGATCGTCGCGGTGAACAACGACCCCGAGGCCCCCGTGTTCCGCGAGTGCGCTTACGGCATCGTGGGCGATGCGAAGAAGATCCTTCCCGTGCTGACCGAGGCTGTCCGAAAGGCCTAGCAGACGCGTGCCCCGCGGGCGTCTGCCCGCGGGGCGATATTCGGCGAAAACCGCCGCTTCGTCGGTTCGGGGCGGCGGAGGCAGTCACTTTCAAAGGAGGAAAGATATGGCTGAGTTCGATGTTGAGTACGACCTGGTCGTCGTCGGCGGCGGCGCATCCGGCAAGTCCGCGGCCTTGATCGCGGCTCGCGCCGGCAAGAGCGTCGTCGTTCTCGAGAAGATGCCCGAGACGGGCGGCCTGTCCATGTACGCCGAGGGGACCGCGGCGTTCGAGTCTTCCATTCAGAAGGAACTCGGTACCCCCCGTCTGAGCAAGTACCATTTCCCCACGAAGCAAGAGGGCGTGGAGAAGTTCATGGGATACAGCCACCAGCGCGCGAGCTACGACGTGGTGCGCGCCTTCGTGGAGAATTCCGCTGAGACCATCGACATCTACCGCGAGCTGGGCGTCGTCTACAAGACCTGCGACATCGCCGCAGAGGACGATCCCAGCGAGGTCTGGACCTTCCACCTGCCCGAGGGCCTCGGCGCCCACTGCCAGGAGGTTCTGCTCGACGCCATCCAGAAGCTCGACGTGGACATCTTCACCTCCACGCCCGCCAAGGAGCTGATCATCGAGGACGGCAAGGTCGTCGGCGTCGTGGCCGAGTCCGACGGAGAGCCGCTGCGCGTCGGCGGCAAGGCCGTCATCCTCGCGACCGGCGGCATGGGCTCGAACCCCGACCGCATCTTCAAGTACAGCTGGTTCGCCCCCGCTGCCTACAACATGAACGTTCTGACCCCGCTGCAGAATATGGGCGACGGCCTTGATCTGGCCCTGTCCGCAGGCGCAGATGACACGACCATCACCACCTGCCCGATTTTGGCGGCTGGCGGCCGTGACATGACCATGGATTCCCAGGTCGGCGGCGCAGGCGTCAACCCCGGCGTGTGGATCAACAAGTCCGGCAAGCGCTTCTGCGCCGAATCCGTCGCCGAGAACATCGGCGACATCGGCACCTACTACGGCAAGCAGCCCGGCGGCATCGTGTGGTCCATCCTCTCCCAGGCCGACATCGACCGCCTGGTCAACGAGGGCTCCGAAATCGCCATCGGCGAGTTCGTCGTGTACCACAAGCCCATGGAGCGCCTACCCATCGAGCTCAATGCGCACCTGGAGTCCGGCCTGGTCAAGAAGGCCGACTGCTTCGAAGAGCTGGCTGAGATGATGGACGTTCCTGCTGGCGCCTTCGTAGACACCATGAACGCCTACAACGAGGCGTGCGAGAAGGGCTACGACGATGCCTTCATGAAGAAGCCCGAGTACCTGCGTGCCGAGACTCAGGCCCCCTTCTACGCCATCCCCTTGGCAACGGGCACCATGGGCTCTGCCGGTGGCATCAGGATCAACGGCAACATGCAGGTCATCGATTCCGACGCGAACCCCATCCCCGGCCTGTACGCTGTGGGCCTGGATGCCACCGGCCTGTACGGCGACTCCTACAACATGGAGGTTCCCGGCGCCGCTAACGGCTTCGCCCACACCTCCGGCCGCATTGCGGCACGCCACGCCCTCTCCACGATGGAGTAACACTCTCCATCTTCCTCTTCGGCGCCGGGGCCTCTCCCTTTCCAATCCTCATGGCCCCGACGCCCTTTCCCCAGTGATACAGCCGCTTATTGCTTGCGGCTCAAACAGCGATAGAGAAAGGAATCTACCATGGCACAGGAAGTCAAATGCCCCAAGATGCCCGGAGCGCCCGTCTTCGGCAAGTGGATCAGCCCCGAGGAGTCGATCGGCCAGCGCCTCAAGGGCAAGAAGATCATTCTCACCGGCACCACTAAGGGCGTCGGCAAGGTCACCCAAGAGCTGCTGTGCGCCCACGGCGCCTTCGTCTGCGGCTCCGGCCGTACCCCCGGCGTGGCCGCTTCCGTGGCCGACGAGCTGAAGGCCAAGGGCTACCAGGCCGCCGGCATGGACGTCGACCTGTCCGACTACGAGGCCGTGAAGAAGTGGGTGCAGGAGTGCGCCGAGCTCATGGGCGGTATCGACGTCGTCATCAACAACGCCTCCCACCCGGGCATGGCCCCCTTCGAGGAGATGACCCCCGAGATCTGGAACTACGGCATCAAGAACGAGCTCGACCTGGTCTACAACGTGTGCAACTGCGCTTGGCCGTACCTGAAGGAAGCCGAGGGCGGCGCTTCCATCATCATCACCTCCTCCACCGTCGGCCTCCAGGGCACCAACTCCCCGCAGGCCTGCCACGCCGCCGCCAAGGGCGCATGCCTGTCCCTGGCCCGCCAGCTGGCAGCTGAAGGCGGCCCCTTCGGCATCCGCTGCAACTCCGTCACCCCCGGCCTGGTGTGGACCGAGGCCATGGCCAACATCCCGAAGGAAATGGCATCCGGCCTGGTCGGTGCGCAGACCACCCAGCAGGCTATCGACCCCATGGACATCGCCTACGCTTACCTCTTCCTGGCCTCCGATGAGGCTCGCCAGATCACCGCAGCGAACCTTCCCGTCGACGGCGGCTGCGCCGGCGCTGTGACCGGCGGCATGCAGGGCGAGATCGAAGGCTAATCGGTCCCTGACCGCACGACTGAGGCTAACAAGGCAGGGGCGCAATTCCATGGAAGGGTGCCCCTTGGCCTCGGTTTTGCTTGGAGAAAACGCGATTTACAGAAGAGATTAGGGGGAGGAAATGAGCAAGTTCAAAGGTCCCCAGGGCTTTGGTGAGTGGATGAACATCTGGATGAACATCGCTATGGGCATCATCATCACTCTCGCTATCAACATCGCCGTCTGCATGCAGGTGGGCATGAACGTCATCACGCCGGAGGCCGTTATCGCAAGCTGGGTTTCAAGCTTCGTCATCGGCTACACGGTGGGCAGCATCGGCGACCCGATGGGCTGGGCCCTCAAGATCGCAGGGGCTATCAAGGCGAACGGCTTCGTCACTTGGATTATCCAGGCTATTGTCCTGGGCACATACTTCGGCATGTTCATCCTCTGTGGGAACATGCTCATCAACAACCTGTCCGACGGTATCGGTGCGTTCCTCGGCGGCTTCGCAACCTGGGCTGGCTTTGTTGAGATTGCGGCAATCATCGCCGTATTCGTGATCGTCAAGCCCTTCATGGCGCTTTCGGCTGTGCTTTCCGGCTTCAATCCCGCAAAGGCCGAAAAGGCACAGCAGCACTAACAACCTATCAGCTCGCTTCAATACCCCTGCTTGCTTCAGGGGAAGGCAAACTCATCTTGAATTGGAGCAATCATGAAAAATAAGTTCTATCCGAAGACCTTCGAGCGCGGCTACATCGGCAACCTAGAGGTCGAGAACCGAGCGATCCGCATGCCGATGGGCACCGAGCTGGGCAACCCGGACGGCTCTCCCAGCTGGGCCTCCCTCAAGGCGTACGCTGAGGCTGCCGACGGCGGTACCGGCATCGTGTTCATGGACAACGCCGGCGTGACCCAGTTCCACCATGTCGGACTTTCCCTGGCCAGCGACAACTACATCGGCCCCATGTCCGTCCTCGCTAAGACCATCAAGCAGCACGGGGCCATCCCCGGCCTGCAGATCGTCCATCCGGGCCGCGACGCGGCGTTCGTGCGCGGTGACGACCTGATCTCCTCCTCCCGCATCCAGTGGGAGCCCTGGTACGAGAACGGCGGCGCTGTTCCCCGCGAGCTCACCATCGAGGAGATCCACGACTTCGTCGGTTACTTCGGCGACTGCGCACTCCGCGCGCAGACTGCGGGCTTCGAAATCATCGACGTCCACGCGGCATGCGGCGTCCTGCTGAGCAACTTCCTCTCGCCGCGCAACAACACCCGCAACGACATGTACGGCGGAAGCCTGCACAACCGCGCTCGCTTCCTGCTCGAGGTCATCCGCGACATCAAGAAGAAGTGCCCCAACCTCCCGCTGGCTATCCGACTCTCCGGCATCGATTTCGAGCCGGGCGGCATCACCGTCGAGGAGACCTGCGAGGTCGCCAAGATGTGCGAGGCAGCCGGTGCGGACGCCATCAACATCACCTGGGGTTCCCATGCAGAGGTCATCAACGCGGCCGGCCTGCTCTCCAAGCACGGCGCCAACCACGTCGAGGCAGCGAAGATGATCAAGGACGCTGTTAGCATCCCCACCATGCTGTGCGGCGGCATCTACTCCCCCGAGATCGGCGAGAAGCTGCTCGAGGACGGCGTCTGCGACTTCATCGGCATCGGCAAGCCAGCGCTCGCCGACCCCATGTGGGCCAAGAAGGCGGCTGAGGGGCGTCCTGAGGACATCAGGCCCTGCATCGGTTGCGGCGTCGGCTGCCATGACCGCGGCATGCTCTCCGGCGGCGTCGTCCAGTGCGCTGTCAACGCGGCCCTGTACAAGTTCGACGAGCCCGTCTACCCGCAGGCTGAGGTCCCCAAGAAGGTTATCATCATCGGCGCAGGTCCCGCTGGCTGCGAGGCTGCCATCACCGCGAAGAAGTGCGGCCATGACGTCACCATATACGAGAAGCGCAAGATCGGCGGCGTTCTGAAGGAGGCTACCGTCTCCGACAGCAAGGAGGACCTCGGCCACCTCATCACCTACTACGAGACCCAGCTCAAGAAGGAGGGCATCGAGGTCATCTACGAGGAGGCCACTGCGGGCACCGTTGCAGCCGGCGGCTTCGACGTCGCCATCGTCGCCTGCGGCGCCACCGTGCGCAACCTCAACATCGACGGCCAGGACGACCCCTCCGTCGTGTACGCGATGGACTTCCTGGACAACGACTGTAAGAGCGACGCCGACAGGGTCGTCGTTGTCGGCGGCGGCATCGTGGGTGCCGAGACCGCGCTGATCCTCGCGGAGGAGCAGGGCAAGGACGTCACCATCACTACCCGCTCCCCGGAGTTCTTCGTCCCCGGCGTCATGGGTATCGCCTACATGGTTCGCCTTGGTATGGCGGGCGTCACGATCAAGCCCTCTACCCAGCTCGTCGCCGTCAAGGACGGCAAGCCCATGTTCGCCGGTCCCCGCGGCCTGGAGACCCTGGACGTCGACCAGACCATCATCTCCTCTGGCTTCGTCCCGGCCTTCAACCAGTTCCGCGCCCAGATCGAGGAGAAGTGCGAGGACGTCAGGGTCATCGGCATTGGCGACTGCAAGGCCTCCCGCATGGTCATGGACGCTGTCCACGAGGGCTACATCGCTGGCTGCAACCTGTAGCCAACACGGCGCTGAAGCCAAGGGCCCACACCCTTGATTTGAGGCGCTTCTGACCAAACGGGCCGGAGGAGCTGGCAAGCAGCTGCGCTGCCTCCGGCCCGTCGACTGAGGGCAGCATGCCAAGCCGGTACGCATGCAGGATACGGACCTCACGGATTGTTGTTCCGGCAAAGCGCGTGTCTTACTGATTGGAGGAACGATGGAGGAACGCGACTTCGACATCATTGTCGTTGGGTCCGGGTGCGCGGGCGCGGTTGCCGCGTACGTGGCCGCTTCTGCGGGCAAGAGCGTGCTCGTGGTCGAGCGCGGGAACAGTGCCGGAACCAAGAACATGACGGGCGGGCGCATCTACGCCCATGCCCTGAAGGAGGTCTTCCCGAACTTTGAGGATGAGGCCCCGATCGAGCGCAAGATCACGCATGAGCGCATAGCCATGATGGACCCCTCGCGCAACATGTCCATCGACTTCACCAGCCCGGAGCTCGCCGTGGAGGGGGCGGACTCCTACAGCGTCCTGCGAGGCCCCTTCGACCAGTGGCTCGCCAGCAAGGCCGAAGAGGCGGGCGCGGAGTACATCTGCGGCATCGCCGTCGAAGAGCTGCTGAAGGACGGCTCCGGCTGCGTGACGGGCATCAGGGCCGGCGAGGATGAGATCACCAGCCAGGTCGTCATCCTGTGCGAGGGGTGCAACACGATCCTCTCCGAGCGCTGCCTAGGCAATCCGCGCCCGAAGCCCTCTCAGATGGCCGTCGGCATCAAGGAGGTCTTCGAGCTTCCCGCTAACGTCATCGAGGATAGGTTCCTCGTTCCCGAGGGGGAGGGCGCCTCGATGCTCTTCGTGGGCGATTGCACCCACGGCAACGTCGGCGGCGGCTTCCTCTACACCAACAAGACCTCGATCTCCCTGGGCCTTGTGGCCACGATCTCGAAGGCGGAAAGCGTCGATAACCAGGTTCCCGTCTACCAGATGCTCGAGGACTTCAAGAACCACCCCGCCGTCGCCCCCATCATCCGCGGCGCCAAGGTGGTCGAGCACTCCGGCCACATGGTGCCCGAGGGCGGCTACGACATGATCCCGCAGTACATCTTCGACGGCTGCCTGCTTGCGGGCGAGACCGCGGGGCTGTGCATGAACATGGGCTACCAGGTGCGCGGCATGGACTTCGCCGTGGCGTCGGGCCGCATGGCCGCCGAGGCGGCAGTGGCCGCCATTGACGCGGGCGACGTGTCCGAGGCTGGACTTGCCTCCTACAAGTCGAAGATGGAAGGCTCCTTCGTCATCAAAGACCTGGAGACCTTTCGCCGCTGGCCCCACACCATGGAGAACTGGGACAGCATGTTCAAGGACTACCCCACGATGGTCTCCGAGATCTTGAATTCCATGTTCTGCGTCGACGGCAAGCCCCAGGAGCATCTCGTCAAGCGCATCATGCCCATCGTCAAGAAGCGCGGGCTGTTCAAGCTTGCCCGCGAGGTGAAAGGAGCTCTGAAGTCGCTGTGAGCAAGATCGCCGAGATCACGGTCAAGGTTGACGGCTTCCTTGCCGCCAACAAGTACGAAGTCGACGAGGGTAATCCCCACATCGAGCTCGTCGACGACCCCGATACCGAGGAATTCCTCAAGCTCGTTCGCGTGTGCCCGGCCGCCCTTTACAAGATCGACGCCGACGGCAACAAGTCTTTCGACTATGCTGGGTGTCTCGAATGCGGCACGTGTCGTGTAGCATGCGAAGGAACAATCGTCAAGAAGTGGGACAACCCCCAGCCCATGATGGGCGTGGAATATCGCTTCGGATAGAAAGCGGGGAGCTGAGATGACGAAGCTATCGATTCGCCCCTCGTCGAGGTACGACGCCGCCATAGGCGAGTTCGTCAAGAGGACGAAACGCAGGGTGGAGACCACCCCTCCTGGCACGTGCCCCGTCGCGGCGGTTCTCGCAGACGTCGAGGCCAGCGCGGCTCAGACGTGCGGCAAGTGCGTGCCCTGCCGCTACGGCCTGTCTGAGATCGCCGGGATGTTGCGGTCCATCCAAGATGGGTCCGCCTTCCCGAGCATCATCGACGCGCTGCGCACCACCGCTGAAATCGTGCGTGACGGCGCCGATTGCGCCATAGGCTACCAGGCGGCCGAGGATGTTCTGTCCGCTATGGATATGTTCACCGATGAATTCCAGGCTCACCTGGAGACGGGAACATGCTCCCAGGAAATCGGCCAGAAGGTCCCCTGCGAGGCCATGTGCCCCGCGCATGTGGACATTCCGGGCTATATCGCCCTGGTCGAAGAAGGGCGTTGCGATGAGGCCATCCGCCTCATCCGCAAGGACAATCCGTTCCCGACTATGTGCGCCATGGTGTGCGAGCGTCCCTGTGAGACGCGTTGCCGTCGCATGCTGCTCGACGCGCCCGTCAACATCCGCGGCATCAAGAAGTTCGCCGTGGACAGCGTGGCCGCCGACACGGTGGCCGTGCCGAGGCGCCATCCCGACACCGGGCGCCGCGTTGCGGTCATAGGCGGCGGTCCCTCCGGTATGACGTGCGCGTACTTTCTGGCCCTCATGGGGCATGGCGTCACGGTCTTCGAAGCCCGCAAGGAGCTTGGCGGCATGACCCGATACGGCATCCCTGCGTACCGCTTCCCCCGAGAGCGTCTTGACGAGGACGTGCGAGCCGTGCTGTCCGTGGGCAATATCGACGTTAAGCTCGAGGCGAAGGTCGATGCCGAGAAGATGAAGGGCATCTCCGAGGAGTTCGACGCCGTGTACGTCGCCATCGGTGCCCAAGTGGGCAAGAAGCTCGCCCTCGAAGGCGTCGATTCCGAAGGGGTCATGTCGGCCGTCGATATGCTCGGCAAGATCGGCGATGGCGAATATCCCGACTTCACGGGGAAGAAAGTCGCCGTTATCGGAGGCGGCAACGTGGCCATGGACTGCTGCCGCACTGCCGTGCGCGCCGGGGCCGCGGAGGTTTCCTGCGTCTATCGTCGCCGCCTGGCGGACATGACCGCGCTTCCCGAAGAGGTGGAAAGCGCCATCGCCGAGGGCGTCGAGATGCTCACCCTTGAAGCCCCGGTATCCATCGAGGCCGACGATGCCGGCAGGACCTGCGCCGTTATCACCCAGCCGCAGATGATCTCCACCGTCAAGCGCGGGCGACCCGCCCCCGTCGACGCGGACAAGCCCCGCAGGCGCATCGAGGCCGACGTCGTGCTGCTGGCCGTCGGCCAGGACGTCGTGACGGCGCCCTTCGAGGAGTTCGGCATGGCCGCCGAGTGGGGCCGCTTCGTGGCCGACGAGAGCTTGCGAGCCGAAGGACTCGACGGCGTGTTCGTCGGAGGCGACTGCCAAACCGGCCCCGCCACCGTCATCCGCGCCATCGCCGCCGGCAAGGTGGCTGCTCGGAACATCGACGATTACCTCGGTTTCGACCACGCCCTCGATTGCGGCGTAAGTGCCCCGGCCCCTCATGCCAACCGCCGCGAAGCGTGCGGCCGCGTGGAGATCGCTGAGCGCCCGGCGCGCGAGCGCAAGAGCGACTTCGAGTGCGTGGAAAACCCCATGAGCCGCCAAGAGGCCGTCCAGGAATGCGGACGCTGCCTGCGCTGCGACCACTACGGCTGCGGCGTTCTCGAAGGAGGTAGAGCCCAGTATGCTTAACGTGACCATCGACGGCGTGCGCGTCGAAGCGCACGAGGGGGAGACCATCCTCTCCGCCGCCCGCAGGGCGGGCGCCGACATCCCGACGTTGTGCTGGATGAAGGACATCAACGAGATCGGCTCGTGCCGCGTGTGCGTGGTCGAAGTCGAGGGGCAGGACGGCCTCGCCGCGGCCTGCAACGCCCCCGTCTTCGACGGCATGTCGGTCAGGACCAAGAGCCCGAGGATCGTCGAAGCCCGCCGATTCAGCGTGAAGACCATCCTCTCGAAGCACCGCGGCGAATGCACGACGTGCAAGCGCTCCGGCACCTGCGCGCTGCAGTCCCTGGCCTCCAGCCTGAACGTCGGCGAGCTCGAGCGTGAGCCCGACTACCGCCGCGAGGCGTGGGACGGAAGTTTCCCCCTGCAGCGCGACGCGAGCAAGTGCATCAGCTGCCTGCGCTGCGTGGCCGAGTGCTCCAAGGTCCAGCACTGCTCGGTGTGGGACTTCTCCGGCTCCGCGGGCCAGCGCTCCGTGGGCGTGAAGGAGAGCCTGTCCATCGATGTCGCGAAGTGCGCCCTGTGCGGCCAGTGCATCACCCACTGCCCGACCGGGGCCCTCACCGAGCGCGATGACATCGACAAGGTCCTGGCCGCCCTGGCCGACCCGGACGTCCTGACCGTCGTGCAGGTCGCGCCAGCCATTCGCACCGCATGGGGCGAAGGAGTCGGCGTGCCGCGCGACGAGGCCACGCCCGGCCGCCTGGCCGCAGCTCTGCGCGCCGTGGGCTTCGACCGCGTCTTCGACACCGACTTCGCCGCCGACCTGACCATCATGGAGGAGGGCAGCGAGTTCATCGAATGGATCAAGGAGGGCAAGCCGCGCCCGATGTTCACCAGCTGCTGCCCGGGCTGGGTCCGCTTCGCCAAGCTGCACTACCCCGAGTTCGCCGGCCAGCTCTCCTCGAGCAAGTCTCCCCACCAGATGATGGGCGCCGTGGTGAAGAACACCGTCGGCAAGCAGGCGGCCGAGCAGGGCAAGCGCGTCTTCTGCCTGTCCATCATGCCCTGCCTGGCGAAGAAGTACGAGTGCGACGTGCCGCAGCTGGCGACCGAAGGCGGCCGCGACGTCGACGCGGTGCTCACCACCCGCGAGTTCGACCGCCTGCTGAACATGCTCTCCATCGATTGCGCAGCCCTTCCCGAAGAGCCCTTCGACGACCCTCTGGGCACTTCGACCGGAGCCGCGACCCTGTTCGGGCGCACGGGCGGCGTCATGGAGGCCGCGCTGCGCACGGCGGCGTACCTGCTCACGGGGGAGAACCCGCCCTTCGAGGCGTGCGATACCTCCGATGCGACGCCTGAGCGTCCCTGGACCGATAAGGAGCTCGATGTGGCGGGTATGCGCCTGCGCATCGCAGTGGCCAGCGGCCTGGAGAACACCTCGAAGCTCCTTGAGGCCCTGAAGGCCGGCGAGGCCGAGTACGACTTCGTCGAGGTCATGGCCTGCCCGGGCGGCTGCGTTGCCGGCGGCGGGCAGCCCATCGCCTTCAACCGGGAGCTCGGCTGCGAGCGCGCCGAGGTGCTCAACCGCCTCGACGGCGCCGACGAGCTGCGCTTCTCCCACGAGAACCCGGACATCCAGGCGCTTTACGCCGAGACGCTCGGAAAGCCGCTGTCCGAGCGTGCGGAGGCATGGCTTCACACCGACCAGCGGGAATGGGACATCTAGGTGCTCTCCCTGGTTGATAAACTGTGCGAAAGGCGCTCGCTCTCGGTTGACGAGTACGAGCGCCTTATCGCAGGCCGCACCCCCGAGCTGGCCGAAGAGCTGGCTCGCAGGGCGGTGGCCGAGCGGAAGCGCGTTTGGGGAACGAAGGTGTTCACCCGCGGGCTCATCGAGGTGTCGAGCCACTGCGTGAACGACTGCTACTACTGCGGCATCCGCAGGTCGAACAAGCAGGCCGCGCGTTACCGGCTATCCCCGGAGCGCATCCTCGCATGCGCGGAGGAGGGCTACGGGCTCGGCTTTCGCACCTTCGTCCTGCAGGGCGGCGAGGACCCCTGGTTTTCCGACGAGCGCCTCTGCGATATCGTCGCGAGCATCCGCTCCGCCCACCCCGACTGCGCCGTGACGCTGTCGATGGGGGAGCGCAGCCGCGCGAGCTACCAGGCCCTGCATGACGCGGGCGCCGAGCGATACCTGCTGCGCCACGAGACCTCAAACCCGCTGCACTACCGGCGTCTGCATCCCCCCGAGATGTCCTTCGAGCGCCGCATGCGCTGCCTTGGGGACCTCAGGGACATCGGCTACGCCGTCGGTATCGGCTTCATGGTGGGATCCCCCTACCAGACCCCGCACGACCTTGCGATGGACCTGAAGCTCGTCGAGGAGTTCGGCCCGCAGATGTGCGGGATAGGGCCCTTCGTCGCGCACCACGCCACGCCCTTCGCATCGCAAGAGAGCGGCAGCCTGGAGCTGACGTGCTACCTGCTCTCCATCATCAGGCTGATCAGCCCCGGCATCCTTCTGCCCGCGACCACCGCCTTGGGAAGCATCCACCCCCAGGGCCGCGAGAAGGGGATCATGTCCGGGGCCAACGTGGTCATGCCGAACCTTTCGCCGGTGGACGTTCGCAAGGATTACGAGCTTTACGACGGGAAGATCTGCACCGGCGAAGAGGCGGCGGAATGCCGTTGTTGCCTGGCCGCGCGGATGTGGTCCATCGGCTACGAGATCGTTGTCGACAGGGGAGATCCGGTCGACGATAGGAGGATACAATGAGCTTTGCATACGACCCGAAATCGTCGTGCGCCGACGAGTTCATAAACCACCAGGAGATTCTCGACACGCTTGAGTACGCGCAGGCGCACAAGGACGACGTCGAGCTGTGCCGGGAGATCCTGAAGAAGTGCGGCCCGCACCTGAGCCCGGCCTCCGAGCACGGTGCGATGATCACCCATCGCGAGGCGAGCGTGCTTCTGGCCTGCGACGACCCGTGGGTCAACTCCGAGATACGCCGTCTGGCCAGGGAGGTCAAGCTGGCCTACTACGGCAACCGCATCGTGCTGTTCGCCCCGCTCTACCTTTCCAACTACTGCGTCAACGGGTGCCTGTACTGCCCCTACCACGCCAAGAACCGCACCATCCCGCGCCGCAAGCTCACGCAGGACGAGATTCGCGCGGAGGTCATCGCGTTGCAGGACATGGGTCACAAGCGCCTGGCCATCGAGGCGGGCGAAGACCCCAAGCACAACCCCATCGACTACATCCTGGAGAGCATCGAGACCATCTACTCGGTCAAGCACGAGAACGGCTCCATCCGCCGCGTGAACGTGAACATCGCCGCCACCACGGTGGACGAGTACCGCATGCTCAAGGACGCGGGCATCGGCACGTATATCCTGTTCCAGGAGACCTATAACAAGGAGAACTACCTCGAGCTGCACCCCACAGGCCCCAAGCACGACTACAACTGGCACACCGAGGCCATGGACCGCGCCATGGAGGCCGGCATCGACGACGTGGGGCTCGGCGTGCTGTTCGGTCTGGACGGCTATGCCTATGAATTCGCCGGGCTCATCATGCACGCCGAGCACCTCGAGGCCGCCTTCGGGGTGGGGCCGCACACCATCAGCGTCCCCCGCGTGAAGCCCGCCGACGACATCGACCCGGACGATTTCGACAACTCGCTATCCGACGAGACGTTCGAGAAGATCATCGCGCTCATTCGCATCACCGTGCCCTACACGGGCATGATCATCTCCACGCGCGAGAGCAAGGAGGTGCGTGAGGCGGCCCTGCGCTACGGCATCAGCCAGATATCCGGGGGCAGCCGCACGAGCGTCGGCGGCTATGCGGAGGCGGAGCGTCCGCACGACACCGAGCAGTTTGACGTCTCCGACCAGCGCACCCTCGAGGAGGTTGTGGGCTGGCTCATGGACAATGGGCATATCCCCAGCTTCTGCACCGCCTGCTACCGCGCGGGCCGCACCGGCGACAGGTTCATGGAGTTCTGCAAGAGCGGTCAGATTTCGAACTACTGCCATCCGAACGCCCTGATGACGCTGGCGGAGTACCTGGCCGACTACGCCTCGGGCCCCACCAAGGAGAAGGGCCTGCGCCTCATCGAGCGCGAACTGGGCAACATTTCCAGCGATGCCATCAGGACCGCATGCAAGGAAAACGTCGGGCAGATCCTGAGCGGCACCGGGCGCGATTTCAGATTCTAAGGAGCGGGCGCATGAGCCTCAACGACACCCCCGGCGCCGAGCGCTTGAGGATAGGCTTCTTCGGCGTGCGCAACGCCGGCAAATCGAACCTGGTCAATGCCTTCACGGGCCAGAGCCTCTCGGTGACGAGCCCCGTCGCGGGCACGACCACCGACGCGGTGGTCAAGGGCATGGAGCTCCTTCCCGTCGGCCCGGTCACGGTCGTGGACACCCCCGGCATCGACGACGAGGGCGACCTCGGGTGCAAGCGAGCGGGCAGGGCCCGCGACGAGCTGCGCCGCTGCGACGTGGCCGTGCTGGTGGTAGACGCCACCCGGGGCGTGTCCGACCAGGACCGCGAGCTGCTGTCGGCGTTCGCCGAGAAGGCCATTCCCTGCGTGGTCGCCTTCAACAAGGTCGACCTCCTTGCGGCAGGGCGGGACGCGTGCGGGGAAGGGGGCGCGGCCTTCGAAGAGGCGGCGCTTAAGCTTCCCGAGGGGGCTATCGTGCGAAAGATCGCCGTGAGCGCCGCGACGGGCATGAACGTCCGAGAGCTCAGGGAGTCGGTCGCCGCCGCGGCCGGCCATGCGAAGCCCGCAAGGCGGGTCGTCGCCGACTTGGTGAACCCCGGGGACGTCGTGGTGCTCGTGATCCCCATCGACTCGTCGGCGCCGAAGGGGCGCATCATCCTTCCCCAGCAGATGGTCCTGCGCGACCTCCTTGATGCGCACGCGGCGGCGCTGGCTTGCCAGCCCGATGAGCTCGCTGGGCTTCTCGGATCGCTTGCGAGGCCGCCGAAGCTTGTCGTGACGGACTCCCAGGCCTTCTCCCAGGTTGCGGCCATCGTGCCCCCGGAGGTGCCGCTGACGTCCTTCTCCATCCTGATGGCGCGCCGCAAAGGACAGCTCTCGCTGCTGATCGAGGGGGCGAATGCCCTTGGAGGCCTTACCGGGGAAAGCCGCGTGCTCGTATGCGAGGGGTGCACCCACCACCGTCAATGCGAGGATATCGGAACGGTCAAGATGCCCGCCTGGATAAAAGCATTCTGCGGGGCGGAGCCGCGGTTCGAATTCGTCTCCGGCAAGGAGTTCCCCGATTCGCTCGAAGGATACGACCTGGTCGTCCACTGCGGGGGGTGCATGCTCAACGGCAGGGAGATGGGATACCGCCTGGACAAGGCGCGGGCGTGCGGCGTGCCCATCGTGAACTACGGGATCGCCATAGCGCACATGAACGGCATCCTCGAGCGCAGCCTCGATTCGCTGCGCGGCAAGTACTCCTAGGGGTGTGGACTTCCAAGCCGATTTCGCCTTCCAAGCAGATTCAGCCCGAAGAGAGACCGAGGTTCACGCATGCACCATCTCAACAGTCGCCGCAGCGGATCGAACGTGCGCTGCGCTTCTTCCAGCGCCCCTCGAGGCCGATTTCAGGCGCTCAGAGAGAAGCCCGGAGGAAGCACGGGGGCGAGACCATGAATCTGAGCTCGAAAAGCCGCCGCCCTGGTCGGCTGCAGGTTCGGCGGTTGCGGGTGCGAAGGCCCGCGCTTGGGCGGCTTGCGCTTGCGGATGGCGCGCCTGGACGGTTGCGGCTACGGGTTCGGCGGTTGCGGGTTTGGTTTTGGCGTGGGCGTCCTTGCCAGCCATTTCGGGGATTCGCGGGTTCGAGGGCCTGGTTGCGCATATCTCGGGGTACAGTAGCGGAATCGGTATTTGTTTGGCAGAGCTGCGGATCATTTGGGGGAAGGGGTGCAGATGAAGAAGATTTTGGTTATCGCGACGGGCGGGACCATCGCGTCGGCTGAAGAGGGCAGCGGGCTTGCGCCGGCGTTGACGGGCGAGCAGTTGGTGGCGTTTGTTCCCGAGGTCGCGCAGGTGTGCCATGTCGAGGTGTCGCAGGTCATGAACGTGGACAGCACGAACATGCGCCCGGAGGGATGGCTGGCCATCGCGGACGAGGTGCGTCGGCGCTATGACGATTGCGACGGGTTCGTCGTCCTTCACGGCACCGATACGCTGGCGTACACGGCGGCGGGGTTGTCGTATTTGGTGCAGGCAAGTCCGAAGCCTGTGGTGCTGACCGGCTCGCAGCTGCCCATGGGCGATCCCGGCACCGACGGCAAGCGCAACCTGTTTGATGCCGTGCGCGTGGCCTGCGACGATGCCGCCGCGGGCGTTATGGTGGTGTTCGGCGGAAAGGCGATCTCGGGCACGGCGGCGCGCAAGGTGCGCACGCGTGATTTCGAGGCGTTCGACAGTTTGAACGTACCCGATTTGGGTGCGGCTGGCGAAAACGGCGTGCAGTGGGCGGCGGCCGCGCGCGAGCTGATGGCGCCGGGCGCGGCGGATGGTTGTGCGACGGCGGGCGAAGCGAGGGCCGGCAGAGAGGGCTTTTCGGCTGACGGCTGCTCCGCGTGCGAAGAGCACGGAGGCGTTTCTGTGCCTTCGGGTGCTGCCGAACGTGGTTTTGCGGTGGCGGGGCCTTTCGCTCCGCGGTTTTTCGACACGCTGAACCCGCGCGTGATGGTGCTCAAGGTGACGCCGGGCATGGACGGGCGCGTGGTCGACGCGCTGCGCCCGTTGTGCGACGCGCTGGTGGTGGAGGCGTTCGGGCTGGGCGGCATCCCGGAGTACGCGGGCGTGACGGACGCGCTGCTGAACTGGGCGGATGCCGGCAAAACGCTGGTGATGACCACGCAGTGCCCCTTCGAGGGCGCCGACTTGAGCGTGTACGAGGTAGGTCGCGCGTTCTGCAACCGTCCCGGCGTGCTCATGGGCGGCGCGGCAACCACCGAAGCGCTGCTGGCGAAAACCATGTGGGCCCTCGCGCAAGCCGAACGCCCCGACGGCACCATCGATCGCGAAAAACTCACGGCCCTGTTCGCCAGCTGCTAGGGGATGGGACACGGTAGATTGCGGATTATTTTGTTGGCGAGGTATGCAGGCACCATGCGCGCCCTTTTTGCTTTGGAAGATGGTCGGTAACGGAAGGAAATCGCGATATCCTTCCATAAGGAGCGGCATAACGGAAGGATATTGCGATTTCCTTCCGTTAGCATTGCCTGACAAGGTGGTCGAGCCTTGCGCTCTGGGCAAGCGAGTTGTGGTTGAAGGCGGTAGTACTCGGCGTGTGATGGTTTTTCTGACGATTGCGAGGCATGTTTGCTTGGCGACGCCGATGGCGATATGGGCGGTGCGATCTGCTCGCCTTATTCGATTGCGGCACGCTATTTGCTTGGCGCCTATTGTCCGAAGCGCTGCTTGTAGTTTTCGCCCCAGGCCCACATGGAGTTGAGGATGGGTTTGAGGCTTTCACCCAGGTCGGTGAGGGAATATTCCACGCGCGGCGGCACTTCGGCGAATACTTCGCGATGCACGAGGCCGTCGGCTTCCATGGAACGCAGCTGCGCGGTCAAAACCTTTTGCGACACGTTGCCGATGGACTTTTGCAGCTGCCCAAAACGCTTTTTACCCGGCGCAAGATCGCGTAGGATGAGCACTTTCCATTTGTTCCCGATTAGTGACAGCGTGGTTTCTACAGGGCAGGCCGGCAGTGCGACTTTCGTTGTTTGCTGAGCCATAGTGGACCTTTCTTCACATTTTGAACTTTCTGTATCCGCAGGTAAATCACAACAGTTACTAACAGGTACCTACAGAACAAAAAGGTGCTTACTTTCAAATCAAGCGCTACGGTGATTATATATCCACAGCGAAAGGAATGTGAAGCCTTTCCGAGCGAAAAGCGTACAGGAGGTATTCATCATGGAAAAAGTCGTCGAGTTTTTGCAGGCCAATCCCGTGCAGTATCTGGCCACCGTCGGTCGTGACGGCAAGGCGAAGTGCCGCCCGTTCATGTTCTCGGGTGAGAAGGACGGCAAGCTGTGGTTCTGCACGAACAACACGAAGGACGTGTACAAGGACATGGAGGAAAACCCCGAGGTCGAGATTTCGGTGTCCAGCCCCGAGTATGCGTGGATTCGCTTGCACGGCACGGCCGTGTTCGTGAACGATATGTCCGTGAAGGAGATGTGCCTGGAAAACCCCATCGTGAAGGGCCAGTACGAAACCGCCGACAACCCCATTTTCGAGGTGTTCTACCTGAAGGACGCGCATGGCGCCATCGCCGACTTCTCCGGCAATCCGCCTTACGAGTTCCAAATAGCGCATGATATAAGGCGGGTTTGCCGCCGCTTGCGAGTTGCGTCTCGACGTCGAACGTTGCGCTCGAAGCCCCGTTTCCGAATCTGATCTTCCTGCGGGTGGCGCGCGGTGGGCAGCAGCCCGAGCCGCCGGCGCTTGGCGCCATGGCGTGGCTGCGGCGCAACGCGCAGGCATGGAAGGCGTTTCTGCTGGTCGGAGGCGTGCTGCTGGTGGTTGCGGCCATTGCCGCGGGCGCGGCGCTTGCCCTTGGCGTGCTCGAACCGTCGCTGTTCCCCGCGCTGCCCGATGCCCAAACGCCCTTCGGGATCCTGCACTTCACCACCGGCGGCATCACGCTGGGCTAGCAAGTTGGTTGCGGCTGCGCGGACGTTGGCCACGTAACGTTGCGTGCTGATGCGCATTGGCATTGCTGCTGAGTCAAAGCCGTAAGCGGCAATTTGCCACGACTACGGGCGGGCGAAACGTACTGCTGTGAAGGTCGCTTGATGCTTGCCGAAGCGCGGATGAAAAGCTTGCTGACGCGGCCGACGTTGCAAATCGCAGCGTCGGCCATGTTTTGCAACGGGGCTCCAAATAAAAATCGCTCATGTATGTGATTTAATCGCCCTGCACGGTGAAGCCCGAAAATCGACCCGGCTGTGAACTGGGAAAACGTAAACTTGTTGGCCTCGCTATCAAAAACATCCAAGTTAAATCACATACATGAGCGATTTTTGCCAACAGGCCCTCACGCACTATTGGCCTTTGCGCTAAGCCCTTGCTACAATGGCGCCGTTTGTGTTGAAGGCGGCGCTGTTTTGCGGCGTGCTATCTGGGAAGAAGGGGGGTTGAGGGTGAAGAAGTTTCTCGCCGAGTTCAAGGAGTTTATCAATCGCGGCAACGTTGTGGACCTGGCCGTTGGCGTTATCATCGGCGGCGCGTTCACGTCTATCGTGACGGCGCTGACCACGAACATCATCAACCCGCTGATTTCCGTCATCGCAGGCGGCGCCGATACCATTTCCGGTTTGGTGGTGCCCGGCACCGACATCGACTTCGGCGCGTTCATCAGCGCGTGCATTAACTTCCTCATTGTGGCATTCGTGGTGTTTGTGCTGGTGAAGGCCGTGAACAAGGCGCAGAACATCGGCGAGAAGCTGACGGGCAAGGAAGAAGAGGCGCCCGCGGCTGTGCCCACGTGCCCGTTCTGCTTGGAAGAGGTTAAGGAAGGCGCCACGCGCTGCCCGCACTGCGCCGGCCAGTTCGATGCGCCCGCGAAGGCGGAGTAGCTTTTGAGGCTTGGCGCCGTTGCGTTTGGCAGCAGATTGAGCCTTGCGGCCCCAAGTAGCAAAGCCGTTCGCGAAATTGCGGGCGGCTTTGCTGTTGTTTGGGACTAGGGGTGGCTGGCGGTAAAAATAGGGAAAACTCTAACGGAATAAACTTGTTGCTCGGCGCCGCAGTTTGTGGCGCCGAGCTGCCAATATGCTTTTGTGAGCAGGGCTGGATGGCGCGCAAATTCATTCAGCCAGCTCGTGCTTTTCCCGATGTGCGAAGCGCGGTGTGCAAGTCGAACGCTCGGGCGTGCGACAACTCCGAGCTTTTCGCAAGAACCCAACGAGCTCGTCGGCATAGTTCGTGCAAGGTTTCGCAGCGCTCTGCGCAAGCTTTGGGTAAAAGCCCTGCAAGGTCGGTTTGATAGGCTACATCCACTGTGATGTGGCGAGTTGAATGGGCAATTGCGAGGGCGTATTATGCAAGACATAAGTAGGGTCCGATGAATGACGTGTTCGTGCACGAGCATGCGCTGGTGCATGGTTTGACGGAGCAGCAGGTTCTTCACGCGTGGCGCAATGCCGTTGCTGTGGCGCGGCGTGCTTGTTCGAATGGAGAAGTCGATTTTGTTGCCATCGGATTCGATCAGCATGGGCGGTCGATTGAGGTTGTGGGCCGCAAAAAGCCGTTCGGAGTGCTCATTTTTCACGCGAATACGCCGCCGACGGCTCGTGCTTATAAAGAGCTCGGTTTGACGGGAGGCGCGCATGGCCACGATCGGAGACAATGAGTTGAAGAACAGGTTTTCTCTGTGCGACGAGGAAATCAAACAGCTGCATATCGATTCGCAGGCATACGAATCTGGCGAATGGCCGGAAGGGGAGACCGTTGTGGTCGGCCGCCCAAGTTTGTTCGGCAGTCGCATGAAATCCATTACGTATCGCGATACCGAAGATGAGGTTCGACGAATGGATGGGCGTGCTGAAAGCCTGTCGATGAGCAGGTCAGACTATCTTCGCTATCTTGTTCGCAAGGACCTGGAAGGGTAGGGGTTGCCATGAGGTTGCTGCATGTGTCCGACTTGCATATTGGCAAGCGGTTGAATGGCGTTTCGCTGCTGGATGATCAGCGGCATATTTTGCGGCAAATTCTGCGAATTGCAGAAGAGCGCCAGGTTAAAGCCTTGCTTATTGCTGGTGATATTTACGACAAGGCGTCGCCAAGTGCGGAAGCCGTCACGGTATTCGATGCGTTTTTGACCGATGCGGTGGCGGCGGGCCTTCGTGTGCTTGCTATTCCCGGCAACCATGATTCGGCGGAGCGCATCGCGTATGCGCAGGGTTTGCTGGAAAGCCAGGGCGTGTGTTTCCCACCGGTGTATGCGGGTGAGGTCGAGCGCGTTGTTCTGGAAGACGAATGGGGCGATGTGGCGTTTTGGCTGCTGCCGTTTTTGAAGCCGGGCGATGTGCGCCGGTATTTTCCCGATGTGGAAATAGGGGATGATTACTCGGCTGCGCTGCGTGCGGTGTTGGGCGCGTGCGAGGTTGACGCGAATGCACGCAATGTCGCGCTGTCGCATCAGCTGGTAACGGCATACGGCGTTTCGCCTGATCGCGCGGATGACGAAATCAAGCTTGGCGGTATCGATAATGTGGATGCGTCGGTGTACGACGCGTTTGATTACGTGGCGCTGGGGCATGTGCATCGCCCGCAGCGCGTGGGCCGTGACACGGTGCGCTATTCGGGCTCGCCGCTGAAGTATTCGTTTAGCGAAGCGCGCTACAACAAAAGTGTTGTGCTTGTTGACCTGGGAGAAAAGGCGCCCGGTGATGCAGTTGGCGCATGTGTTTCCACAGAGCTTATCCCGCTTGAGCCGTTGCATGATGTTCGCGAAGTGCGCGGTGCGTTGGGAACGCTGCTGGCCGTGTCGGCCGATACGGGTTGCGAAGGCGCCGATGATACCGATGGGCGATTGGAGCAGGGGCAGACCGGCCACGTCGGTGCTGATGGGCTGGCGGCTTGTGGTGCGGATGACGTTTGTGAGGCAAGTGCGACAGATTCCGATAGTGCGGCAGTTGCGCCGGACGGTGAAGCGGTCGAGTTGCGCAATCCGCTGCAGGACTACGTGCATATCACGTTAACCGACGAGCATCCGCAGCTTGATGCGCTCGCGAAGCTTCGCGAGGTGTACCCCAACGTGATGTCGCTTGATTACGACAACCTCAACGTGCTGGTGAATCGCACGCAGACTGCTTCGACATCGGACCCGGATAAGCTGGACATGCTGGAGCTGTTCTCGATGTTCTACGAGGTCCAGGTTGGCAATGAGCTTGACGAGGTTCAGAAAACGTTCGCGCGCAAGGTTATTGCTGGCGTTGAGCACGACGTGGCAAAAGGGCCTGATGGGCAGGAAGGGGGCGCGAAATGAGGCCGCTGAAGCTGACGATGTCCGCGTTTGGTCCGTACGCAGATGAAACGGTCATCGATTTCCGCACGCTTGGCACGTCGGGCGTGTACTTGGTGTGCGGCGACACGGGTGCGGGCAAAACCATGATTTTCGATGCCATTTGCTTCGCGTTGTTCGGCGAAGCGAGCGGCGATAGCAAAAACGGGGCGCGCAGCGCGTCGAGCTTGCGTAGCGATTATGCTGACCCAGCAATCAAAACGTTCGTTGAGCTGGAGTTTTTGTATCGCGGGCAAACGTATCGCGTGAAGCGCAATCCCGATTATGAGCGCGCAAAGCTGCGCGGAGAAGGCACCACGAAGGAAACGGCGAATGCCGAGATAGAATTTCCCGGCAGACGCTGCATCAGCGGTGTTCGCAAGGTAACAACCGAAGTCGAAGAGTTGCTTGGCATTGATGCAAGCCAGTTTAAGCAGATTGTTATGCTGGCGCAGGGGGAGTTCCGCAAACTGCTTACCGCCGACACGGCTACGCGCGAGGGCATCTTCCGCAAGCTGTTCGCTACGCAAAAGCATGAGCGGTTGCAGGAACGGTTGGGCGAGGAGAGTCGCAAACTCGAGCGCGAAAACGAGTCGTTGAAGCGCGAGGTTGTTGCGAATGCCCGAGCGGTTGCGTTCCCGCCCGAAGACCCGCGCGAGCAAGAACTGGCGGAACGTGTCCGCGGAGCTGCGTCACTGGGCGATTGGCTTGCCGAGCTGCTTGAGAGCTTGCTGGGCGTTGACCGTCCGGAGTTGCAGCGCTTGCACGGGGAAACCGAGGCGTTGCGCAACAAGTGGCGAGAAGCTAATGGTTTGACGATGCGCGCTCAAACGCGTGAGCAAACGTTGCTGGACCAAAAGAGGTTGCAAAGCGTTCTTGCGGAACATGAGGCAAAGTCGGCACAGCTTCAGGCTGATTTCGAGGCTGCGAAAGCTACCGATAACCAGCGGGCACAGGCTGTTGAGCAGGCGGCGGTGATCGAGGGTACGCTGGGTAAATACGAAGCGCTTTGGGAGGCCGAGCGGAAGCTGCGGGAAGAAGCTGCGGCAGCGGAATCGGCGCAAAAGGCCAGCGCGAGCGCGAAAGAGGCGGCGGAAGCTGCGGAGCGTCAGCGGGCTGATGCCGCATTAGCGGTGGAAAAGCTGTCTGATGCGGAAGTGCGCAAGGCTGAAGCGCAGGGGTGCTTCGACGCCGCGCAGGCGAAGGTGGACGAGGCGGCGCGCGTGTTGGCGGATGCTCGTGAGTATGCGGGCAAGGTCGCCGCGGCGCAGGCTGCTGCGCTGCGCGCGCAAAAACTTGACGAGGATTTGAAGACATGCGTTGTGCAGGAGTCTGCTGCGGAGGATTTGGCCAAGCAGGCGCAAGCCGCGTTCGACTCGTTTGCCGGCGCCGATGCGGCTTGCAGCGAGGCGCATGCGGCAGTCGAGCGCGCCCAAACGGCGCAGCGCGATGCGCAGCAGGTGGTCGACCGTCGCGCTGAGCTGGCGCGTGCGGCGGCGCTTGCGGAAGGGCCTCACCAGCAGGCGTTGTGCAGCCTGAAAGAGGCGGAAGCGCACCACGATGCCGACGCATCGGCGTTGCAGCGGCTGCAAAAGCTGCAGCGTGCAGGGCGCGCAGGCATGCTGGCGGCCGATTTGCAAGAAGGCGAGCCCTGCCCTGTGTGCGGATCTGTGCACCATCCGGCTCCGGCTGTTGCAACGGAATCGATTCCAAGCGACGACGAAGTTGATGCTGCGGCGGAGCAGGAAGCTGCATCCCGGGGCGTTGCGGAACAGGCGTCCCGCGAGGCGGAGCGTTGTCGGACCGTGCTCGAGTCGGCGCAGAGCGCATTACGCTCGTTTGACGCCGAGTGTGGCGGCGAAGCGGCGGCATCTGAAGCACTTAGCCAGGCCGCAAACAAGCTCGAGCGCGCACGGCAGGCTTTTGCGGAGGCTCAGCAGCGCCAGGAAAAGGCGACGTCTGCGCACGTCATTGTGCAGCGTGCGCACGATGCGATGGACAAGGCGCGCAACGACGTTGCAAAGGCGAAAGATGCTCAACATGAAGCGCAGCGAGAGGCGGATGCGCAGATGGCTGCGGCGGACGCGTTGCGTCAGCGTTTGACGGTTGCCGATGCCAACGAGGCGTTGCGCGTGCACAAAGCGGCCCAAGATGATGCGGCGGTAGCTCGCACGCATCTGAATAACGCGAAACAGGCGGTTGAGCAGCTGGCGGCGGCGAAGCGGCGTTGCGGCAAAGCGGAAGCGGCGGCTCAGCAGGCGCTTGCCCAATCACAGCAAGCGGAGGAATCATGGCGGCAGCTTTCCCAGAATTGTGAACTTGTCCGGCAGCGTGTTGAACATTTAAAGGTTGACCTGGAGTTTCCGTCGCTTGATGCTGCTCGTGGTAAGGCGAACGCGCTTCGAGCGCAAGCTGAAGAACTTAAGGCGCGTCGCGATGCGGCGGAGCGGGCGCTTACGGTCAATAAGCAGCACATCGAGACGAATCGCAAGCTGCTGGAAGATAAGGCCAAGCAGCTTGCGGAGCTGCCGCAAATCGATGTTGAAAAAGCGCAGGCGCAGCAAGATGAGCTTCTCAAGCAGGGGCAGGAGTCATCGGCGCGTGAAAGCGCGGTGAGCGCGCGCATCCAAGCGAACGAACGGGTGTTGCGCCAGCTGAGGGATGTGCTGCAGCGTACGGGCGATATCGAGCAGCGCTACGGCCGTATCAAGCTGATGGCCGATGCGGCGAACGGCAACCTGACCGGTCAGGCGAAGATTCGTTTCGAGGCGTACGTGCAGGGCATGTACTTCGATCGCGTCATCGCGGCGGCGAACGAGCGCTTGCGCGTGTTGACGGCCGGGCAGTTCGAGCTGGTGCGCTGGGCCGAATCGTCGGGAAATTCGAAGGCCGGCTTGGGGCTTTACGTTATCGACAGCTTTACTGGCAGGGCGCGCGACGCGTCTTCCCTTTCTGGCGGCGAGTCGTTCCAGGCATCGCTGTGCTTGGCGCTGGGGCTGTCCGACATCGTACAGGCGCACGCTGGCGGCGTGGAATTCGACACCATGTTCGTGGACGAAGGCTTCGGGTCGCTTGACCAAGGAGCGCTTGGCAACGCCATCAGCTTGCTGTCGGATTTGTCGGGTGGCAACAAGCTTGTGGGCATCATCAGTCACGTTGAGGACCTGAAAGCCAACATCCCCAAACGCATCACCGTCACAAAATCGCGCACCGGCTCGAAAGCGGTCGTGGAAGGATAAGCCAGTTTGGGCGGGTCTCAAACCGTCCGACGACCCCTCCTTGCTTGCTTCGCGTACCGACGTGCTTCTGATATATCGTTGCCTGCCGCCTCTTGGCGTCGCCTGCTGCGGCGGGAGCTTTGAAGTTGGTCTTGCGTTCGGGAGTAAGCGAACAATTTGGGAAAGTTGCGATTCAGGACAATTTCGATTTGGGAATCTATTGAAGGGTTTATCCCTATCGCGGGGATGATGGGAGCTTTGTTATTATGAGCGAGTGGATTATTAAACCTAGTAGGTAGGAATTGGTTTGAGCGCTCTTAAGAAATGCTTGTTTGTTATCCTTGGCTCGTTGTGCACGGCGCTGGGCATTGCTGGTGTGTTCTTGCCCGTTCTGCCCACTACGCCATTGTTGCTTGCGGCGGCGTTTTTCTTCTCGCGCAGTTCGGAGCGCTTGAATGCTTGGCTTGTTGAGACGAAGGCTTATAAAGCTTACGTTGAACCCTTCAAGAGCGGCCGAGGCGTTACGGTGAAGAAGAAGCTGACCATACTGGGCATCTCGTACTCGATTATGGCGGTGAGCGCTGTCTTGGTTGCCAAACCCATCGTGTGGGGCATTCTTGGATGCGTCGCGGTATTCCTCCTGTGGCTCGTGGCGTTTTATCTACCGACCGAGCGCAGCGTGTTCGACGAGGAATAATGTTTCGGCAAATGCCGGTGATTGCCTGCGCGGCTGCTACCCGTGGCGGTATTTCGCTAGGGCTTCCTTAAGAATGTCGAGCTGAATGGGCTTGGAAACGTGGTCGTTCATGCCGGCTTCTTTGGCGGTTTGCACGTCCTCGGCGAACGCGTTGGCCGTCATGGCCACGATGGGCACGGTGGCGGCGTCGGGGCGGTCGCTCAAGCGGATGGCGCGCGTGGCCTCGTAGCCGTTCATCTTCGGCATCATCACGTCCATGAGGATGACGTCGAACGTGCCCGGCGCCTTGCTGCAGAACAGGTCAACGGCTTCCTGACCATCGGCGGCGCACGTAACCTGCGCGCCTTCGTTCTCCAGCAGCGTGCGGGCAATCTCGGTGTTCAGCTCGTTGTCTTCAACCAGCATGACGCTCATGCCGGTAAGGGAGATGTCGCTGGCGTTTTCGTCGTCGCTTTGATGCGTCTGCGGGTTGCGGTCGATGGTGAACGGCAGCATCACTGTGAACGTGCTGCCTTCGCCCAGCGTGCTGGTTGCCGTGATGACGCCGCCCATCTCCTCGACAAGCGCCTTTACGATGGGCATGCCCATGCCGGTGCCCTGGTAGTTGCTGCGCGCGTCGTCGTTGGCCTGCGTGAACGGCTCGAAGATGCGCTCGAGGAATTCCGGCGTCATGCCGATGCCCGTGTCGGCGATGGTAAAGCGGTACGTCACCACGTCGCCCTCTACGCCCAGGTTCACGGTTGTGCAGGTGACGCTGCCGCCGGGTTTGTTGTACTTGATGCAGTTGTCGACAAGGTTCAGCAGCACGCGTCGCACGTGCACGGGGCTGCCGTACACGTTGGGGAAGTCGAGGGTGCGTGCGCCTTTAATGGCGAGGTCGACGCCGCGCTCGTTGGCGCGCAGCTGCCCCAGCATGTAGATGTCGCGGATGAGGTCCTCAAGATCGAACGGCTCATTCTCCAGCTCAACGGCGCGGTCTTCGATTTTGCTCATCTCAAGGATGTCGTTGATGAGCGTGAGCAGATGGTCGGCCGCCACTTTCGCCTTCTTGCGGTTTTGCGTGGCAAGCTTCGCGTCGTCGGGATGCAGGTCGCCGATTTCCAGCAGGCCGATGATGCCGTTTAAGGGCGTGCGGATGTCGTGGCTCATGCGCGACAAGAACGCCGTTTTCGCGGCGTTGGCGGCTTGCGCTTCCTGTTGCGCGAGGCGTGCGCGCCGCAGCAGCCACACGAGGACAAGGATAAACACTATCAGCACCATAAGCACGCTGACGACGATGATAATTCGATGCTTGCTGACGAATTCCGCGAAAGCGGATTCGTCTTCGGTGCGGGTATCTTGCGAGTACGTTGCCGCCGTGAGGGCGTCTTTCGAGTTGATGACGCCTTTGCTCACGATGCTGAGCAGGGTGTAATCGCCCTTGCGCATCCAGCAGGTCAGCTCGGCGCCTTCGGCAAGTTCCGTTGTTTTCAGGTCGCTCATATCGACCTTTTCGCGAAGGGGATTCAATGCGGGAACTGACACAATCGTGCAGCCAGCGCGCCCGGTCTTCACGGCTTCGATGCACCCGACTGCATCAGCGTATTCGGTGATGTTTGCCTGGGGGTAGCGCGTGTCCAGCACGGCTTTGTTCACCAGTTGCGCAGGCGCCTGGGCGATGGAACCCAATGCGGCGTCAAGGTCGTTGCTGCTGTACAGGGCAACAAGTGCCGTGCTGGCAAACGATGCCGATTGGATGCATCCGGCCTGCTCGGCAATCCAGTAGTCCTTGTAAACGGGCGCAATAACGTCAACGGCGCCATTTGCAAGCGCGTCTTGCAGCTCCGCGTTCGACTGGAAAGCCGTTGCTTCTATTTTTACCCCAAACTGGTTTTCCAGCGTGTTGATCAGCTCGGTCAGCGCGCCTGCAAGCTCGCTGCCTCTTTCGGTGCTGTAGGGCAGCACGTTGTCAAGATAGCCGAACTTGATGGTGTTGCCGCGCGCGGCAAGCCACGAGCGCTCGGTGTTCGTGAGCGCCGACGTGCCGGCGTTGCCTACGGAGTAGCGGGTTTTCACCTCATCGTTGTAGCGCGGGTTCGCCGCGCTGATGGACGTCATGGCGGCGTTGATCTGGCTCATAAGGTCGGGGCGAGATTTAGGCGTGACCAGGAAGTAGTTGCTTTCGCCAACGCTGAACACGGGCTGCGCATCCTCGGACGACATCGTGTCGTTCATGATGATGGCGTCCACTTCGTCGTTCGAAAGGGCGTCGAACAGCTCGTTGCCGGTGCTGTAGAACTTATAGTTGCAGGTCACGCCTTCGTCGGAGAGCCATTGCATGCCCGCTTCGGTTTGCATGACGCCGCTGTTGCAGCCGATGGTCATGCCATTGAGCGCCGCAGGGTCGCCTTGCGTGAGCGCATCGTTGCTGGGCTTGGCGTAGATGTAGTAGTGTTCGGTGCCTTGCGCGTTCGTGGAATACAGCAGCTTTTCGGCGCGCTCGGGCGTGTAGGAGATGTTGGGCATAAGGTCGATTTCGCCGGCCTCAAGCTTGTCCATAAGCTCGGTGAACGTGCCGGGAACGTATTCGTAATTCCACGCGGGCGCGTAGTACGAAAGCGTTTGCAGGTATTCGTAACCCCAGCCCGATTGGTATTCGCCGGGCATGCCGCTTTGAAAGTCCTGGTTGTTCAGCAGCCAGCCGACGCGCACGGTTTGCGCGCCGTTGGTTTCGCCGTCGGACGTGGCGGTATTTTGGTCGCCGGCGTTCGAGGCGTTGCTTTCCGTGGAAGCGGCTTCGCTGTTGTGGAGCGATTCGCCGACGGGGGTGGAGGCTTCGCTGGGGGCGGCGAATCGCTCGCTTGCGTCCATGTCTGCGGCCTGCGCCGCGCCGGGGGCGGCGGGAACGCATGCGAACGCCAGCAGCGCGCACAAAAGCAGCGCGACTGCGCGGTTTGCGGCCGATGTCAGGTTGCACGAAGCTGGCAAAAGCGCTCTTTCTCCTCGGGGTTTAATCTCGCACGATTCTAACAAACAGCTACGAGCGAACTCCAGCATTGTCCGCCGGCGAACACGGAACGTTCAAGGGGGCGCTTTCATCCCCACAGCTTCTCGCTGAACATGGCATAGAGCGGCACGTTCGCCATCCAGTCTTGTTGTTGGTAGCCGGAAAGGGAAAACCGCAGCGCTTGAACATCGGGATAGCGTTCTTTGAAAGCGCGTAAACTCTTTGCTCGAAGGTTCTCTTCGGCCTTTACTTCGATGGCGTAAGTTTTCCCGGCCTTTTGTGCAAGAAAGTCAATTTCTCCGCGGGAATTGTCGGCGGACCAGTAAAACGGTTCAAGTCCGCAGCTTGCGACAAGCTGCTGGCAGACGTACTGCTCGGTCAGCGCGCCTTTGAATTCCGTGAATGCCGCGTTGCCTTCTGCGATAGCTTGCTGGTTGAGCCCCGAAAGTGCCCCAAGCAAGCCTATATCCAGGCAGAATAGTTTGAATGCGTTGTCGCTTGCATACGAGGAAAGGGGGACGCCTGGTTTCGAGACTCGGTCGACCCTTGTTGCGAGCCCAGCCTGGACAAGCCAGGTTATCGCCGAGCGGTAATCGCGCGCTCTGGCGCCATCGTGGATTTGGCCGAACACGAACTTTTTGTTCTCGCGCGACAGATGAGCAGGTAGTGAATCCCAGACTGCAAGGACGTGCTCGGTTTCGCGTGCGCTTAGGTGCTTTGACGCATCGAGTCGATACGAGCGAAGGATTTCCTCCTGCACGTTACGCGCGCTTTCGAGAGCGCCGTCGTCGATGAACGCCGCAACGGCTTCCGGCATGCCTCCAGCGAAATAATATTGTTTGAGCAGCTCGGTAAGCTTCGGTCCAAATGCGTTGATGCTTGTCGGGTCGCCTTCGTCAACGAGCTCGCGCAGCATGGTGTTTCCCGTTGCGTCGAGAAACTCACGGAAGTCGAGCGGGTGCAAATCAAGCATATTAACTTTGCCGACGGGAAACCCCGTGCCTTCGTGAACGGTAGGGCCGAGCAGCGATCCGGCGGCGGCAATGTGGATGTTGGGCGCTTGTTCCTGGAAGTATTTAAGCGAGGTTAGCGCGCGCGGGCACTCTTGAATCTCGTCGAGGATAAGCAGCGTGGAGCCTTCGACGATTTTCTCCCCCGTGGCCGCTTGCAGGTTGGTGAGGATTCGCCGCATATCGAAGTCGGCGGCAAAAGACGCGGCAAGTGCTACTGATCCATCAAAGTTGGCGTAGGCGACGTTGTCGTAGCGCGTTGTGCCGAATTCTTTGAGTAGCCATGTTTTGCCGACCTGGCGGGCTCCGTTGAGGATAAGGGGCTTGCGGCGCTTGGAGTTCTTCCATGCATCGAGCGCTGTCATGAGGTGTCTCTTCATGATGCGGCCTTTCGATAGTATTGGAATTACGTCCTGATTTTAACCAAAAATGGCGAAAACAAGGACGTAAAATCGCCAAAAATGGCGAAAATCAGGACGTAACTGGAAATCTGGCAAGGGGCTTGCCCCTGCCGGATGGCTGACTCCGCTTGTTAGCCCTTTTCTTCTTGGATGAGGTCGATCATTTCTTGGGCGGAGTGGACGCCGAGTTTTTGGTAGATGTGTTGGCGATGCGTGCTGACGGTGCTCTTCGACAGGCACAGCTCCTCCTGCACGTAGGGCAGGTTGCGGCCTTTCGCGAACATGATCATGACCTCGCCTTCGCGCTCGGTCAGGCCGTAGCGCTCGATGACGGCGCGGCAGCGGTCTTGGAAGCGCTGCTTGCGGTCGGTGGGCATGATGCTTAACGCCAGCGCCAGCGAGCGCTCGGTGAACACGAAGTTGTTCACCAGCACGATGAGCAGCACGCACGTGGCTGCTGCGGTGAACGCTCCCTGCGCGTCAAGCCCCACGCCGTACCACAGCCAGCGTCCTACCAGCATGCCCACAAGCGGGCCGGCGGCCCAGACCGCGCGGATGATGCCGAACGCGAACAGGCACGACGTTTGGTAGCGGCGGCACAGGCCGGCAATCAAAATCCACATGCCCATGCCCAGGCACTGAAACGCCGCAACGTCGATGGATAGCGGCACGAACGCGGGCACTTCGGGAAACAGCATCGGCACGGGCAAAAGCAGCGCGCCTATCAGCAGAAACGTGGTGATTAGACGATAGACCACCTCGGGGCCTTTGATGCCGCGCGACGTGATAAGCACCAGCGCCACGCTGATGGAGCCTACGGCCGTCAACGTGGTGACGGCGCCCTGCGCCACGGCGTAGGGCGTGACGGCGCCCGCGGCGAAGTGCCCCATCTGCACGTACAGCGTGCGCGACAGCTCGTAGGATGCGCCGGCCACCAGCATGGTCAGGCCGAACGCCAAGATAAGGCTGTGCAGTTGGCGCTTGTCGGCGTCGTCGGGGTCGGCCTGCGCCGGCAGCGAGTTCGCCTGCCGCTTGTCCATCTTCAGGTCGGACACGCCGTAGAACAGAAACACGGCGGCAACGGGCCCCATGCTGGCGCACATGAGCGTGGCTTCAAGCTGCCCGAAGAACAGAAACGCGAAGAACAGCACGCTGGAAAGCAGGTAGCCGATGGCGATGGCGGCGGCGGACTGCCTAATGGAAAGCATACCGATGACGGCGCCGAAATTCATCAGAAACAAGCCCGAGAACACGCCCGTTGCCAGGCCGAAGCCCACGGCGAACGCCGTGCCGGCAGCTCCGGGCGCGCCGGCGCCCAGGATAAGCAGCGTGCCTATGGCCATGCCTGCGGGGAAAACCCAGCGCGCGAGCACCGAACCCAACACGCGGTCGAAGCTTTTGTGGAACAGGCCGCACGCCGCCAGCGTGGCCGTGGTGGCAACGATGGACAGCAGGTATGCTTGATCGAGGATGGCCTCACGATTGTCGAACCCGGCGTACAGGTTCATGCTCTGAAACGCCATGAGCGGCCACGCCAGCACACACCCCAACGCAATGCCGATGCCCCAAATGGCCGGCGTCAGCAGCTGCGCCGTAGCGCGCTGCGTTTTGGTTTCCCTTTCCCCCAAAAGTGCTCCCCTCGGCAACTCATATCGATTTGCTTTCATTATAGGTATGCTTCACCCGCTGAGAATGCCCCGATTTTCGCGAATTCGCAAAACCCCAGTTCAGCGCATGTCATGTCTTTCGCACGATATGGTGAAATCGGCTCTCGTACCCGATTCGCGCCCCTCATCTCGCCCGGTATCGTCGGTTTCGTTGAAAAGACGAGAGAAGGAGGAGATGCATGGGCAAGCTTACGATGACGCGTCGCGCGTTCACGAAGTTGGCCGCCGCCACCGCGGCCGCCACTGCCGTTGTTGCGCCCGCGGGCGCCGCGCTGGCCGAGTCGAGCACTGTCACTGCAAGCAAGGCGGGCGACACCAAGCGCGTTCGTTCCTGCTGCCGCGGCTGCGGCAAGATGGAATGCGGCGTGTGGGTTATCGTCGAGAACGGTCGCGCCATCCGCACCGAGGGCGATGAAAGCGCCTTCCAGTCGATGGGCAACCACTGTGGCAAGGGCCAGGCGTCGCTGCAGGCGGCGTATCACCCGGACCGCCTGTACCACCCGATGAAGCGCACGAACGCGCGCGGCGAGGACGATCCCGGTTGGCAGCGCATCACGTGGGACGAGGCCATGAGCACCATCGCCGAGAAGCTGCAGGAGACCATGGACCGCTACGGCGGCGAGGCCATCTTCGGCATGTCCGGCACGTCGCGCATTTGGGGCATGTTCGCGTACGGCGCGCTTGGCCAGCTGGTCGGCAGCCCGAACATGTGCATCCCGTGGCAGGTGTGCAAGGGACCGCGCTTCTTCGCCACCGCCATGAACTCCATGATGCAGGCTTCCTGGATGGAGACCGTCGGCCGCCCGAAGGTGTACACGTCGTGGGGCACCGGCCCGGAGCTGTCGAACTACGACGACTCGTGCCGTACCATTGTGGACGTTGCCGAGAAGGCCGACACGCACATCGTGGTTGACCCCCGCATGACGAACCTGGGCAAGGAAGCCGACATCTGGCTGAACCTGCGCCCCGGCACCGACGGCGCCATGGCCATGGGCTGGTTGAACATCCTCATCAACAACGAGCTGTACGACGACCTGTTCGCCAAGAAGTGGACGAACGGCCCGTTCCTCGTGTGCAACGACATCGAGGCCACCGGCTACGAGACCTACCGCTTCACCAGCGGCAAGTTCCAGATGAAGACGCGCCTGCTGAAGGAAAGCGACCTGAAGGAAGACGGCGACCCGCACAAGTTCATGGTGTGGGACAACCTGAACAACCGCATGACGTACTTCGATGCAGGCACGGGCCTGTGGGAAGGCGAAACGTGGAGCAAGCCCACGGCCGGCCACGAAGGCATGCAGGAGCACCTGGTGCCCGGCGTGTCGCAAGGCTGGGTGCCCGACCCCACGCCGTTCGATCCTGAAATCGACCCCGCGCTGTACGGTGAGTTCGAAGTGGAACTCAAAGACGGCAAGAAGTCGAAGGTCACGCCCGTGTGGCAGCTGTTCACCGACCGCGTTTCCGAGTACACGCCCGAGAAGGTTTCCGAGATCACCGGCGTGCCGGCCGAGACCATCAAGACGGCGTGCCTGACGCATGCCAGGCGCATCGACCCCACCACCGGTTACGGCAACGGCGGCATCCAGTATCAGCTGGCCATCGAGCACAGCTGCAACGCCATCGCCATGGTGCGCGCTATGGACACCTACATCGGCCTGTCGGGCAACTGGGACGTTCCCGCAGGTCACCGCGGCGGCACGCAGGGCGACTTCGTGTTCAAGGCGGGTCTTGGCGCCGTGGCCCCCGGCATCCCGAACATCTCGGCCGAGGAGTTCAACAAGACGCTGGGCATCGAGGACTACCCGCTGCTTGGCTGGTGGCAGGGCTGGGCGGACGACGCCAGCGTGTGGAAGGCCATCGAGACGGGCGATCCGTACCCGGTCAAGGCCGGTTGGTGCTCCACGGGCGACTTCATGTGCATGTCGAACAGCCTGCAGAAGTGGCGCGCGTTCCCGAACCTGGACTTCTTCGTGTGCGAGGATCTGTGGAAGACGCCGACCGCTGGCATGGCCGACATCCTGCTGCCCGCGCAGCACTGGCTTGAGACCGACTGCCCCCGCATGTCGCAGGGTCCCTCGGGTGGCCAGGGCGCAACCGTGCGCGCCATCGAGCCGCCGGCGGACACGAAGCACGACATCGAGATTGCCACGATGATCTACCAATATATGGGCAAGCAGTGGGGCCCCGACGACAACAAGTGGCCCGACCGCATCGAGAACCTTGACATCATGCTGAACACCGGCCGTGCGGGCGCGCCCACCACGTGGGAAGAGTACCGTGACGACTTCGAGCAGAACGGCTGGAAGGACTGCAAGGTTGTTGCGCCCGACACGTGGGGCACGTACCGCCGCTACGAGACGGGCATGATGCCGCTGAAGGCCTACGGCGACAAGAACGCGCTCGAGGAATTCGCCAAGCCCGGCTTCGGCACCCCGACGCGCAAGATGGAGATTTGGTCCACGCTCATCGAGACGTTCATGCCCGAGGACGAGGAAGACTTCCTGCCCACGTACAAGGAGCCGCCGCTGAGCCCGATCGCCGACCCGGAGATGAACGAGAAGTACCCGTTCACCGCCACGTCTGGCCGCCGCATCCCCGTGTACTTCCACAGCGAGCACCGTCAGCTGCCGTGGTGCCGCGAGATGTGGCCGGCGCCGCGCATCGAGATCAACCCGCAGGATGCCGCGCGACTGGGCATCGAGCAGGGCGACTGGGTATGGATCGAGAACGACAACGGCAAGATCCGCCAGGTGGCCGACCTGTACCACGGCGTCGCGCCCGGCGTGGTGAACTTGGAGCACCAGTGGTGGTTCCCCGAGCTTGACCAGGCCGACAAGGGCTACGACCTGTGCGGCTGCAACTGCCTGGTCACCACGGGCAAGGGGTATCAGGACCGCATTTCCGGCACCAGCTACCTGCGCGCCTACCCGGTGAACATCTACAAGGCCACGCCTGAGAATTCCCCGTTCGGCAACCCCGTGCCGTGCGACCACAAGGGCAACGAGATCATTCACGACGCATCCGACCCGCGTCTGAAGGAATGGCTGCCGAACTACGACATCCGCAACGAAGCGTAAAGGGAGGTGCGGAACATGACTCATTATGCGATTGCGACGGATCTGAACCGTTGCGTGGGCTGCCTGGCGTGCAGCGTCGCTTGCAAGGCCATGAACAATGTGCCGGTGGGCGATTATTGGAACAAGACGTTGCGCATCGGCCCGAACCCGAAGAAGGACGGCTGCGGCACGTGGCCGGACATTGAGATGTACTTCATGACCGTGCAGTGCCAGCATTGCAAGGACCCGGAGTGCGTGAAGGTGTGCCCGACCGAGGCGTCGCACATTGCGGCCGACGGCACGGTGCAGATCGACAAGTCGAAGTGCATCGGCTGCCAGTTCTGCGCCATGAGCTGCCCGTATGGTGTGCGTTACCTGAACACCGAGGAGCGCGTGGTAGAGAAGTGCACGCTGTGCGAGCAGAAGATCGCCCAGGGCGAGCTGCCGGCGTGCGTCGCCCAGTGCGGCGGTCGTGCGCGCTTCTTCGGCGACCTTGACAAGGGCATCGATAGCTTCGAGGCGCCGTGGGTGGTTGACGTCACCAAGGGCGACCCGAGCTACGACAAGACGCTGCACAACCGCATCACGCTGAAGGACTGCGTGCCGGCGTACAAGGAATCCGACGTGCATCACCTGCCTGACGTGGGCAATCATCCGTCGTTCGTGTACATCCTGCGCAACCGCGATTGGCAAGGGGAGGAGTAAATCATGGAACTGCAATGGCCTTTGATTCTGTTTACCACCCTTACCGCCTGGGCGTGCGGCGTGTTCGGCGTGCAGGGCGTGCTGGCGCTGAAGGGCGCTGGCAAGAAGTCGCAGCAGCTGCTGGCCGTGGTGTCGTGCGTGCTGCTTGCGGTTGGCGGCATCTGCGTGTTCTTCCACCTGCAGCACTGGGAGCGCATCTTCAACGGCTTCGGCCACATCACGTCCGGCATCACGCAGGAATTGATCGCGATCGTGGTGTTCGTGGTTGCCGCGGTGGCTTACTTCGTGATGGCGCGCAAGAGCGCCGACGGCGGCACGCTGCCGAAGTGGATGGCCGTGCTGGCGATCGCGATCTCGGTCGTGCTGGCCGCCGTGTGCGCGCACAGCTACATGATGCCGGCGCGCCCGGCGTGGAACTCCGTGCTGGAGGTGCTGTCCATCGTGGGCGCGGCCTGCCTGCTCGGCCCCGCGACGGTGGCCGTGGTGCTGGCCGCCAAGGGCGAGGACACGCAAGCGCTGGGTATGCCCGCAATCGTCGGTTCCGTCATCGGCGCCGTGTGCACGGCAGCCTACGCCGCCTACGTCCAGATGAGCGCGGGCTCGTTCACCGAGGTGGGCTACTACTTCGACCCCACGCACCCGACCAAGGCCATGGTGGACGCCGGCGCCGCCATCGGCGACCAGGCGCTGCTCCTGTGGCTCGGCGCGGTCGTGGTCGGCGCCATCGTGCCCCTGGCCTGCTGCCTGCTCGCCAGGAAGAAGGGCGACGCGGCAAGCTGGAGGCTCTTCGGCGCGGTTGCCGTGGTCGCCGCCCTGGCCGGCGCCATCTGCCTGCGCGTAGCTTTCTACGGCGCGGGCCTGAGCGTCTTCATGTTCTACTAGGGCGTCGCCGAAGTGGGACGAAGGGACAGTCCCTTCGTCCCACTCGCGGACGGCCCTCCCGGCCGTGCAAGATTTCGAACTTTCCGGGTCTTCGCGCTCTTTCGGGCCGGGTTTGGTGCAGGAAATCGAACTTTCCGTCGCTGCCCGACGGCGTCTTCGGGCTCTGGAGCCCGCTCGGTGCAGGAAATCGGACTTTCCGAGCCTCAAGGCCCGTCGCGAGGCTCGGAAAGTTCAAAAACCTGCACCTTTTCCCGGGCCGGGCGTCGCGAAGCACGGAAAGTTCGGTTTCTCGCCGCCCCGAACCGCCCGCGCTCCCCGGAAGATGGTGACGCGCCCTCCGGGCGCTGCCAAATCGGGGCGGAGCTCTCGCTCCGCCCTACGAAAAACGGTTACGTTGTCGGCCGGCCCCATCCCAACGGCCCGCCGGCCCTTTGAAAACCGACTCCCTTCCTCAAGCGGCCCCTTCCGCTTGGAGGCTTCCTTTCCCCTTACCCCTTGCAAACAGGAAAGCCCCCAAGCGGAAGGGGCCGTTTTGCGTCTTGGGGTCGAGTGCTCGCTGAGAAGTTGGCCGCTTATTGCGTGCGCTTTGCGGCTTTTCGTTCGTCGAGCATTTTGCGCACGTCGTTCACCGACTCGAACAGCGGTTGGAGCCGTTGCTCGTTTTCGGGGCGATACACCAGGTAGCTGGTCAGCTCGCTCAGCTCGCCGACAAGCGGCACGCCCGCGCGGCATCCCGTTTCCAGCAGCAGGCCGACCTGTTTCTCCGTCCTTTTCCACAGCAGCACGTCGCCGCGCAGGGGCGTGCCGAAGAACTCAACGTTGTTGCAGGCGGAAACCTGCCGGGTTTTCGGCTTGAAACCGTGCGCGCTGCAGGCGGCGCTGATCTGGTTCCACGACGTCTCCGTCACGTCGCTGGTGAACTTCAGCAGCGTCTGGTCGCGCAGGTCTTCCCAGGTGATCTCGCTGGCGGTGGCAAGCGGGTGGTTCAGCCCCACGATCGCGATGAGCGGCGCGGCAGTGAACGGCCGGCAGCGCAGTCCGCGCTCTTGCATGTCGGTGGGGCTGACGTACTCGATAAGCACGTCGCACGCGCCGGATTCCACCAGCTCGATAGGGTCGCCGACGCTTCGGTTGAACACCACCGTTGCGCGGCGCGTTTCGCGGGCGATCATGGCCGTCATGGACATGAGGGCCGACACGTCGGAGTCGTCCATGCAGCCGATCACGTTGATGGGTCGCATGCTTTTGATCAGGTTGATCGAGCGCTTCGTACGGTCGTAGGCCTCAACCATAGCGCTGGCGTTCTCGAACAGAATGCGCCCCGCCTCTGTGAGTTGCAGCCCTTTTCGGTCGCGGTCAAGCAGGTCGATTCCGAATTCCTTCTCAAGTGAAAGCACGTGTTTGCTGAGCGCCGGCTGCGTGATGTTCAGATTGCCGGCCGCTTCCGTGAAATTCAGGCACCGCGCAAGTTCGATGAACTCGCGTCCGTATTCGATGTTCATAGCTGTTCCCCTCGCTGTTGCTCGGCGCACCTGCGCCGACTCCCCGCATGCAGCATGCCCTCAGTATAGTACGTACGCGCGCCCGCAGGCGCCATTTCGCCATCCGGCGGCGCGTTCGTTCCGTTATAGGTGCGCATGGTTCGGGCATAGGCATATTCCCCAACGGAATGCCGGCAGCCAAAGCGGAATGGCGCGGCGGCCGCTCATCCTCATTCGTTATTTCCCTATCTTCGTGGCGCTTCCCATACTGAAGGGGAGGGTTGCCGACTCGTCTCGGCGCAGCGCGAAAGCGCAAGCTCGTGGGGACGGGCGGTGAAAAGACGAGAAAAGGAGGAGGTATGGGATCGCTTAGCATGTCGCGCCGCAGCTTTGTGAAGCTGTCGGCCGTCACCAGCGCCGCTGTGGGGATTGCCGGATCCGCGCCAGCTTTGGCCGCGGCGGACACGATGCCCAACGCAACGGAGAAGTCGAGCGAGGTCAAGCGCATCCGCACCGGCTGCCGCGGCTGCGGCAAGATGGAGTGCGGCGTCATCGCCGTGGTGCAGGACGGCAAGGTCATCCGCATGGAGGGCGACCCGACGGCGTTCCAGTCCATGGGCAACTGCTGCACGAAAAGCCAGGCAGCCATTCAGGCGGCGTATCATCCCGATCGCCTGCACTACCCGCTGAAGCGCACGAACGACAAGGAATCCGACGACCCGGGTTGGGTGCGCATCAGCTGGGACGAGGCCATGAAGACCATCGTCAGCAAGTTCGACGAGCTGCAGGCGAAGTACGGCGGCGAAAGCCTGTTCGGCATGTGCGGCACGTCGCGCGTGTGGTGCATGTTCGGCGCCTCGAACGGCATGTACCTGTGGGATTCGCCCAACATCGTGCAGGCGTGGCAGATTTGCAAGGGCCCGCGCCATTTCGGAACGCTTATGTGCTCGAGCTTCGCCGACAGCTGGATGGAAACCGTGGCGCACCCCGACGTGTACGTGGCGTGGGGCGGCGCGTCGGAGATGTCGAACTACGACGACAGCTGCCGCACCACCGTCGACGTGGCCACGCGCTCGAACACGCACATCTGCGTTGACCCGCGCGAGACGAACATGGGTAAAGAGGCCGACTATCAGCTGCACCTGCGCCCCGGCACCGATGGCGCCATGGCGCTGGCCTGGACAAACGTCGTGATCGAAAACGAGCTGTACGACGATTTGTTCACGAAGAAGTGGACGAACGCGCCGTTTTTGGTGTGCGAGGACATGGAGCCGACCGGCTGGACGGAAAACGCGCCCATCATGATGACCCCGTTCGAGCTGAAAACGCGCCTGCTCAAGGAAAGCGACCTGGTAGAAGGCGGCAGCCCGAAGCGCTTCATGGTGTGGGACAACATCGGCAACAAGCTGACGTATTTCGACGCGGAAACCGGCTTTTGGGAAGGCGAGGACTGGAAGCGCCCCACGGCGGGCAAGGAGGCGCAGCAGGAGAACTTGGCGCCTGGCTTGCATCAAGGCTTCGTCATCGATCCGACGCCGTTCGATCCCGAAATCGACCCGGCGCTGTTCGGCGAATTCGACGTGGAGCTCAAAGACGGCACGAAGCACAAGGTGCACCCGGTGTTCCAGCTGTACGCCGAGCGCTGCGCCGAGTACACGCCCGAGGTGGTGGAAGGCATCACCGGCGTGCCGGCGAAGGACATTCGCGAGGCCGCGCTGAAGTACGCCACGCGCGTGCATCCCGAGAAGGGCTACGGCAACGGCGGCATCCAGTACATGCTGGCCACCGAGCACGCGAACACGGCCATCCAGAACGTGCGCGCGCTTGATTACCTGACGGCCATGACGGGCAACTACGACACGCCCGCCGGCCAGCGCGCGTCCACGCGTGCGCCCATCGAGGGCGGCCAGATGGGTTTCGCGAACAATGGATCAGGCATGCCTATGCTCTCACCTGGGCAAATGGACAAGTTGCTTGGCAGCCAGGATATTCCGCTTTTGCAGTGGTGGGGCATGTGGGCCGACGCCACCGCAACCTGGAACGCGGTGCTGACCGGCGATCCGTACCCGGTGGTGGGCGCGTTCAACTCGTCAGGCAACTTCATGAACCAGTGCAACACCACCATGGTGTGGGAGGCGCTGAAGAAGCTGGACTTCTACGTGGAGTGCAACCTGTGGCATACGCCCGGCGGGGGCACGTGCGACATCGTGCTGCCGGCCGCGCACTTCCTGGAGCTGTCCAGCCCGCGCTCGTCGCAGGGCGCATCGGGCGCGATGGGCGCCACGGTGAAGTGCATCGACCCGCCCGGCGAGGCGAAGTTCGACGGCGAGATCATCCGCATGCTGTACGAATACAAGGGCATGCCGTACAACGTCATCCCGGGCTTTCCCGAGTATCCCAGCGTCGAGCAGATGCTTGACATGGCGGTTGCCGGGTTCGAGCCGAAGGGCTGGAAGGTGTTCGAGCAGCGCTTCCAGGAGTACGGCTGGTGGGATTGCAAGGAAACCGAGCCGGAACTGTGGGGCACGTACCGTCGCTACGAGACGGGCGCGAACCGCGGGCGCAACGCGGGCGGTTTCGTGGGGTCGGAAGGCGATCACCTGCCCGGCTTCTACACGCCCACGAAGAAGATCGAGATCTGGTCCACCGTCATGGAGTCGTACCATCCCGACGGCCAGTGGAACCTGCCGACGTACCGCGAGCCACCGCACAGCCCGGTGAGCGATCCGGAGATGTACAAGGAGTATCCGCTGATCATCACCACCGGCCGCCGCATCCCGGTGTACTTCCACAGCGAGCACCGTCAGCTGCCGTGGTGCCGCGAGCAGTGGCCCGTGCCGCGCGTGGAGATCAACCCCGACGATGCGCGCGAATACGGCATTGAGCAGGGCGATTGGGTGTGGATCGAAACGCCGTACGGCAAGATTCGCGAGGTGGCCGACCTGTATTACGGCGTGCGGAAGGGCACGATCAACTGCGAGCATCAGTGGTGGTACCCCGAGTTCAAACAGTCGGGTTCCGGCCACGAGCTGAGTGCGGTGAACCACCTAATCGACCCCTGGGCGCGCGACCCGCATTGCGGCGCGTCGAACCTGCGCGCGTATCTGGGCAAGATCTACAAGGCAACGCCCGAGAACTCGCCGTTCGGCAATCCGTGCCCGTGCGACCACAACGGTGTCGAGATCATCCATTCACCGGATGACCCGCGCTTGAAGGAATGGCTGCCGACTTATGAGGGGAGGGAGTAGTCATGGCGAACTATGCGATTGTGACCGATTTGAACCGCTGCGTCGGCTGCCTGGCGTGCGCCGTCGCGTGCAAGGCCGTGAACAACGTGCCCATCGGCAACTACTGGAACAAGGTGCTGCGCATCGGGCCGAACGCGCCGATTCAGGGGTCGCAGGAGGCCGAGCGCGATCCGTACCTGTACTTCCTGACGGTGCAGTGCCAGCATTGCGAAAAGCCCGCGTGCGTTGAGGTGTGCCCCACCGAGGCCAGCCACGTGCTGCCCGACGGCACCGTACAGATCGACAAGTCGAAGTGCATCGGCTGCCAGTTCTGCGCGATGGCCTGCCCGTATAACGTCCGCTATCTGAACGAGGACGAGCGCGTGGTGGAGAAGTGCACGCTGTGCGAGCAGAAGGTGGCGCAGGGCGAGCTGCCGCAGTGCGTCAGCCAGTGCGGCGGCATGGCGCGCTTCTTCGGCGACCTCGATAAGGGGATCGAGAGCTTCGAGGGCGCTGAGCTGGGGACGGAGCGCATCGTGCTCGGTGATTTCTGCGAGCCGTTTAAGGATTCGGACGTGCACGCGTTGCCCGACGTGGGAAACAAACCGTCGTTCCGCTACATCCTGCGCAACCACGAGTGGAAGGGCGGTGAGCAGTAATGGGCCGAGTTGTTTTGTTGAGTTGTGCCGCGGGCTGCGGTGTTTCGGCGGGCTGCCGGCGCGCCCGCCCCGGCGCGGGGCTTGGCGGCGCGGCTGCGTTCGGGAAGGAAGGTGAGTAGCATGGAGCTGCAATGGCCTTTGATTCTGTTCACCACGCTGACGGCGTGGGCCTGCGGCATGTTCGGCTGCCAGGGCGTGCTGGCGCTGAAGGGCGCCGGGAAGAAGTCGCAGCAGCTGCTGGCCGTGGTGTCGTGCGTGCTGCTTGCGGTTGGCGGCATCTGCGTGTTCTTCCACCTGCAGCATTGGGAGCGCATCTTCAACGGCTTCGGCCACATCACGTCCGGCATCACGCAGGAGCTCATCGCGATCGTGGTGTTCGTGATCGTTGCCGTGGCGTACTTCGCGGCGGCCTGCAAGTCCGAGGACGGCGGCACGCTGCCGAAGTGGATGGCTTGGCTGGCGATCGCGATCTCGGTCGTGCTGGCCGCGGTGTGCGCGCACAGCTACATGATGCCGGCACGCCCGGCGTGGAACTCCGTGCTCGAGGTGCTGTCCATCGTGGGTGCCGCCTGCCTGCTCGGCCCCGCGACGGTGGCCGTGGTGCTGGCCGCCAAGGGCGAGGGCACGAGCGAGCTGGGCATGCCCGCGATCGTCGGCTCCATCATCGGCGCCGTGTGCACGGCAGCCTACGCCGCCTACGTCCAGATGGCCGGCGGCTCGTTCACCGAGGTCGGCTACTACTTCGACCCCACGCACCCGACCAAGGCCATGGTCGACGCCGGCGCCGCCATCGGCGACCAGGCCGTCCTGCTCTGGCTCGGCGCGGTCGTGGTCGGCGCCATCGTGCCCCTGGCCTGCTGCCTGCTCGCCAAGAAGAAGGGCGACGCGGCCAGCTGGAAGCTCTTCGGCGCGGTTGCCGTGGTCGCCGCCCTGGCCGGCGCCGTCTGCCTCCGAGTGGCCTTCTACGGCGCGGGCCTGTCCGTGTTCATGTTCTACTAGGCGGCTGTCTTGGGCCCGGGATGCCCCCCTTGGGGCGCCCCGGGCCCGGTGGCGGGCCGTCGACAACCGAATATCCTGAGCGGCCCCTTCCGCTTGGAGGCTTCCCTCCCCCCAAACCCCTTGCAAACGGGAAAGCCCCCAAGCGAAAGGGGCCGCTTCGCGCCCTGCGATGCGCAGCAGGCCTTCGGCCTGGGCGAACGCTGGCAAGCTCGCTGAACGCATCGAACAGTCCACTGGACTGTTCGACAAGCAAACGGGAAAGCCTCTGAGCGGAAGGGTCGTCTCGTGTCTTGGAGCCGAACTCGTTCGCCGCGTGATGCGTATCGTGCTTGCCGGGCTCTGCACTTTCGGTGCTCGTTCGACCTGGCCGCTGGATTCAGGAAGTCGGGAAAGTGGCCACTGTTGGACGGTTTTTCGAGTTCCTGAATGCTTTGCGGGAGCGCGACTTGTTGATTGCGGGTTTCCGCTTGAAGCGCAAGCTTGTGACCTGGCGTTTTCCTCGTCCAGCACTCCTTTGCCGCCTACTGATGGCGCGCCGGCCCCGCGCTCGGTTCAGGTTCGGCGAACAATGTCCCCGAATCGTTCAGCTTCTCGGAAAAGTGACCAACAGTGGACGTTTTCCCGAGAAGCTGAACGGGGCTTCACGTTTCGCTGCTGCGAATCTTGGTCGAGTTCGCGCTTTGCGGCGTGCAGTCCGAGCTGGCCGCACGCTCGCGGCTTGCGCGCAAAAACTGAGTTCGCGTTCTGCGGTGCGCGGTTTGGGCTAGTCGCATGCCGCGTGCTTGTCCTTTCCGTTGGGTTTTGGCTGGTGGGGCGCCGTTCGTTTACAATGGGCGCCGAAGTGTGGCTTATCGTGCGCGGGGCCCAACGGGCGCGCCCTGCGCTTTCAACCGAAAGAAGAGGCTTATGAGCGAAAGGAACATGCGCGCCGAGCTGGGGCGCTGGATCGCCAACGTCAACGACGCGGAGCTGTCCGCCGAGCTGGCCGACATGCAGGCCAAGGCCGATGCAGGCATCGAAGAGCCCATGGTGGACGCGTTTTTTCCAGGACCTGTCGTTTGGCACGGCGGGCTTGCGCGGCATCATCGGCGCCGGCACGAACCGCATGAACGTCTACACCGTCGGCCGCGCCACGCAGGGTTTCGCCGACTACTTGAACGCGAACTTCGAGAATCCGTCGGTGGCCATCGCTCGCGACAGCCGCAACAAGGGCGAGCTGTTCGTGCGCACCACGGCCGCCATCTTGGCCGCCAACGGCGTGACCGCGTACGTGTATCCGCGCATCTCGCCGGTGCCCACGCTGTCGTGGGCCGTGCGTGACCTGGGATGTTCCGGCGGCATCTGCATGACGGCCAGCCACAACCCCGCGCCGTACAACGGCTACAAGGCCTACGGCCCCGACGGCTGCCAAATCACCAGCGAGGCGGCGGCGGCCATTTCCTCGGCCATCGAGCGCACGGACGCGTTTTCCGGCGTGAAGTCCATGGACTTCGACGAAGCCGTGGCCGCCGGCAAGATCCGCTGGATCGACGACGCCGTGCTTGAGCGCTACTACGAAGCCGTGCTGGCGCAGTCGGTGAACAACCTGACGCCCGAGCAGATCGCCTCCGCGCCGCTGAAGCTGGTGTACACGCCGCTGAACGGCACGGGCCTAGTGCCGGTGACCACGGTGCTGGCGCGCGCGGGCGTGTCCGACGTCACCGTGGTGCCCGAGCAGGAGCAGCCCGACGGCAACTTCCCCACGTGCCCGTACCCGAACCCGGAAATTCGCGAGGCCATGCAGAAGGGCATCGACCTGTGCGAACAGGTGCACCCCGACCTGCTGCTGGCAACCGACCCCGACGCCGACCGCGTGGGCGTGGCCTGCAAGGACGGGGACGACTACACGCTTCTGACCGGCAACGAGATGGGCGTGCTGCTGCTGGACTACATCTGCCGCATGCGCGCCGAGCGCGGCGAGAACCTGGCCGACAAGGTGGCCGTGACTACCATCGTGTCGTCGGCCATGGTGGACGCGCTGGCTGCGGAATACGGCTTTGAGCTGCGCCGATGCCTGACAGGCTTCAAGTACATCGGCGACATCATCACCGAGCTTGCCGACGCGGGCGCTGCCGACCGCTTCATGTTCGGCTTCGAGGAAAGCTACGGCTACCTGTCGGGCGACCACGTGCGCGACAAGGACGCCGTGAACGCCAGCCTGCTGATCTGCCAGATGGCGCAGGCCTACAAGCTTGAGGGTAAGAACCTGGCGCAGGCCATGCGCGACATGTACGCCAAGCACGGCTGGTGGCTCAACCGCACCGTGTCGCTGGCTTACCCGGGCGCTGACGGCGCGGCGAAGATGGCGTCGCTTATGGCGGGCCTGCGCGAAAACGCCCCCGCCAAGCTGGCTGGACGCAAGGTCGAGGCCGTGGTGGACTACCAGCAGGGCGTGAACGGCCTGCCCGCGGCCAACGTGGTGGAGTTCGACGTCGAAGGCGGCAACAAGGTGATTGTGCGCCCCAGTGGCACCGAGCCGAAGATCAAGCTGTACGTGTTCGCGAAGGACGCCAGCCGCGAAGCTGCCGACGCGTTGCTTGACCAGCTGGAAGCCGCCGGTCGTGAACTGCTGGCATAACGCGCCCCGCAAGCGAAAACCCTCCCACAACAAAGGCGGCGACACCAACCCCTGGTGCCGTCGCCTTTTTCGTTGTTAGCTTGGTGTCGCAGTTTTGTGATGTTGACTTGCGATTAACTAAATGTCCCACTTATCGAAAGCAATCTGTAGCCGCTGGTTAAGTTGCTGTGGGGTAATGCAGTCTTTGCGACGATTCGCCTCTACTTCAGCTTCGCGAAGCTTTTTCGCGTAACGGTCATGTTCTTGCCGAGCGCGATGTGTATTGTCGTCGCTTGCTAGAGGCATCTCTTTTCTGCTTGGTGTTTCGAGGATAGGCATGGTAGCTCCTTGATCAAACGAGTAACCGCATGAATATGAAATAGATTTTGGCAAAGAAAAGCTGATTGAAGAAGACTTGCGTTTTGTGAAAGGTGAAATGCGGATGAATCGTTGAGGTTTGCGCTGAGCGGCGGGGCGTTCGTGTCGGTGTAGGGACGTTTCGTGGCGAATGGGGAAGGCCGCGGCGCTTGTTGCCGATGCGTCTGCTGCGCCCGCGCGAGCTGCCGATATAATTGCAAGGGTTACACGGTTGCAAGGCCGCGCGGCCTTGTTCGCCAACATAGCTTGAAGACACGTAATCGTCGCAGAAGCGCGTTGCGCTGGCTCCAAGAGAATGAATACGCATGCGAGTGCGCCTGCTGAAGGCGCAATGTTTTTGTGTGCTCGTTTACCTGCGGAAACGCGGGTCGGTGGGTGCGCGAAAGCATTGCGGCTGCAGCAGGCGCACGATTGAGCCGGCGAAGGCCAGCGTGGCGAAGCCATGCCCTTTTGCGGCTCCAGCTTCCTTGCATGCACATTCTCTTGGGGCCGCCGCGCGCTGGAAAGTGCAGCATGACCAGCATCAACGATAAATGGTACGTCGGCCAGGTGCTTGCGGGCAAAGAAGCGTCCACGCTTTCGCAATGCCGCAAGCTTATCGACCCGTCCATCTTGCACGAGTCGTTCGTGCCCGAATTCGAAACCATGTGGAAAAGCAGCGCCGGCTGGCGTCCCGAGCGCCGGCTGCTGTTCCCGGGCTACTTGTTCTTCGTGACCGACAACATCGAGGCGCTGGCCGTCGGGCTGGCGAACGTGCCGAACCGCGTGCGCATCTTAGGCGACGAGGAGAACTCGTTCATGGCGCTTTCCGATGCCGAGCGCGACTGGTTCCTGGCGTTCATCGACCAGGACCGCGTGGTGCGCATGAGCGAAGGCATCATCGAAAACGACCAGGTCAGAATCACGAAAGGTCCGCTGATGGGCAAGGAAGCGCGCATTCGGAAAGTCGACCGCCACAAGCGCTGCGCATTCGTGGAAGTGGACATGTTCGGCCGCAAAACCACCGCCCGCGTCGGCCTGGAGATCGTACGCAAGATGTAGCGCCAGCGTGCGCCATTGAACTCCAAAGCGTTGCAGAACGCCCGCAGGTTATTCGCCTGCGGGCGTTCTGCTTTCGGGGGGCGGGGCGGCGCCCCAATTCCTGAAAATATGTGAGCCTTTGTTTACAAATTTCGCGACTGTGCGATAATCAGTTAGTAAGAGTAAACATTTGGTAGCATTTGTTACCGAAGCAGGAGGCAGGCGCGCGCATGGGAATCAGGTTGGAAGACATTCGTCCGCTTAAAGCGTCGCCGGTGTTTCGCGGCATTTCCCAAAAGGACCGTTTCGAACTGCTGAAAGAAATAGACGCCCGCATCGTGGAGCTTGGCGAAGGCCAGCTGCTGCGTCGCGCGGGCGACAAGCTGGACTTCTACCCGGTGGTCATCGAGGGTAGCGTGCTTGCTACCATGCCGCAAGGCGGGCAGGACCGCCCGGTGGCGCAGTTCGGCCCGGGTGAGTCGTTCGCCGAAGCGGTGCCGGCCACGCTGAAGCACACGCCCGTGAACATCTGCGCGCAAGAACCCACGCGCATCCTGTGCATTCCCGCCAAGCAGCTGGAGACGTGCACGAACCCGCATGCGTTTTTGGTGCGCGAGAACCTGTCGGCGGAGATGTCGAAGAAGATCGGCGTGCTGACGAAAACGCTGTCGGTGGTGGGCGAGCCGCGCCTGTCCGATCGCATCCTGGCGTACCTGCGCACGCTTCCCGTCGACGCCGACGGCCGTGTTGAAATCCCCGTGAACCGTCAAGAATGGGCATCCTACCTGCGCGTTGCCGACAAGTCGCTCATCCGCGAGCTGCGCGCCATGCAAAACGACGGCCTGCTAGAAGTAGACGGCCGCCACGTCCGCGTGCTGTAAGCGGCGGGGCTCGGGCTCTCGTTTCTTTAGCTATGGCTGCTTTCCGTATCGGGGCGCGGAAAGCCATGACTCGATTGCGCTCGGTCGATCTTCGGTGCATTCGGCATAGGCAACCCCTCATGATAATAATTGAGCCCCGGCGACTTGTATCAGCGGTCGTACCGGGGCTAACTGCCGTGCATTGTACCATATTTTGATTTGTGGAGGTCTCTGCACGGCATTTAGACGGTGAACGTTTCTTGCAACATGTATTCTATCAAACAAACGTTCGATACACAAGAACAAATGTTTGATATTTAGTTCGAATCATGTCATGAAAAATCTGATTAACCGGGTACAATAATCGACCGAGAATAATCAAAGCCCTTTTGCCGAAACCGTCCGCCGTCCTCCCCCCGGTCGGCTTGATGGCCGTCAGCCCGTGAGGGCTGGAAGGTCGGGGCGGAGGTGAGGAATGGGCAGATCGGCTCGTTTCGGGCGATCGCCCCAAACGCTATTGACTTAATGGGCGGGATGCCGCAAAATGAGCAAAGCGATTAGGTTCCAGATACTCGCGAGGACTGGAATCGGAGGGAGGACCTTCGGGCCCTCCCTTTCATTTTTCTAGGAGGGCCCCCTTGGCCAAGGATTTCCTCACATACGACCAGCAGGTCGACAAGCTCGTCAACGAAAAGGGGCTCGCTGTGCCCGACCGCGGCTATGCGATAGAGACGCTGAAGCGCACGAGCTACTTCGCCCTCGTGAACGGCTATAAGCAGCCCCTCAGGGATCCGATGACCCGCAGGTACAAGCCCGGCACCGAGTTCTCCGACATCGTCGCCCTGTTCGAATTCGACGCCCGCCTCCGTGGGCTGTTCATGGAGGCCATCGTCCGGGTCGAGCGCAAGCTGCGCAGCTCAATCTCGTACGCGTTCTGCTCGAGGGAGGGCAGCGCGCAGGAGCGCTACCTCGACCCGGCCAGCTACAGCGACGCGCGGAAGCACCGCGGCGGCGTGGCGCGCCTCGTGAAGATCATGGAGGGAATCGCCGTGCGAAACGACGAGTATCCCTATATAGTCCACCAGCGAAGCAAATACGGCAACGTCCCGCTCTGGGCCGTCGTGAACGCCATGACGTTCGGCCAGACGTCGAGGATGTACGCCTACCTCAGGCATCCCATGCGGGCGGACGTGGCCAAGCAGTACGAGCACGTCAACGAGAGGGAGCTCGGCCAGCACTTGAAGGTGCTGGTGCTCTACCGAAACTGCTGCGCGCACGGCGAGAGACTCTTCTCGCACAAAGTCTACTCCGACGTCCCCGACACGCCCCTCCATGCCAAGCTGGGCATTCCCAAGAACGGCGAGCAGTACGCGATGGGCAAGCGCGACCTGTTCGGCGCGGTCATCAGCCTGCGTTACCTGCTGCCCCCGGACCAATTCCTGCCCTTCAGGCGCCAGCTCGCGCGGATCGTCGACGGGTTCGCGCGCGATTGCGCGGCGATCGAGGCCGACGAGCTCCTGGACCTCATGGGTTTCCCGAAGAATTGGGCCGACCTGACGCGCTACGGGCTCTGATCGTCGCGAATCGGCCTGTTGCGGGTGCTGCCTTGCATCGATTTGCACAGTGGTAATGACTATATTGGCCGTGGTCGACCGATATCAACGCAGGAAGTAGACGAGAAAAGAAGACGATAGCGCAGGTAAAAGAGCAGCCGGGCGGGCACCTGGCTGCTAAATAACTGGACAAGCATCACCCGCAATGCGTTCTGGCTAGGATGCCCTTCCGGCGGGCGCTGCCGTCGAGCAGGTTCTAGCAATTCGCAGCTTGACTCGGCAATAGTTGTAAGGGGACTAGCACAGCTAGGCAATAAAGGCAGGACAAATTTAGGCCCGGTGACTTGAATCAGCGGTCATCCCGGGCCCATCAAAAGTAACTGTACCTGCTTTTCTTAGATTAAGCAATTGGGCTGATTGCACTCACCAAGTCAGCGCTCGTAGGGGGATCACGTAGATCCCGTCTTCCGCTTTGCGGGCGTATTCGCCGTTTCCCGTGATCACGGCCATGAACTCAGGCTCCCGCGTCTGCGCCCGCGCGTTCGAGCACAGCTTGGCGCGCAGGCGCGACAGGCTTTCTGCGCCCTTGGCCGCCTTGTCCTCGCTGACCTTGAACTCGAACGCCGCCCAGCTGCACGATGGCGTTTTGCCCCTTGACCTGGGGAAAGTGACATTTGTTACCTTTGGGCAAGATTTTGGCGAAAAAGGAACCGTTTTCGAACTTTTTTCTTGTGTTTTTGGTAACCCTCGGCATACAATAAGCCCTGTCGAATCAGTTATCCGTGTGTGACATGCCTGATGAAACACCCTGTTAACCAGGGAAAACGGCATCGTCTCGCGGGGTATTCCCATTCTTGCAACGTAATCAACCTGCATGCAACGCGAACGCGCGTCTGATTTGGCGTACCTAGATTCCACTTGGTCGAGCGCTTGCGCTCGCCGCGGGATGCTCCGGGACCGAGGATGCGGCATCGGTCCCGAAGTTGCGTTTCCAATATAAACGAGCCGCAAAGAGAGGGTGATTCGCAATGAACACCGAAATGATCTACACGCGTCGAGGTTTCGTCAAGCTGGCCGCCGGTGCGGTGGCTGCAGCAGCGCTGGTCGCCACGGGCGCCAGCACGCTAGACATCGACAAGGCGTTTGCAGCTTCGCAGAATGCCGATGGTTCTTATACTGTTACTGCTAATCTCTACGTGAAGCACGAGGACCACCAAGCACCGCTCGTGTCCGGCAATGCTTATCTCACGAACCCGAACAATCCTCTGAAACTCGGTGGATTCCCGACCAGCCCTATGAGCGACAACGCTACGCTGAAAGTCCTCGACGATGGGAAATATCAGGTCACCATTCCCGTTCGTAACGAGTGCTTCTCTCTTATCGAGTTCAGCGGAGGGGATGGCGTGACTGTAGCGGATTATGAAACGACATATTGTTCCTACCCCAACGAGAATCGCATTAGCTCGCTGACTCTCGTGATCAGTGAGAGAAAGGCCGAGTATAAGTTCACGGCGGTCAAGGAATATGCAGCTCATCCGCTGAAGAAAGGCTACCACGAATGGCCGATTTACATGACCGTTGAGTTCCCGGACGCACAGTAATCACGCTGCTGATTAGCAGCTGCTCTCGTTGATTTGAGGGGGGCGGCGTGATCTGCCGCCCCCCTCGTTTCGCGCATGAAAGGAGGGAATGCTTTATGCCGTGTATTCCATCGCATGTCGGTTTGATTGGGAAAGCTTGGAAAACGCTGCTTGCTTTTGTACTCGTTGTTTCATTGATCCCATCGTCGGCACTCGCGAATAGCGAGTTAGCTAATGTGGGGGATGCTGCAACCGCCGCGCCGCAGGTCCAGGCCCGCTCCTACACCTGGTACGGCGCCGACGCCGCGACCACCGTCGAGATGGGCCGGGTGACCGTCGAGGGCGCCGACCTGTCGGCGCTTCCCGACCCCGACTCCACCGGAGCCTGCGCCGAGGCCACCAGGCTGGAGGCCGGCGACCCGGCCTACGACAAGGTCGCGGCCGCCGTGGCCAAGAGGTGGTCGGGCGACCCGGCGCTGCTCCGGGTCTACTCGTTCAGGGTGCTCGACGGCTCCGGCTCGGAGGTCGCCGTCCCCGAGGGCGCGGAGGTGACCTTCGAGTACACCGAGATGCTCAACGGCGGCGTCGCCCCCAGGGCGTTCTCGCTGGCCGACGACGGGACGCTCCGCGAGCTCGAGACCACGCAGGGCGCCAACTACGTCGAGGGCATGATGTTCGACGTGGCCGCCCACGGCGCCGACCCGGCGTGCGTGGCGTTCGTCGACACCACCGGCCTGGAGGAGAGGCCCTCCGCGCCGCAGGTCCAGGCCCGCTCCTACACCTGGTACGGCGCCGACGCCGCGACCACCGTCGAGATGGGCCGGGTGACCGTCGAGGGCGCCGACCTGTCGGCGCTTCCCGACCCCGACTCCACCGGAGCCTGCGCCGAGGCCACCAGGCTGGAGGCCGGCGACCCGGCCTACGACAAGGTCGCGGCCGCCGTGGCCAAGAGGTGGTCGGGCGACCCGGCGCTGCTCCGGGTCTACTCGTTCAGGGTGCTCGACGGCTCCGGCTCGGAGGTCGCCGTCCCCGAGGGCGCGGAGGTGACCTTCGAGTACACCGAGATGCTCAACGGCGGCGTCGCCCCCAGGGCGTTCTCGCTGGCCGACGACGGGACGCTCCGCGAGCTCGAGACCACGCAGGGCGCCAACTACGTCGAGGGCATGATGTTCGACGTGGCCGCCCACGGCGCCGACCCGGCGTGCGTGGCGTTCGTCGACACCACCGGCCTGGAGGAGAGGCCCTCCGCGCCGCAGGTCCAGGCCCGCTCCTACACCTGGTACGGCGCCGACGCCGCGACCACCGTCGAGATGGGCCGGGTGACCGTCGAGGGCGCCGACCTGTCGGCGCTTCCCGACCCCGACTCCACCGGAGCCTGCGCCGAGGCCACCAGGCTGGAGGCCGGCGACCCGGCCTACGACAAGGTCGCGGCCGCCGTGGCCAAGAGGTGGTCGGGCGACCCGGCGCTGCTCCGGGTCTACTCGTTCAGGGTGCTCGACGGCTCCGGCTCGGAGGTCGCCGTCCCCGAGGGCGCGGAGGTGACCTTCGAGTACACCGAGATGCTCAACGGCGGCGTCGCCCCCAGGGCGTTCTCGCTGGCCGACGACGGGACGCTCCGCGAGCTCGAGACCACGCAGGGCGCCAACTACGTCGAGGGCATGATGTTCGACGTGGCCGCCCACGGCGCCGACCCGGCGTGCGTGGCGTTCGTCGACACCACCGGCCTGGAGGAGAAGAAGCAGCTGGAAGCTGGCGTGTACACGGTAGATGCCAATCTGTACGTGCCGGGATATCAAGCGCCAATCGGCAGCAATGCCTATATGACCACCAACGACTTTCCGCCTGTCAACAAGGGCAGGCAGAACGGTGAACTGTCAGTTGGCGAGAATGGCGAGTTGACTGTAACGGTGTATCCCGTGCATGAGATTTTCACGCTACAGGACATCCACGATGGCGACGATGCGCACATCGAATCAATTGAGCGCGGCGGTTTTGCGAGTAGCTATGGTTCTCATCCTGATCGCATTACGAAGCTTGTTGTCAAACTCGATAACGATAATGGAACGTATAAGTTCAAGGATTGCGTTCAGTATCCGACTATCCTTGAAGAGGATAAGAATTGGGATATCTTCCTGTCGGTTGATTTCGACTCTGCGGTGAAAGGTGGCTACGACCCTTCAAAGGGCGAAAGCGTGACGAAGACGTTCGAAGACGAGTCGACGGGCGTCAACGTGACGGTGTCCACAACTGAAAAGAAACTTTCCGATCAGTTTGGGAAGGTGTCCCTCGTTGCGAGCGAGCAGAAGGACGGCAACTCTTACGATGAAGCCGTTGAACTGCTGAAATCGCGCTATGTACAGACCCCACCGCTAACTTTGTTCGATATGGCGTTGATCGACCAAGATGGCAATGCGGTCGACTTGAGCGGAAACACGAAGGTAACGGTGTCGTTGCCAAACCCGTTCGCCGACGTTGAATCGAAGAACGTCGTCGTATGGGGCGTCCAGGACGGCGAGCTGTCCTCGCAGAATATTGTTTCGCAGAACGGGCGATTGGTCTTCTCTGATGGTCTGGGATTGAGCTCTTCGTATGCTGTCGTCGACACAACGGCGGTTCAGTCGATTAGCATTGGCAAGATTAGCGACTCGACGGGGTCGACCGATGTTACAGGAACGCTGAGCGTTGTGAACAGCGGGGTTGGCGACGCGGAGTTTACCATGTCCGACCTAGTCACCTACTCGTTTGGGCAGCAGGTTTTGCCCAAGGGCACGGCTTTCACGATGTCCATGATGTACGACAACTACGCAGTTGCCGTTGACGCCCCCGCGAAGGTGACGGAACTGAAGAAGAAATACGTTTCCGAGGGAATGGATGAGGCCTCTGCCCAGGCGAGGGCCGAGGAGGAGATCCATGCGCAATATCGCCACACGCCTGGGTATTGGTACAACCCCGGTGAAGCCTCTATGTCGCTTTCGCTTCCTGCGGCTGATGGCTCGCAGGCGATTCTCGTTCGCGACAATGGGGTGTCTGTCACTGCTGAGATATTGGACTCCGCTTATGAAAACGGACGCCTGAAGGTCGATTTGATCGGCGATTATCCGCGAAATTACGGGCGAGATCTTCTTCGTGATATGGACAACGCATACCGAAATGGTCTCGACTCCGCAACGGAGGACGCCCCCATCGCGTATATTCTCATCATGAGCAATGATGGAAAAATTGCCGGGCAACCCTATCTTTCCACTGATTGGGGTGAATACGAGACCGCTCATCTTACTTACAACGGAGAAGAGCAGCTCGGTGTGAGGCTTGGCGCTCACAACAAAGTCGTTAGTGGGTCACCGAGTGCGGTTGATGCGGGTGAATACAAAGTTGCTATTGCGCCGGAAAACGGTTACACGTGGTTTGATGGAACGAATGAGCCGATTGAGTTCACCTACGATATCGAGCGGGCTCCGATAACCTTCAGGCTTTCGCTTATGGGTGGAAACGGTAGCTCTATCATGGGTGTTCCCTACGATTTCGATGCGGCTTCGCTTTCCTATGCTTTAAAAGCGTTCACCTCCGATGGCGAAGAGGTGACGGATTACTCTGGCAATTGGCCCGTCGTTACCGAGTCGTCGAAAATAAAAGAGGCAATTCCCGGTACCGATTATCGGATTTATGCCGACTACTCAAACGTTTCTTCCGAATCCGGTAACTATAAGGTTTCGGAAGCGGGCAGCTCATCGTGGCGGATTGGGACTGTTCGTGTTGGCATTTCTCCTGATGATGAACCAAATTACGATTCGCTTCAATTCACCTACGATGGGAAGGGGCATGCCCCGCAGCTTTCTTCGAACGGCAAGTATTCCTTCCAGACGTATAACGTAAAGCAACAAAAGGACGTTGGTGAGTACGAATTCGTTGTTGGGTTCAACGGCGTGTGGTCTGATGGCAGCACACAGGCAAAGCATGTTTCGTGGTCGGTGTCTCCGGCGACTTTAACGGCGGTTTACGAGGGCGATGTCGTCAAGGAGTCTGCGTCCGAGGCGAAGGGCGCTGTTTCGGTAGTCGGCTTCGTCAACGGGGAGAGTGCTGAGCAAATCGAAGGATACCAAGCTCCCTCGGTGAAGATCCCCGAGAATCTGGCCCCTGGGAAAGAGTACGAGCTGACGCCTGAAGGCGGTTATGCTGGCAAGAATTATGTCTTCGAGTATGTTGCCGGAAAACTTGTGGTAGATGCTTCGTTTGCGCCGGCCGCCGTCTACACCCTGACCGCGAACCTGAGCATGCCGGGGGAGTACAACCCGGTGCTTTCGGGCGTGGACGTGTACGTGAACAACCCGAACAACCCGTTCGCCGACAAGGCCGGCCACAAGCCGGTGCTTGACGGCGCGTCGGGCGAGGGCGTGGTCGCCGAGGCGCCCACGAAGCCGCTTGACGGCAACGCCAAGGTGACGGTTGCGGCGGACGGCAGCAAGACGCTGGTGCTCGACCTTCCCAACCCGGTGTTCACGCTGCAGGAGCTTGGCACGTGCGCCGACCTGCCCGAAGGGTCGGTCAGCGTGGAGACCAAGCAGCCTGCGGACAAGTCGGTGTGGGATTACGGCAAGTACGACACGCGCATCTGCCGCGTGAGCGTGAAGCTGCCCGCCGACGCCAAGGGCACGGTGACTTACACCTTCACCGGATCAAAGCTGTACGCGGTGCCGCTCAACGCCGACATCCAGCCCGAGGCCGGCAAGCCGGCGTTGAAGCTGGTGGTCGACCTTGATTCCGCTAAGGAAAGCGGGTCGGCCGCGGTCGATCGCTCCGCGCTTAAGGCGGGCATCGCTTCGGCCAAGGATGCCTTGGCTGGCGCGGTGGTTTCCGCCGACGGCTCCGACGTGTCCATCGAGGGCACGTGGGTTTCCCAGGAGGCCGCCGACGCTTTCCGCAGAGCTATCGACGCGGCACGCTCGATGGATGCGGAGAAGCTGGTTTCCCAGCAGATGATCGACGACGCGCTGGCGGCGCTGAACGAGGCTTCCGCTGCGTTCGCCAAGCAGGCGAAACCCGGTCTGAAGGACGAGCGCGTGAAGGTCGAGAAGCCTGCTGCGGCGTCCGGCCTTGTCTACAACGGCCTTGCCCAGACGGGAGTGCAGGCTTCCGAGGGCTTCGTCCTTTCCGGCGCCGAGGGCAAAGACGCCGGCGACTACGTGGCCACGGCCACGTTGAAGGACGGGTTCACGTGGGTCGACGGCACCGTCGACCCGGTCGAGGTGATGTGGTCCATCGCGAAGGCCAAGCTGGTGGCAACGTACGCCGGCGAGACCGTTTCGCCCGGCGCCAAGCCTGGCCTGGGCGTTGAGGTCACGGGCTTCGTGGGCGGCGAGACGGCGCTTTCCGCAGCCGGTTACCAGGCGCCTTCCGTGAGCGCGCCGGCCTCGCTTGAGGCGGGCAAGTCCTACGAGCTGGTGCCTTCGGGCGGTGCGGCCGCCAACTACGAGTTCATGTACGTGGGCGGCACGCTGAAGGTGGAGAGGGCCTCTTCGGGCACGCTGAAGGCGGGCACGTACGCCATTACCGCGAACCTGAGCATGCCGGGGGAGTACAACCCGGTCATCCCCGGGGCCACGGTGTACGTGAACAACCCGAACAACCCGTTCGCCGACAAGGCCGGCCACGAACCGGTGCTTGACGGGAACAACCCCGTGGGCGTCGTGTCCACCACGCCCACCACGCCGCTTACCAAGAACGCGACGCTGGTGGTGGCTGCCGACGGCACGAAGACGCTGGAGCTTGACGTGCTGAACCCCGTGTTCACCACGCAGGAGCTGGGCACGTGCGCCGAGCTTGCCGGCGTGCAGGTGACGCGCAAGGCCCCGGCCGACGCGAGCATTTGGAGCTATGGCAAGTACGACACGCGCATCAGCCACGTTTCGGTGAAGCTGACCGACGACATGGTCACGGGCGCGAAGTCGTACTACTTCAGCGGGTCGAAGCTGTATGCGGTGCCGCTGGACATGGACATCGCGCCTTCGGGCAGCGTCGCCTTGGAGCTGTCGGTCAACTACAGCAGCTTGCCTGCTTCGGCGTTGCCCGACGGCGTCGATCCGGTGCCCGATCCCGATCCCGAGCCGACGCCGGACCCGACGCCGACGCCTGATCCGACCCCGACCCCGACGCCTGCGCCTTCGCCGGCTCAGCCGGGCGGGTCGACCGAGGTGGGCACCACCACCGACGGGCATTTCGCCGCGGGTGTGTACACGGTTTCGGCCAACCTGTGGTTCGACAAGGCCACCACGGGCCTGCCGCTGAACCCGCACCTGACCAACGGCGGCTTCCCGCCTTCGACGCCGGTGAGCAACAACGCCACCATGACGGTGGACGCGTCGGGCCATGCTTGGGTGAGCGCCCCGGTGGTCATCCAGGACAAGGTCATGACCATCAACAACGTGTGGGGTTCGGGCGTGAGCTTCGACGGCTCCACGGTGACCATCGACCTGGGCACGCCGTCGGCGTCGCGCACCTCGTTTGCCGGCACGTGCACCTCTTCGGTGACCATCGGCTGGCTGGCGCGCACCATCGCCGCGGGCATCTTCAACGGCGTGTGGGACCACACCTGGACCACGAACTGGGAGGTCGACCTGGGCTCGACGCTGCCGGCCTCCGGCGGCGGGCAGCTGCCCGCCGAGGCGCAGGCCATTCTGGACGGCGCCAACGGCGTGGCTGCTTCTGGCGACGCTGCGGCTGCTGCGTTGGCGGCGGCTGAGGACGGTTCGGCGAAGGCCGACGGTGCCGCGGCTGGCAAGACGGCCGACGGCAAGGCGGCGGGCAGCGCCAAGGGCGGCGTTGCCGGCGCGATCGAGGACGTGGCCGAAGCGGCGGCGTCCAACCCCGCGGTGGCCGTGGCGATCGGCTGCGTGGTTGCGGCGGTGGTTGCCGCCGCTGCGGCGGGCGGTGTGTACGCCTACCGCCGCAAGAGGCGCCCCGCCGCCGGCGAGGCCGGTGATGCCGCGAAGTAGCATGCGCTAGCAAGCGCGGTGGCGCTGCTGCGAACGAAGGGCCCGCGACGTGATGAACGCCGCGGGCCCTTTTGCGTGTTGGGCGCGGTTCTGCCGCGTTAGCGTTCGCAGAAAGCCTTCAGGACCTCGATGCGCGGCGTCATGTCTTCTACAAGATCGTCGGCGATATACGGGGTTGATGCGAGAACGGTTCCCGAATGCCCGTTGCCTGCCGCGCCAATGGACTTCGCGAGGTTTTCGGTAATCGGCCAGGCCAGGGTTTGCAGCGCCGCTTTCGTTATTCCAAGGTCGCTTGCAAGCAGGTTGAACGTCGATGGTTCGACCTCGTCGATTTCCCGTTCCCCTCCAATGACCATTGCCAAAGTGCGGCTGAATCGTGGGAAAACGGTTGTACAGACGAAGTCGTAGGCGGGCGCAAGTTTGATGCGGTAGGCTCCGTGCGCGGCATCTTGGATCAGCACGGAGTAGTTTTTCAGGTGGGCATCGCAGTCGCCGATTGCGTAGGCGAAGCACAGCATCCGCGCAAACGCGGCGACGTCGCGTGCGGGCTGGACGCTGCAACGTTTCAGGAATCGTGCGATGGCCGGGATGGTTCCTCTTTCAACTTCCGCATACTTCGAGGCGGGGGTCATGCCGAGCGCCTGGGCAAGATCTTCCTGATGAAGACGAGCTACGGAAAGCTGGCCGTTTACATCGAGGCTTGCCTTGCGGTCGAAGCGCTCGACGGCAAGGGTGGGTAGCGGGAAGTCCATAAGCTCGACGTGGGGCGTTTCTATCCCGCATGCGGTTGCGGCTTTCATGCAAAGATATTCATTTTCGGGGATGTCGCGCATGCGGCTGGTCTTGAGGATATGGGTGGTCGCAGCTATGCCGCTTGGTTCTAGCCAGCCGCTGTCGTTGGCGTGTCCGGGCAGATGCGCAAGGCCCGTTTTGCCTTGCGTTCCGGCAAGCGACAGGCGCAGCGCCGCGTTATTTTCCGCAAGGTTCGCCGAATCCGATAGAAGGTTTCGCATGTCGCTAAACGTCAAAGGGAGGTATTCGCCGCGGGAAACGGTCGGCGGTTGCCGGCTGACAAGAATGTCGCCGATGCAGTCCTTCCCGCAGGCTTCAAGCAGTGATAAGTAGTCGTCTTCCCTGACCCCAAGCGCCCCGGCAAGCTGAGCGCGGGCCGGGCCTTCCGCCAAAAGGCCTTCGAAGTAGGGGCGCGCTGCGTATTCGGGGAAAGGCTGGCTTCGCAGCGGCAGCGAGGCCGACAGGGGAACGGGGTTTGGCGAGGAAAGGTAGGTCTCGCTGTAGGCGAACGCGCCGTTGTCGAGCGAGAGCGTGCCGATTTCTTGCGGGGATGCAAGCTCGACTCGCGAGATGTGCAGCTGCGTCATTACCCCCTCCTTTCGGCGAATAGGTCGATGCCGAGCATGGTGAGCACGTTGAGCGTTTTGCCGAGTTCGGCCGTTTGCTTGCCGTTTTCAAGGTTGCTCAGGAACGTGAGGCCGACGCCGCAAAGGCCGGCAAGCTCGGTTTGCGTGAAGCCCTGGCGTTTGCGCTCGGCGCGGATAAGGCTTCCGATGTCCGCGGAGGTTGCGATCTGTTGCATGACGAGTCCTTCGATTTATGCGAACGCGAAAATTCGTATGTGCGGTAGAGTAGTTTACGCGAACGCATAAATCAAGGGACGATGCGGTGCGATTTATGCGTTCGCGTAAACTAGCGAAGTCAAGACTAGAACAAATTGTTGTATCAAGGAATGGATGTGGTTTCAAGCGGAATTTCGTTACGAAAAACGTTACAAGATAGGGTCTAAACATTGAGAAAAACGTTACAGATATAGGGGTAAATCATTCGAAAAACGTTACAAGCCGCTATCCCGGGGTTTTAGGGTGGGCGGATTGAATCCGTTTACCGTGCCTTTCGTGTATGGATGGCATAGCTGAGATCGTGCTAATCGTGTATAAAACCGTTGTTTCAGACCGTGCCTTTCGTGTATGGCCCAGGTCAGAGGCGCGTGCGTTTGGTGTACTTGCTGTAGCGTTGGAGGCAGCATCGAGTTCGCCGCGTGAATGGGGCAAAGGGGCTGGTCCTCTGTCCCATTTTGCGTTCGTGATTTCCCATGTGAAACTTTTCTTGTGAAGTTGCTTGTCGGTAACATAAGTCACTGACAAATTCGCCATGTTTAACTAGACTAGTTAGCCGTGTATAAAAGCGGCTTTGACGGGGCGTTTTGTTGAGGCGTGGCTCTGCTTGCGCGGTTGTATTGCGTTCGCGCTGCGGTGCCTTCGCGTTTCCCCGTGAAGCCTTTCCCCTCGAAAGGCGGGTTGGATATGGCGTATCCGAACATGTCGCGCCGCGGTTTCGCGGCGCTTGCGGGTGTGGCGGCGCTTTCGGCGCTGGGGCTTTCCGGTTGCTCGGCGGGCGAGGGCGCGCAGGGCTCGGCGGCGGGCAGCGGCGCGGGTGCGGGCGCTGCCGGCGACGGCACCACGTTCTCCACGCGCGTCGAGTCGCGCGATCTTATGGGCAGCCCCGATGCGTGCGACGTGCGCGTGGGGCTGATCATGGGGCCGCCGTCTATGGGGCTGTCGCAGTTTATTGTGGCTGCTCAGGCGGGCAAAACGTTCAACAACTTCACGTTCGAGCCCAACGGCGTGGACTACGTGGGCCTCTCGGCGCTGTTCAACAAGGGCGACTACGACATCTGCACGCTGCCCAGCAACATCGGCCCCATCCTGTACAACAACGCCGAGCTGAAGAACCGCTACGAGGTCATCAGCGTGAACAACCTGGGCGTGCTGTATGTCATGACCAACGACGAATCGGTGGCAACGCTCGACGACCTGCGAGGGCGCACCGTCTACAGCTACGGCGAGGGCGGTACGCCGGAGTACACCATCGAGGCGCTGCTGGCGAAAAACGGGCTGGACGGCACGTTCAACCTAGAGTTCAAGTCCAGCCCGCTCGAGGTGCTCAACATGATGCAGCAGCAGGACGGGTGCGTGGCCATTCTTCCGCAGCCGTTCGTTTCCCTGGCGAAAATCCTGGTCAACCCGCTGTACATCCCCATCGACCTGACGGTGGAGTGGGACCGCGCGTTCGCCGACACGGGCAGCCAGGCCGTCACCACCACTACCATCGTCAACCGCCAGTTTTTGGAGGAGCACGAGCAGGCCGTGGTGGAGTATCTGAACATGGCCGGCCAGTCGGTGAGCTGGACGCTTGCGAACATGGGCGACGCCGCCGCGCTTCAGGAGGAGTTGGGCACGTTCCTCAACAATTCCGTGGCGCTTGACGCCATGCCCTACATCTCCATGGTGAACCTGACGGGCGAGCAGATGCGCACGGCGCTGTCGGGCTTTCTGCACGAGCTGTACCTGGCAAACCCCGACTCCATCGGCGGCAAGATGCCCGGCGAGGACTTCTACTACCTGCCGCCGGAAGGCCAGCTTGACGAGCGCTTCCTGCAAGCGGGCCTTGAGCAGGCAACGCAGCACGAAAGCAGCGCCGGCACCGGCAACAATGGCGTAACCGCTTCGGCGGCAGATGCGCAGGCGGCCATCGAAGCCTTCGGCGGCACGGCCTCGGGTAAGTAGCGCCGCCATGTTCGAGAAGGTGAAATCCCTGGTGGGGCGCGGGGGCGGCGTGCCCCGCGGCGCGGTAGGCGACGACGAGCCGCGCATGCAGTTCGCCGCTATCGCCGCGAAGGTGGGCATGCCCGAGGAGAAGGTGGCCATGATGGCGCAGATGGTGCGCCAAAACGGCATGGCCGACTCGCAGATGGGCTTCATGATGCAGACGGCCTGTGCCAAAGGTGTCGATCGCGAGGAAATCATGGGCATGCTCACCAGCCTGGGCGTGCAGAAATCCCAGGTGGTGCGCGTGATGCAGGCGCAAGGGCTTATGGATGCCGAAGAGGCAACCCGCATCCTGGATGCCGAGCGCGCCGCCGCCGAGCGCCGTGCGGCCACCAGGGCGGGCGACGCGCGCAAGCGGTTCGCCCGCAAGGCGGCCATCATCGCGTTTTGGCTGGTGGTGTGGGAGCTACTCGACCGCGTGGTCGACAACCGCCTTGTGCTTGCCGGTCCCATCCGCACGCTGCAGGCGCTGGCCGACCAGGTGGTCATGCCGAACTTCTGGATGATCGTCGGTGCCAGCTTCGGGCGCATCGCGCTGGGGTTTCTGTTGTCGTTCGTCGTCGGGTTCCTGCTGGCGCTGGTGGCGTGCCGCGTGAGGCTGTTCCGCGACTTCATCGATCCCATCATCAGCCTGCTGCGCACCATCCCCGTGGCGTCGTTCATCATCTTGCTGCTCATTTGGGTGGGCAACCAGGCGCTTACGGTTTTCCTGGCGTTCTTCATCGTGCTGCCGCTCATCTACACGAACATGGTCACCGGGTTCGAAAGCGTGGACAAGCAGATGCTCGAGATGGCGCGCGTGTACGGGCTGTCGCGGTGGCGCACGTTTTTGTACGTGTACCGTCCGGCGTTCATGCCGTTTCTGCTGTCCAGCACGAAGATTTCGCTGGGCATGACATGGAAAAGCGGCATCATGGCCGAGGTTTTGGCCACGCCGAAGCCGTCCATCGGCAAGGAGATGGCCACGGCACGCACGTTTCTGGACACGCCCGACCTGTTGGCGTGGACCGTGGTGGTGATGGTGGCATCGGTGCTGTTCGAGAAGGCGTTCATGGCGCTGCTGAAGCGTGCGAACCGTCCGCTTGGCGGGCTAATCGGGAAGCGAGGCGAGTAGCGTGGGGCTATTTAGGACGTTCGCGGACGTGGAGTTCGATGGGGTTTGCAAGGCGTACGGGGCCAACGAGGTGCTGCGGCGCGCGACGTTCACGCTGCCGGGCGGCGGCGTGCGCTGCCTCATGGCGCCGTCGGGCAGTGGCAAGACGACGTTGTTCCGGGTGCTGCTGGGCCTTGAACGCGCCGATGCGGGGCAGATTCGCGGCGTTTCCCCAGGTCGCATTAGCATGATGTTCCAGGAAGACCGCCTGTGCGAAACGTTGACGCCCGTGGAGAACGTGGCGCTGGTGCTGCCGCCGAGCGCGCGTCGCGCTGACGTGCGCGACCTGTTGGCCGAGATTCTGCCGCCCGATTGCCTGAACCAGCCGGCCATGGAGCTGTCCGGTGGCATGCGGCGGCGCGTGTCGCTTGCGCGGGCCGTGGCGTTTCCCAGCGACCTGGTGGTGCTTGACGAGCCGTTCACCGGCCTTGACCAGGCCACGAAGGAGAAGGTCATCGCGTTCACGCTGCGCCACCGCGCAGGACGCACGCTGCTGGTGGCCACGCATGGCGAAGACGACGCGCGCCTGCTGGGCGCCGAACGCATCAACCTGGTGGACGTGCAAGACGGCGGTGTGGGGACGGCGTGAGCGAGCGCGGCGCCAACGGTTGCGCGCGGGACCATCGGGCGGACCTGGATTGCGCCGGCGCTCTGCGAGGTGGCGATGCGCGCTTTGGGAGCGCGGGAAGTTCGCGGCGTGCGTTCGATAGCTGTTGACCAGGCGTTTTGAGGCAATCGATTCCGAAAGGACAAGGATATGGATACAACGAAAACCATGCGCCAACTGTGCGCTGACGAGCCGAAGCTTGAGGTGTTTTTGCAGTCGAAAGGCTTCCCGTTCTCGCTGGACAACCCCATCGTCGACCTGGTGACGTTCGAGGACGTCTGCCAAGTGCGCAGCCTCGATCGCGACGAGTTCCTCGCCGAATTCGAAGCGTTCAAGGCCAAAGGATAGCGGATTTGCGGGCGGTCGGATTGCGGTTGAAGCAAAGTGATGTGAAGGAGCAGCGCGTGTATTACGTGGGAATCGATATCGGGGCGTCGTCGGTGAAGGTTGCGGCGGTCGACGCGGCGGGCGCGGTGGTGCGCGTGCTGCGCCGCGCGCACCAGGGTTCGCCGCTGCCGTGCTTGCGGGCGCTGCTTGATGAGCTGGCGAATGGGGAAAACGAACCCGGCGCGCGCGTTGCGCCGGAGGCGGGCGGTCGCGCCGGAGACGAAGGCGCTTGTGGAAACAAGCCTGCCGCCGCTTCCGCAATTTCCGCCACGTCGCGGCCTCTGCCGCTTAGCGCGTGCGGCGGCGTGGCGGTCACGGGCAGCGGTGCGGGCATGGTGCGCGCGCTGGCTCCGGGGCTTCGCGAGCTCGAAGAGGTTCCCGCCCTGGTCAAGGGCGTGCGCGCGCTGGCCCCGCAGGCGGCATGCGTCATGCAGATGGGCGCGCAGTCCGGCGTGTTCGCCACCGGTTTCGCGTCTGGTGCGGCGCCGGAGTTCGCCATGAACGAAAGCTGCGCGGCAGGCACCGGCAGCTTCTTCGAGGACCAGATGCAACGCCTGGGCCTGCCGCTTGACAGCTACTCTGACCTGGTGACACGCGCGCAAAGCGTACCGCGCCTGTCAGGACGCTGCAGCGTGTTCGCGAAAACCGACATCATCCATCGCCAGCAGGAGGGCGTGCCCGTCGAGGATATCCTGCAAGGCCTGTGCCACGCCACCGTCAAGGCGTTCAAGGCCACTATCGTGCGCAGTCTTCCGGTTGAAAAGCCGCTGGCGCTTGCGGGCGGCACGCTGCTGAACGCCGGCGTTGTGCGCGCCGTGCGCGAGGTGTTCGACTTGGGCGAAGACGAGCTTTTGGCTGACCCGCAGCTGGTAAACGCCCAGGCAGTGGGCGCGGCGCTTGCAGCCGCGGAAGCAGGGGAGGCGGATGCCCAGCTTGCTGCCTTGCGGGCGGCACTTGGTGGCGAAAGCGCTGGTCAGGCTGACGATCTTGCGCGCCTGCCGCGCTTACCGCACGTGGATTGCACGCCGAACCGCGGGTTCGCGTTGGCCCCCAGCCCGTGGAACCCTGCTGGTGCGCCCGCCTACGACGGCAGCGCGGTGCCGCGCTCGGCAGCCGTGGACGCGCTGGCCGCGGGCCAGCCTGTGCCGGTGGCGCTCGGCGTGGACGTGGGCTCGACCAGCACGAACCTGGTGCTCATCAGCACTGACGGCGTGCTGCTTGACGCGCAGTACCTGCGTACGCGCGGCAACCCCAAGCAGGCGGTGCGCGATGGCCTGGCCTCGCTTGCCCAGCGCGTGGGTGGCCGGGCGCACGTGGTGGCCGCGGGCGTCACGGGCAGCGGGCGCACCATGATCGGCAACCTTATCGGGGCCGATGCCGTGCGCGACGAGATCACCGCGCAGGCTCGCGCCGCTGCGGCGGCCGATCAGCTGGTGGACACCGTGTTCGAGATCGGCGGCCAGGACTCGAAGTACATCGGGCTGGCGGCGGGGCAGGTGGCCGACTTCCAGATGAACAAGGTGTGCGCGGCGGGCACCGGCAGCTTCGTCGAAGAGCAGGCCGCGCGCCTGGGCATTGCGCTGTCCGATTACGGCGCGCTGGCGCTTTCGGCTGAGCATCCCGTTGACCTGGGCGAACGCTGCACGGTATTCGTGGAAACGGCCATCAACGCCGCGCTGGCGAAAGGCGCTACGAAACCCGAGGTGGCCGCGGGCCTGTGCCTGTCGGTGGTGCGCAACTACCTGCACAAGGTGGTGAACAACAAGCCGGTGGGCCGTCGCATCGTGCTGCAGGGCGGCGTGGCCTACAACCCCGCCATCGTGGCGGCGTTTCGCGCGTACGCAGGCGACGACCTTACGGTCAGCCCGTACTTCGCCGTCTCGGGCTCCGTCGGCGCGGCCCTGCTGGCCGCTGAAGCGCAGGGCGTCCTGTCGGTGCAAACCGGTGTAACCGCAGATAAAACCTTCCCGCCTTCGAACTTCAAGGGTTGGGACCTTTCGGGCGCTTCGCACGCAGCGCACCGCGTCGATCCGGAAGAGATTGCCGCGAACCGCGCGTTCTTCCACAAAGTCGACGAGATGTACCTGGAGGGCTACGACCCGCAGCGCGACCCGGCGAAGAAGACCGTCGGCATCCCGCGCGCCCTCATGCTGCACAAGCTGTTTCCCATGGCCAACACGTTCTTCAAGCAGCTCGGCTTCAACGTGGTGCTCACCGACGCGTCCGACGAGGAAACGGTGCGCTTGGCGCAGGCCAGCGCGCAGGGCGAGACGTGCTACCCGGTCAAGCTGGTGCACGGGCACATGGCGCAGCTGCTTGACGCGGGCGTCGACTACGTGTTTATGCCCAGCGTGCACACCATTCGCCACCTGAAATCAACGGTGCCGCACAACTACGCGTGCACGTACATGCAGTCGATTCCGGCCATCGTGGCGAAGGAACTCGACTACGAAGGCCACGGCATCACGCTGCTGAATCCCCAGATGAACCTGGATTTCGGGCAGGGAGCCATGGCCGAGGTGATGCTGGAGGTGGGCGCGCAGCTGGGCCGCACGCCGCAGGAAACGGCGCGCGCCATGCTGGCCGGCGGGTTCGCGGTCACGGAATTCACGCGCAAAACCGAAGAGCTGGGCGACCAGCTGCTGGCCAGCCTGAAGCCCGGCGAGCGCGTCATCGTCATCATCACGCGCAATTACGGCATCGTGGACCCGGCGCTGAACATGGGCATTCCCGACCTGCTGCTCGACCGCGGGCAAAAAGTGATCACGGTCAGCCATCTGCACGCGCATGACCTGGGGATTTCCGCCGATTATCCGGGCGTGGTGTGGCCGTTCGGGCAGCACATCCTCTCGGGCGCGAAGCTGGTGCGCCGCGACCCGCGCCTGTTCGCCGTGTACCTGACGAACCACGGCTGCGGGCCCGATACCATGATCAGCCACCTGTTCGCCGAGGAAATGGCTGGCAAACCGTACCTGCAGATCGAGATGGACGAGCATTACTCGAAGGTGGGCGTGGAAACGCGCGTCGAGGCGTTTTTGAACGCGATCGAGCACTACGAGGCGGCCGATCTGCGCGGGGCGCCTACGTCGACGTGCGTGGTGAATTCGGCGTGCGAGCCGGTGCGCAAAGGCGAGCTGGCGGGCCTGCCGTCGTTCGGGCCGTATGGGCCGCTGGCGGCGCAATGGCTGCGCGACCAGGGGATTTCGGTGTGCGAACTTGTGCCGAACGCGCAGACGCTCGAGCTGGGCCGCAAGGAGTGCACCAGCAAGGAATACTACTCGTTCGCCAGCCTGCTGGGCGTGAGCTTGGCGGCCGCGGAAAGTGCGAGCGCGGAAGGTCCCGTGCAGCAGTTGCTGCTGCCGTCATCGCAGGGCGGCGAGGCCGATGGGCAGTTCGACCGCGTGGTGCGCAGCGTGCTTGACGCGAAGGGCTACGCTGATGTGCGCGTAATCGCGCCTGACGTGGAGCTGCTGCCGTGCAATCTGGACGACCCCGAGGGCTTCTTCGTGCACATGCTGGCGGGCGATGTCGTGTGGGCAGCGGCGCCGGAAGCACGACCCGACCTGCGCAAACGCCTGGCAAAGCCGAATTTGTCGCTTGACGACGTGCTCGCTGCGGCGTGCGAAGTTGGCGCTGCGGCGGGCGCTGGCGCGACCGCATCCTCGAAGGATCTCGGTTCAAGCTGCGCGCGTAATGTGGAGGTGAAAACCTCTGACATTTCGGCTTCGCCCAACTGTGATGCAGCAGAGGAGCTGCGGCTCAAGACCTCCGATGTCTCTGCCCGCGATGCTTGTCCCGCAGCAGGCGGCGCCCGCAAAACGCTTGCGGTGGTGGGCGAGTGGCCGCTTGTTGCGGGCGATGAGCTGACGGGCGGGCTGTTCGCGCAGCTGGAGGCGGAAGGCTATCGCGTCGTGCGCGCCCCCTTCGCCGAATACCTGCTGTTCATCTGGGAAGACGGCTGCGACGAGGCAAAACACGCCAAGGTGGTGGGTGGCCTTATGCCCATGCTCGGCGAAACCGGCACCCCGAAAACGGTCGGCTTGCCGGATGTGCCCGCGGCAACGCCTTCCGCGTCGGCGCAGGATTCGGCTGTCGACGCGAAGCGTTCGTCGGCCGCGCTCGTTGATATGCCCGCGCCTTCTGCTTCCGCCAGCGTGCCCGCGGCAACGGTTCCCGCCCCTGCGCTTGCCGATCTCGACCAGGAGCTCACCATCGCCGATGTGCAGGCGTTGGCCTCTGGTTGCCAGGCCGCTTGCGCGAACGCGCTCGGCGGGTGCGACGGCTCGCATGACCACGGCGCTGCCGCGGCGGCTTTGGCAACCGGCCCGCTTGAGGTTGGCGCTGACGTGCAAGTGAACCCCCTGTTCGGCGCCGAGCAGCGCACGCTGCCGCAGGACGAGTGGCGCGCGCTGCTTGCCCGCCTCGCCGACATGATGGCGCAGGTGTCGGACGCACTGGGGGCGGCGTCCCCGTATGCGTGCCGCTGTGCGGCCCTTCGCGATTCGGGGGGCGAATTCGAGCGGTCTGATTCTGACGGTCGGTGTGAAACTGCTGCGGAATCCTCTGGATTCAACGGGTTGCGCCAGATGGCAACTGATGCGTTAGGTCAGTTCGCGGGCGCAAACGCGCGCTACCGCTACGCAAAGGCGGTGGAAATCGGTGACCGCGCGGACGGCGTGATTGAGGTGGCGTCTACGTACGAGAACGTCGACATCATGCTGCGCCTGAAGGGCATTCCCGCGAAGGCCCCGCTTTTGCACCTGGCGTTCGACGGCGCGCTCGACCAAAGCGTCGAAGAGCGCCTGCGATCGTTCCTCTACTACGTGTGAGTGCTGCAATGTTGCCGCGTAGGTGTGCACGCCCGCGCACCTACGCGGGTTGCAATCGCGTACCTTCTGTCGCAACGGCGCAGTTGCATTCAGGTTGTCGGCAAAATGGCCACTGTTTGCCAAAAAATCGACAATCTGAATGCCACGCCGTTGCGGGGCGTATCATTTTGTTCTGTTTCCAGCAGAATGGAAGCCTATGAGTGGGCATAATGGACAAAAAGATGGGAAGCTGAAACTCATGGCCGTAAAACCGCGGTCGAATCGTCCTTCGCAATTCAGCTTCTCGAAAAACCGTCCAAGAGTGGCCATTCTTGCGAGTTTCTGAATGCTTCATACCCCTCATAGGGCTCAAAGCGAAAGGAGGCGGTTTCATGCCGCTGAGGAATTTGCCTACCGAAGCCGCGCAATCACTGGCGCAGCTGATCGATATTTGCCCAGGTCAAGTATCTAGTATGGCGCTCACGCGCAACGCCGGGTTCGACTTGACGCTGCTGGCGTTCGCTCCGGGCGAAAGCGTCAGCGAGGAGGAATACTTCGGCGATACGCTGTACTACTTGGTGGAGGGCATGGCATGCGTGGTGCTGCCTGACGCGCGCGTGACGCTTGCCGCAGGCGAGGTGCTGCGCGTGCCGGCGCACGTCCTGCACGCCGTCGAAGGCGCCGACGACCACGGCTTCAAACTCCTGCAACTCAACGCGCAATAGTAGCAAAACCTGACAAAGGGACAGGTCATTTGTCAGGTGGAGGAGCTGGAATAAGGCTCGGGCACGTGTTCCGCGCAAAGTGCGTTTCCCTAAAGCGCCTCCGGAGACTCACAGCCGACCCCTTCTGGTCGCCATTGGAGCTTGTCTTACCCCTATGGCAACCGTGACCTCGCAAAGCAAAACCAACAACGCCGCCAGCAGACGGCGCGGATAACGAAAGGAATCATCATGGCAGAACTCATCAAAAACGTGGAGCACGGCAAGGTTTTCGGCCTGAAAGACCTGGTGGAGCTTGAGGCCGGCAAGGTGAACAGCCTCACGCTGTCGCAGACGCCGGGCTGCAAGGTCACGGTGTTCGCCATCGACGCCGACGAGGGCATGTCCTCGCACGCCGCGCCGGGCGACGCGCTCATCACCGTGCTCGAAGGCACCGGCGAGATCACCGTCAACGACGTCCCGCACCAGCTGAACGCGGGCGAGTCCATCGTCATGACCGCCGGCAGCCCCCACAGCGTGCGCGGCGTCACCCCGTTCAAAATGCAGCTGACGGTCGTAAAACCCACGGAATAGCGTCCAGGGATGCGAAACTTCCGCGAGTATGCGTTTTAACACGAATTGTTACTATGCCAGAACTTACCGCAATCGTTTGAACTGGGAAAACGCAACCGAAAATCCATTCATACTGCGAGATGACCAATCAAAACGCATGCTCGCGGAAGTTTCGCGCATGCGTACGCTAGTAACGGCCGCAGCCAGGGCGTAGTGCCTGAATGCGAACCAATCATAGCGGGTTTCCGGCAAACTCATCTCAAGGCCGTCCTCTTACGCCATGCGTTGCGGGAGAACGACTTTGTTTACACGGTCTTATAGCGGTGAAAATTGGGAGTACAACTCCCAATTTTCACCGCTATACTGTATGGTCGTAAGCAATCGATGCAGCAAGGAGGCTTTCATGTACGTGCATCGTGAAGTCGAAGCGACCGTCGATAAAACGCTCAAGCAGGGCAAAGTCGTGCTGGTGACGGGCGCACGCCAAGTGGGTAAGACCACCATGCTCCAACAGCGTTTCGGCGACGCTTTCGATTATGTCTCCATGGAAGACCCCCGGCTGTTTTCGCTGGCCAAGCAGGATTCTGTGCTGTTTTTCGAATCGCGAGAGCTTCCTTTGATAATCGATGAGGTGCAGCGCGTGCCCGAACTATTCTCGGCTGTCAAATGGGTGGTCGATCAGTCGCAGGAAAAGGGTCGGATAATCCTTACCGGCTCGCAAACGTATCACCTGATGAAGGGCGTAAGCGAATCGCTTGCCGGCCGCATCCGCATCATCGAGATGCCGTCTTTAAGCTTGCGCGAGCTGCTAGGCGTCGCCGAAGCACCGAATGGATTCGTTCCCCACAAAGTGAAATCTGCGGACATTACCTCGCTCCCGGAAGGCTTCGACATATGGGAGGCCATCCACAGGGGGTCGATGCCCGAGCTGCAAAACCCCGAGGTCGATTGGGATGCATATTACGCTGACTACGTGAGCGCGTATCTCGAGCGCGACGTGCGCGACCTGGTGAACGTCAAGGATGAGGCGAAGTTCTACAGCTTCATGGTTGCATGTGCAGCAAGGTCGGGGCAGCTGCTCAACGTTTCTGACATTAGCAACGACATCGACGTTGATCGCAAGACGGTCGATTCGTGGCTTTCGGTTTTACAAGCGTCGAATATCGTGCGTATCGTTGAGCCGTTTTGGCCGAATATCGGGAAAAGCCTCACCAAAACGCCTAAGCTATATTTTATGGATACGGGGCTGGTGTGCCATCTGACGCGCTGGACAACATCCGAGCAGCTCAAGGTGGGCGCTGTGGCGGGGCATGTTTTCGAAACATTCGTTGTCTCTGAGGTTTTGAAAAGCTATATGAACGCTGGGGCAAACATGCGTGACGTGTGGTTCTACCGCGATTCGAAGAAGCGGGAAATCGATCTGGTGATTCAGCAGGGGCACGTTTTGCATCCCGTCGAGATTAAAAAAGCAGCTATGGTAGGAAGTGACGCGGTGAAGAATTTCTCGTGCCTTGAGGCGTTGACCGGCTACGAGGTTGGCTTCGGAAACGTGGTATGCCTAAGTGCTGAGCCGTACATGATTACTCGCAACGTCCAGGCCATTCCGGTCTGGGCGATATAAACCTAGCTGTCCTGGGAAGCTAAATAGCGGTGAAAATTAGGAGTGCAACTCCCAATTTTCACCGCTATTCGTTTGCTTGACAGTGATGATTGCTGGCGAAGCTGGTTGCTTATTTGGCGGTTGCGCCTAAGGAAACGTTGCTCTCGGATGCATAAACCCGGGTCAATGGAGTATGTTGTCGTAACGCAAACGCCATTAAAGTTACGATAACGTTTGAACGATGCGGCTGGCTTCGTAGATAATCCGATTGCCTGTGTTGAATACTACGCCAGCGGAATACCTTTCAATAGTTTCAGCTATGCCTGAAACTATGGCCGGAAATGAAAGTAGTTTCAGGCACAACTGAAACGATAGTTAAATCTGGAAAAGTTTCAGTTGTAGTCGAAACTTTTCTCGATTCCGAAGGTAGTTTCAGTTGTAACCGAAATCATTGGCAAAGGCCGGAACAGTCTCGGCCGCAAACCGAAATTCTGGCCGAAATCCCCTACGGCTTCTGGATAGTTGCAGCTATCTACTCCCTAAAACCCAAGTGCTCTTCTAGGAAATGTCAAGGGTTTGTGACGATGCGTCGGTTGTGGGTTGACGTTTGCGGCGAAAGGACGATTATAGAGCGCGTTGAAAGCAACGGGCTTTCAACCGAGCGCCCCGGCGCTTGAAACTTTGCATCGCAAGATGCAAAACCGCTGGTCAAATGGCCGCAGCGCCGCGCCGCCAGCAAAACGTTAGGAAGTATGATGACCTGCACCAACCTGCACACCCCGCTGATTACCACCCTGCTGATTATGTAGGGTCCGGGTTGCGAAGTTGCTGCCCGAACCCTAATTCGGGCAGCTGATGGTCCTGCACGCCGGAGGCTGTTTGAGAAAAACGGCCTCCGGCTTTCTTTTGCGCCGATACGCGGCGCAGCGTTGCTCCCCACAACGTTGGCATTCCCTTTTAAGCATACTGCCATCACACACAGCCTGCTCATTTCTCGCCGAACCAGCCGCGCCGTTTTTCTCAAACAGCTTCCGATGATAACGGGATCGGTCGTCGGGAAGCGGCGGCGCCCTCAGGGTGTCGCACAGAGGAAAGGCAAGGAAATGGCGAATCCATCAACACGAAAGCCCCTGTTCGAAGGGGTGAAAAACACGCTCGCAAGCATGGGCGGCGCAAAACCCGCCTGCGCCGGCGCTGCTGCCGGCGCACCGGCAGGCAGCGGTTGCCGCGCCGATGAAGGCGCGCAAGCATCCGGCGTGCGCCGGAGCATGATGGCCATGGCCCCGTGCGGCAAGCCCGCCGCAGCGGTGGCGGGCGCGTCCGCCGGCGCGGTTGCCGCGCCAGCGCCCGGCGTGAAGCGCGACTCCACGCTTGAGGTCATGGTGGCGTCCATGGTCGGCACGGCCATCGAGTTCTACGACAACTACTGCTACTCCATCGCCGCCGCCAGCTACTTCGGGCTCATTTTCTTCACCGACGTGGCGAAGTCCGACCCGGTGTTGGCCACGCTGCTGGCGTTCGTCACGTTCGCCGTCAGCTTCTTGGCGCGCCCGTTCGGCAGCCTGTTGTTCGGGCACTTCGGCGATCGCCTGGGTCGCAAGAAAACCCTAGTCGCAGCCCTGATGCTCATGGGCGCCGCAACGTTTTGCGTCGGCCTTCTGCCCGGTTACGATGTGCTCGGCCCGGCCGCGGTCGTGCTGCTGTGCGTCTGCCGCGCCTGCCAGGGCCTTGGCCTTGCAGGTGAGTGGTCCGGCGCCGCGCTGGTGGCCACCGAGAACGCGCCGACCAACAAGCGCGCGCTGTTCGGTAGCTTCCCGAACCTGGGCGCCCCGATCGGCTTCTTCTGCGCGTACGGCGTGAACCTGCTGCTTGACACGATGCTGCCCGCCGACGCCATGGTTGCTTGGGGCTGGCGCATCCCGTTCCTGCTTTCCTGCCTGCTGGTGATCGTCGGCCTGGTCGTGCGCCTGCGCATGAGCGAGACGCCGGTCTACAAGAAGGCCGCCGCCGAGCAGCGCACCACGAAGACCCCGCTGCGCGATCTGTGCCATCATTGGCGCCGCGTGGTGCTTGGCACCTGCACGATGTCCATCACGTACACGCTGTTCTACGTGCTTGGCACCTGGTCGCTTTCGTATGGCACCTCGACACTCGGCTTCACACAGCAGCAGTACCTGGGCATGCAGATGGTGTCGGTCGTGTTCTTCGCCGGGTTCATCTTGGTTGGTTGCCTGACCGCCGACAAGCGCGGCCGCAAGCCGGTGCTTTTGGTGGGCAATGCGTGCACGCTCGTGTTCTCGTTCGTGGCTCCGCTGCTTCTGGGCGGGCATAACGTTGCCGCCATCATGGTGTTCCTGTGCGTCGGGTTCGCCTGCATGGGCACGATCTTCGGCCCCTGCGGCAGCTACCTGCCCGAGCTGTTCCCCGCAAAGGTGCGCTACTCCGGAGCTGGCCTGAGCTACAACCTGGCGGCCATCACCGGCGGCGCGTTCGCCCCGACCATCGCATCGGCCCTGGTCATGACGTTCGGCATCCAGGCGCTTGGCTGGTACATGGGCGGCATGGCCGCAGTTGCCCTGGTAGCGCTGCTGTTCTTCCGCGAAAGCAAGGACGTCGATTTCGAGCAATAGCGGAAAGCGAAAACCGAGAAGCAAGACGAAAAGCGAGAAGCAAGAACCGAAGCCTCGCAAGTGTTTGCATAATGCGCCCGCGTGCCACCCCGTGCACGCGGGCGCATTTTGTTTGCAAGCGGAAGTTGCTGCGGCGTCTGCTTGCAGCGTGCAAGGGTTGTGCGTATGGCCTGGCCCGGGGTCGGGCGTTTGTTGCACGAAAGGCCCTGCAGCGCATCGCTTCTGCGCAAAGAGCTGCAATATGTGGTCCAAACCCCCGCAAGCACATTGCCCAACGCGCTTGCGGGGCTTCTGAACCGCTTTCCCAAACCGTTCAGGCTCTGTGTGGCGCTTGGCGCTGGGGTCGCAAACGAAAAATCGCTCATGTATGTGATTTGTTGCGCGCTCGTAAGGTCAACCGCGATATGGCGTTGCGTTTCCCCAGTTCAGGAGTTTGCAACTTTTCTTAATACTGCGGCGGTTCGTGTTAAATCACATACATGAGCGATTTTTGGAATTGTTGGCGCCTTTGCGAGGGGTTTGGCGCGTAAGATAGTGGCAGCAGCAAGAGCTTGATTGGGGGCGGAAAATGGCGTCGAAGAAGAATCGGTCATCATGGGCGAAGGAGAAAGCCCAGTTCAACGCCGCGTTGAGTGATTTCGATTCACTGGGTGATTTCAGCTCGCTTGACGATGCGTTCGCGCGCGAGGATTCGCGCCGCGCCGCAGCGGCGGCCGAGCACGATGCCGCGCAGCGCTACAAAGCCTGCGACTCGAAGAACCGCTACGCCACGCGTGCCGAGGCGCAGGAAAACCTTGCCTGGTGCGAACGCTGCGGCAAACGCGGCCTGCATATCTACGAATGCCCCTACTGCGGAGGCTGGCACCTCACCTCGCACCCCTGGGACGAGGGGGAAGCCAGGGGGTAGCCGGATGGGTGGCTTGGTGGCTTAAGCTGGTCACGCGGATTGGTTTTCTGGGTGGAACTTGTTGCATGAATCTCGCCCCAAAGCCATGGCTGCTTGAAGTTGCTATTATTTTCGCCCGTTGCTGCCAAACAATTCGGTAATGCGTTACGTTGCGCCTTTTTGCGCTCGCAAAGCAATTGGTCGAAGACGGACGGGGCTAGTTTATGACCTATAATGCTTCGTTCGATACATTGCCTTTGGAATCGTAGTGAAATCCTGAACGCATTTCCGAACTTTTTGGCGGCAAAGGGTGAAAAGCCGGCTATTTCGTCGGATGTTCCTGGTACCAGGCCAGCGTCATGGCGACGAAGTCGTGCATTTCGGCTTGGAAGTCGATGGGGGCGGGCGTGACGCCTAGCTCGGCCATCACTTGCTTGACCACGGGGTTGTTCAGGCACGACCCGGCCAGCCCCACGCCGTGGAAGTGGATGGTGTTCGTGAAGGCCTCCACGCGCTCGGGCGCAATGTGCAGCACACCGGCCAGCTGCTGGGAAAACGGCTCCAGAATCTGGTAGTACCCGCGCTTGAACTCGCGCAGCTTGTCGGCGCCCACGTTGGTCTCGATGACGGAAAACAGCAGGTCAGCGTAGCGGAAATAGTCGTAGTGAGCCGCGGCGATGCCGGCCCACACCGTGGCGATGGTGGCGTTGTCGAATCCGCATCCAGCCGGCAGCGCGGCCATGATGGCGCCCATGAACGCATCGCGTTTGTCGCCCACCACGGCCAGGAAAATCTCTTCCTTCGTGGAAACGTACTTGTACAGGTTCGTGCGCGACCAGCCCAGCTCGTCGGCCAAGGTGGTCAGCGTGATCTCGTGGTAGGGCCGCGTGGCGAACTGGTGCACCAGCGCGGCTTTGACCTGCGCTAACCGCTCTGCCTTCTGCTCATCGCTCCGTGCTCGAATATAATCTGCCATACCGCTTTCCGTTTCTGTTCTTAAGGGGCAAATGCTTCGCACCCTGGGTTTTCCGCCGCACCCCGGCGCCTTGGCGCAACGTCGCGCGAAGGCCAGGCGCGATGTTGCCCGATGATTGCCGGTTTTGCCGCAAAGCCCGAAGTGCCTTGCGAACGAGCCGTTCCAGCCTGCCCGGTGGGGGCGTATCGTCCCTGTTCATGCATGGTTTGCATCGTGCCCATCTTGTTTTGCAAGCACTATAGCACACCGCCGAACGTGCATGCGCGTAGGTGATGAATACGTGACGTTACGTCGCTCAATCCTTTACAAGTGACACGTCGTTGCGTAAACTGCAAACCAAGACAAGTGACGCAACGTCACCAAACGCAATATCAAGGAAAGGAACGTCCCTATGCTCGGCGACTTCACCTATTGCAACCCCACGCGCTTGCACTTCGGCAAGAACGCCATGTCCGCCCTTACCGAGGAGTTGGCGAAGTACGGTCAAACCGTGCAGCTGATTTACGGCGGCGGTTCCATCAAGCGCAACGGCATTTACGACCAGGTCATCGCTGCACTTGAGGCTGCGGGCAAAACGGTGGTCGAGGACGCCGGCGTCATGCCGAACCCCACGGCCGACAAGCTGCGCGAGGGCGTGAAAATCGCGCGCGAGCGCAACGTTGACTTCCTGCTGGCCGTGGGCGGCGGCTCGTGCGCCGACTACGCGAAGGCCGTGTCCGTGTCCATGAACTGCGACGATGACCCCTGGGAGAAGTACTTCGCCCGCTTCGAGGAGCCCACGTGCGAGATCATCCCTGTCGGCGTGGTGCTGACCATGGCCGGCACCGGGTCGGAGATGAACGGCGGCTCGGTCATCACGAACCACGAGCAGAACCTGAAAATCGGCCACGTGTTCAGCACCGACGTTGCGCCGAAATTCGCCATCATGAACCCCGAGTTCACATACAGCCTGCCGAAATACCAGATGGTCGCGGGCATCTTCGACATCATGAACCACATTACCGAGCAGTACTTCTCGGGTACCGACGACAACACGTCCGACTACATCATGGAGGGCCTCATGCGCGGGCTGGTGAAGGCAAGCCGCGCGGCGGTGGCAAACCCCGAGGATTACGAAGCGCGCAGCAACATTATGTGGACGGCCGCGTGGGCGCTCAACACGTTTGTGGGCTGCGGCAAGGCGCAGGACTGGGAAGTGCACATGCTTGGCCAGGCCGTTTCCGCCGTCACCGACGCCACGCACGGCATGACGCTGGCCGCCGTCGCGCTGCCGTACTACCGCTACATCATGGACGCGGGCCTGCCGAAGTTCGCGCGATTCGCGCAGAACGTGTGGGGCATCGACGCCGCGGGCAAAGCCGACGAGCAGCTGGCCGCCGCGGGTCTCGACGCTATGGAAGCGTGGATGCGCGAAATCGGCTGCGTCATGAACCTCGCTGAGCTGGGCTGCGACGAGTCCATGCTGGAAACGCTGGCCGACGCCACGTTCGTCATGGAAGGCGGCTACCGCAAACTCACCCGCGAAGAAATCATCGCCATCTTCCGCGAAAGCCTGTAGAGCAAGAAAGTGGGACAAAGGAACAGTCCCTTTGTCCCACCTTGTCGGGTCCCGCAGGTTGAGCCCGTAGGGGGCTGTATCGAAATCACTTTTGATACAGCCCCCAAATCGATAGCGCCCGAAGGGTGCGTCACCATCTTCCCGAAGCGGGCGCGGCAAGGGACAACCGCGATTGCGTCCGTTATCGCGCGCTGGTGAGGCGAGCTTGGTAGCCGCATAGCACGTCGGCGGCGCAGTTGGCTTCGGCGAGTGCGGCTTCAAGCGTGCGTTTGGCCAGGGAATACTCGTTGTTGTTCTGCGAGATGTGCATGGCAACCACCGTCTGCGGCTCGCGCTGGCCTGCGGCGCGGCTTGCGGACACCAGCGCGGCAAGCTCGGCGGCCGCCTGGCCGTTGGACAGGTGCCCGGCGTCCGACGCGATGCGCTGCTTGACCACGTAGGGGTAGGGGCCTGCGGCCAGCATCTTCGGGTCGTGGTTGCTCTCAAGCGCCAGGATGCGTACATCGGCCAGCGCCGCGTGCGCCGCGGGCGTGACCACGCCCGAGTCCGTCAGGTAGCCGATGGCGTCGCCGTCGGCGGCGTCCTCGATGCGGAAGCCGAACGACGCGGCCGCATCGTGGCTGGTGGCGAACGGGATCACGCGCACCCCCGCGGCCTCGATGGCGCTTGCGCGCGCCGCGGCCTCGATGGCACCCACGTCCGCTCCTGCGGTAGCCACCGCGCCCGCCGCGGCCGCAAGTTCGTGCACCTCGAACGCTTCGGCCACTTTCGCCAGCGCATCGCTGTTCGCCACGCAGCCGCGCGCCACGTAGATTGGCGGCTGGCAACCCAGCTTCGCCAGGCCGCGCAGCACCACGCCAAGGCCCTTGACGTGGTCGCCATGCTCGTGCGTCACGAAAGCGGCCTCGATGCGCGCAGGGTTGAATCCGGCCTGGTCGCAGCGGGAAAGGAAGTCGCGTTTGCAGATGCCGCAGTCAATGAGCACGCCCGCGCCTGTGACAACGTTTTCCACCACGGCGGCGTTTCCCGAGCTTCCGCTGGCCAGTACGTGCAATGCAAGCATGCGAATCCTTCCGTTCGGCGCCGCTTCCGGCGCAAATGCAACAGCGCACCAGTATAGCCCCGAACGCCGCAGCCCGGTGCACTTTGCCCGCAGGCCGCACCCAACCTCGTCGCTTGCCGACGATAGGAAGGGCCCGCTATGGAACGTATTGCCCACGCATACCCCTTGCGCGCTTTGTCTCTGCTGCTTGCCATCTGCCTGGCGTTTTGCTGGCCTGCGCCCGCGCTTGCCGACAGCGCGTCCGCCGATGGCGCAGCCGCTTCATCCGTTCCGCAAGCCGAAACGCCCACGTACAAGATGGCGCTCTATCTTCACGCCGCCCTTATCGCCCGTAATCACGCTGACGCCGTGCTCGGCCGCCTGGGACATGAGGATGGCGCCGGTGTCGCGCGAAAGCTCCACCAGGTCGAACGGCTTGTGTTCAAGCTCGATGGCGCCCGACTCCAGCTTGCTCATGTCCAGCACGTTGTTCACCAGTGACAGCAAGAAGCCCGATGCCGAACGAATCTTGTCGCGGCATTCCGCCTGCTTTTGCGGGTCGTCGGGGAAGTGGTCGGCGATGTCCACCATGCCGCGGATGCCGTTGATGGGCGTGCGGATGTCGTGGCTCATGCGGCGCAGGAAGTTCGTCTTCGACGCGGTGTGCGCTGGCTCAGCATCAGGCCCACAATGACGGCCACGTAGGCGCCCAGAATACCCATGACGCGCATCTCGATGGTGACGTAGGCGTGCTCAAGCAGCAGAAACGCCAGCAGTGCGCATGCGGCGCCGAACAGGTTGTCGCGTGGGCGCGCGTCGAACAGCAGCGGAATCGTGATGAACGCCAGGCACGTGAGCACGCTTTGCTGGAACGGCTGCAGCGCGATGTCGCAATACATGGTGAATGCGTACCACGTGATGGCCAGGAACATGCAGAGGAACAGCGCGTTGTGCGGCCGGTCGTCGGCGGCTATTTCGCGCGCGGGGACGAGATGGGAAGGAGCGGCGTTTTCGATAAGCATCACCAATAATAAGGCAGGGGACGTTTCGCTTTTGCGCTTGGCGATGCCGCCCCGTCTTCATGTTATTCGCGAATCCACTATCAAGCGCAAAAAAGACGAGCCCCAAAAGGGTTCGTCTAATGTTCCAATGGCAGAGCCTAGGGGGATCGAGAATCCATGCGCTGCGCGCATGTCTTCGTTCGTCGGGCTTCGCCCTCCTCGTTCAACAGCCCGCTGGGCCGTTGAACCCTCGCGGGGTTCAATCCCTGCGTCGCAAATAAAAAAATCGCAGGCTTGTTTCCAAACCTGCGATTGAACATGTGGTGGAGCCTCGGATTATTTGTTCGAACCCCACTATAGCCGCAAATGGACGTGAAATCAAAGTTTCTCACAACTGGTTCTGCATCATAACACTGATTAGCGCGCAAAAAAGTTAGCAAAACTCAAATTGATGCTTGCGTTAGTATGGGGTATACCCTATAATAGTAGACACAAGGAAGAAAGGAGGTGGTTAAAATGGATGACAAAATATGGGACTTGGCAGTATCCATCATCGGCATAATCCTTGCAAAGGCGCTCGATGAAGGAATCCAAGCCCTAAAAGAAAAGACCTCTCGCAAGCCGGGAAAGCATGAGAAGAGGTCTTAGTTAGGGCAAAGGGCACCGCTTCGGCGGTGCCCGAACGCCAAAGCTATTCTAACTTAGGAGGGACGCGATGAAAACAGGAATCATGGTTTTCATCATCTCGTTTATTTCTTTCAGGATGTGGCGCAAGGCCAGGGAAAAGCGGGGGAAGTAAGATGGCAACGGAAGCGCAGCGGCGTGCAACTTCTGCTTACCGTAAAAAATCGGTAAAGCAGCTGACAATTCGGTTTTATCCGAACGATGAAGACGAGATCATGTATACATGGCTCAAAAATCAGGGCAACACAACCGAGTACATCAAGAGCTTGATTCGACAGGACATGAACAACGAACGCGAGCTGCCGTAAGATAACACCAGGTTAATGATTCGATGCAATGCCGTATAAACGCAGAAATGCCCGCACCCCTTAACAGGGTGCGGGCATTTTAGGTTAAAGAAGCTCGTTTGCTCGTTTCTGCACGGCATCGTAGTTTGCGCCAAGCTTTGCCTTGCGCGTCTCACCGTCTCCGTACTCGCCGCGAATGACTGCGCGTGCTAGAGCGTCGATGTCAACGCCGTTGGCCTTGCCGTTAACGATGGTCTGCACCTCGTCATAACGAGAGCCAAGGATTGCACGGCGCGTATCTCCGTTGCCGAAAAGGCCGTTGAGCACATCGGATGCCAGATCGTCGGCGCTTGCTGTCGCGGCGCGATTGATAAGGCTCTGCACTTCGTCGAATCGTCCGCCAAGCTTTGCCTTGCGCTCGTCACCGTTGCCGTACTTGCCGCGCATCACATCTGTCGCGATGTCTGCGGCGCTGCCGCTTGGCGCGTCGGGTGCCGCAGGCTGCACGTTGGACGTGCCGGGCTTGGCGTATCGCGCCCAAGCATCGGCATCCATGTAGGCTATATCGAGGTCGAGATTGCCGCCGTAGCCGTCCAAGCGTCCGTGTGACGTGTACTGATGCATGACGATTGTTTTCCATGCGCCGAACTCGCCGCCTGGAAGCCATGGCGAATCCTGATAGCCCGTCTGCTCGTCGTTGGCGTACTGCGCGACCCAAAGGGCGTGGTTTCGCGCGATAGCGCCCCAGTCTTCGTCATCGTGCGGGCTTTGAACGATGTTTCTATATGTGTAGAACAGGCATCGAACGCCGGTCAGCTCGTAGATGCGGTCGAGGAACCTTTTAGCGCCGTCGGAGCCGATGCGCCCGCCGTCTTCGTAGTCCAGAATGGGGATTCCCTCGCCGAAATAGTTTTTGCAGTTAGCATAGAAATAATCGGCTTGCTCCACTGGGTCGCAATCCCACATGAAGTGATAGAAGCCCCATGGCTTGCCTGCTTGCTTGGCCTTTTGGATGTTGATATCGCAGTAACCGTTGACGTAGCTAGTCCCCTGCGTGGCCTTGCAGATTACGAAATCGTAATCAACGGCGTTGATGTCTATATCTTTTTGCCAGTCTGATATGTCGAATCCTCGCATGCTCATATGTATCATCCCCTCACCGCGTCGAATTGCATGAATCCGACGCTTAGAAGCTCGTCTTTTGTCCATGTTTTGATTGAGTTAGCGACGTCATCGGGGTCGCGCAAAAGGTACGTGCCATCGCCGTTTGAGCGCCAGATCATAACGACGTGCGAGCCGTAAGAGCGCTCGCCAAAAGCGCCTGAAACGCCAGCGAACACAACCCAGCCGTCATCGACGGCCTTAAGCGCTTCGGCGGTGCCCCAAAACGTCTCACGTGCTTGCAGGTGGTAGGTTTTGGCTAGATAGTCCGAAAACTTCGCCATGTCGTTAACACGGTCGGTAAGGCAGCTTTCGCCGACGAATGCCGCCAGAAGGTCGGGCGTGATCTCTTTGTTTGTCAGGTAGCTCAAGGCCATTGCCGCAGACGTAAGGCCGCAACCGTATGTGCTTATAGTCCCGTCAGAGTAGGCAACGTTTGCCCATTGAGGGTCTTTCTGCAGAAAGAGCGGCATATAGCCGCTCTTAGCGCTGGTTTTTGCGGTGTCGTATACGGGAATAGCGGCTATATAACCGTCGCTATAGCCCTGCTTATACGTCTGCGCGGTTGCGTTAACGTCATCGTTTATGTGTGAAACCGTCAGGCCGAACCAAAGGCACATGCCGACGGCGAAGCCAAGCAGTGCGGCAACGGCAAGCCTGAGACTAGCCGCGCTTCGCGGCTTCATCGGCAATCGCCTTCGTAATATCGTCGGTGTCGGCGTGCTCGAAAATCTTCATGATCGGTGCATCGGCAAGCTCCGGGTAAGCTCGCTTGATGTTCTCAAGGATGGAAGCAAACTCCATGCCGATGATGGCGATGCAAACGACGTAGACGGTAACGCCGCCGAAATCAAGCCCTGCGATGTGTGCGCCAAGAATCTCGATGCAGATAGAAAGCAGGATGATGAGCGACAGCGTGGCCTTATGTCCCAAGCCCTGACGCATTGTCGAAGATTTGAAGTTATGGTTGAAAAGCGACTGGGCGATGCCGGTAACCATGTCGAAAAGCATCATGAGAAACGCACCGACAATCGCCCAGATTTGCGGCTCAGTGAACGTGTAGATAGCTTCCATTAGTCCTCCTTCGTGTCTGCATCAAGCAGCTTCTTAACCTCGTCGCGCCAGCGCTCCGGCACGCTATCAAGCGTTCTCTTGCCAGCCTTCACGGCCTTGTAGTAGATCTTCGCCATTACTGCTCACCGCCTACCAAATCGCCGATTTCGAGCAGCGCCGCGTTGGTGTCCTCAAGCGCTGCACGGGTATCCTTGAGCTGCGCAATGAGCTTGCCGATTTGCTCGCGCTCGGTAAGCTCGTCATCCTCGTGAGCTTCCCAAAGCTCGTCGAATGCCGCCGTAACCTCTTCGACGCTAGGCACGCCGACTGCCACGAAGTGCAGCTCGTCGGCTCGGTAGAATTCGATAGCCTTTTCGGCATCCGCTCCGTTGTCGGCAACGTCCTTCTCGATGTTTCGGCGAAGCCAAACATCAGCGGTCGCGCCGCCTGGTCGGGCTTCGATCATCACCGCATCAATCGGCGTTGCAGAGCATGTCGTTACGCTCATGGTTGCCCCTTTCTGCCGCGCTTATGTGTGCGCGGGCTTGCCTGAATACCTTGCTGAAACCGTTGTCGCGCCAAACATCGACGCAATCTGCGTGTCTAAACCAGCCGCCATAGCTCGTAGCCCTACGCGCCCGCTTTAGCGTCGGTGAGCGCCTGTATCTGCGAAGAGCGCGGCAAGCGCGAAGGAAGAGCGAGCCGCGAAGCGTGGTGCGATTCCTGCGCACCGTGTAGCCCACAACATCGACCGGCTCTTCGTTGCTGATGCGGCTTATCTTCCAGGGCTTGACGTGCAAGCCGAAGCCCTTGAGTAGGAAGCGTTGCAGCTTGCGGGCTGCGCTGCGCAAATCGCGCTTGTCGCGCCCGAAAAGGTAGATGTCATCGGCGTACCAAAGCTGATGCGTCACCAGCGGAACGTTGGCGTTTCGGCGTACCTTGCGCATGTTCTCAACCTCGTGATAGCCGAAAGACAACACCAGCTGCGACATCCGCAGGCTGAAATAGCTCCCGATTTCCAGTCCGCCGCCGTAGGTGGCGAGCAGCGATTCGGCGATATAGAGCACGTCGGGGCTTCGAACGTAGCGGCGAAGCAGCATCATCACCACGTCTGCCTTTATGGACGGGTAGCACTTGCGAACGTCCATGTGCACGTAGTAGCCGCCTTCCTGCGACCACCTGCGCACGGCGTGCGCGGCCATGAGCTGCCCTTTGCCGGGGACGCTCGAAACCTGCCAGAACCCTACCTTCGCATCGAGCAGGCGCGACATGGCCGCGACGGCCACGTAGTCGCATACCTGCTGCTTGACGCTCTCAACGCCGATGATGCGCAGCTTGCCGTTGGTCGGCTCGCGGTGCCGGTATCGCTTTATCGGGCGGAACGTGAGCGAGCGCGTCTCGACCTCGCGCACGATCTCCTGAATCAGCGCCGAAGCGCTGCCGTGTTCCTGTCGAACGCGCCAGGCGTTCTTTTTGCCCGCCTTGGAATCAAGCCAGGATTCGTAGGCGGAAATGACAAGGGCTTCGTCCACGCGAAGCCCTTTGCAATAGCTCTTCAATTTTTTGACCTTATAACTCTCTGGATGTCGTGCGAGCGGTCGCGTTTCCGTTACTAGCCCGCTGGTCTTAAGACTGATTTCACTGCGTTGAGCCAGGCTTGCCCGCTCGCCACCAGCGGCGGCGGGTAGTCGCGGCGGAAATAAAAATAGATAGCTGGTTGTTGAGATAATCACCCAGGTAGGCGCGAGCCGATGTTCCACCTGGCGTTGCCGGTGCCGTTGTTGCCGTTGACGTACCAAAGGCCAGCATTGCCCCTGTTCCTCAAGTTGCCGAGGGAAAGCCAAGAGAACATGACAGCCCGCGCGCCGCGAATCCCTGCTTGTTTTTACAAAGGGGACAAGTCCCCTCGCGGCTTACGCCGCTTCACCCCTGGAGCGACCATTTGCAGAGCGGCGCGAGCCGAAGTTCCACCTGGCGACGCCGGTGCCGTAGTTGCCGGCGACGTACCAAAGGCCAGCATTGCCCCAGTCCCACACGTCGCCGAGGGAAAGCCACTCTCGCCATCCGACGGTGGTGTCCGCGACCTTGTAGTTGCCGTCGCAGACGCCGACGGACGTTGACGCGCCCGTTCCCTGCTGCATCATAAGGCCGCTGACGGTCTTCGGGTAAAGGCCGTAGTTCCAGCCTTCGGTTGCAGGGCCGGGGAAAGCGCCGCAGGAAAGAGCGCCGGACGCGAGATCGCCGCTTTTCTCGTTCTTCGTGTCGGGATTGACCCAAACGACGGTGCCGCTTCCCGTGTACTGGATAAGGACGTTACCAAGCACCTCGTACATGCCCAATCCAAGCTCGATACCCTGCATAACGAACGGCTCGCGACCGCTGGTGCAGCTTGTCGGCGAACCGTCGCCCTCTACCATGTCGCAAGCGCCGGTGTTCCACGGCGCGGTGCTGAGGTAATAGGTGGTCTCGACGTTGAACGGCTTAGCCACATCGAAATATAGCGCCGTGTTGGAATCGTCAACGGCTACCTTCTTGAGCACCTTAGCGCCGTCGAATATGTCATAGTTGTAATCGGTTCCACGGTCGGTGCTGGTTCCGGTGTGCGTGCCGAACATCATTGCGGAACCTACGGGGATAGCGTCGGCAGTTGCCTTTTTAATCACAACACGCGTCGTGTTGCTCTCTGCAAGCGTCGGGTTGCACTGCTCAGTATGCCCCGTGCAGCCCGCAAAGACGCTCTGGCTGTTCTTTGTAGCGTACTTGAGCAGGAACATCGCCTTGACGTACCAATCGTCGGCAGCGACCTTGAGCGCATCGCCGGTCGCAGCCGTTTTCATAAGGCCGATTCCGCCGTCATGGCTAACGCTGCGCGTCTTGACTGGTGCGCCGCTCACGCTTCGCGGCTTGCCGTCGGCATCGACAGAAAGCGCGTACTTGGCATAAAGCATATAAGGGCGCTTAGCGCCGTTTGGCAGGTACGCGGCGGGCTGCGACTTCATGCCCTGGTTCTGCGTGTCCGAAACGGTGAGGTTGACGGCATCGTCCGTCTCGGTTTCGAGCGTGTAGAGCACCGGGGTCATGATCCACGTATCGTCCTTGCGCGAAAAGCGCCCGTCACCGTCGATAGCGGTAACGTATGGCGTACCGTCAGCGTCAACGCCGCCGTTCACCTCGAAGAAGATAAACGCGCCGTGATTGACGTATGGGTCGATAGCCGCGCGACCGATTACGCCGGGCTTGGGGTTCGCGATTCCCGCGTTGACGCCGGTCTTCGTGCAGGTCGTGGCGCTTCCCTTCGGGATGCTCACCCCGTAGTTCTTGCCGTCGCGCATCTTCGCGAGCCAAGCGGCGAGCGAAGCGTTGGTGTAGCGGCCTGTTTCGGCATCGAAGATCGGCACCGTTGACGCGCCCATGCTCTCAAGCGCGACGGCCACGCGCTCAAGCGTCTCATGGTCTGCGATGTGGGTTTTATCCATGCCTAATCCTCCGTATCGACTAGAGAGATGTAATCCGTATCGCCTACTGTGTCGTAAGCGATGTAAAGGCGCTTGTCGGGGCTGATAGACCCTCGCGCCTCCTCGGCGGCCTTGAGCGCTTCCGTCTTCGCATCGTTCGCACCTTGCGCTGCGGTGTCTGCATTTTCAGCCGACGTATTGGCCTTGCCTGCGGCGGTGTCTGCCTTTTCAGCCGCCGTGCTGGCATCGCCTGCGGCGGCGTTGGCTTTGCCGGTTGCAGTGCTGGCATCGCGTGCGGCGGCGTTGGCTTTGCCGGTTGCCGTATCCGCTTTTGCTGCCGCCGTGTTCGCTTTTGAAGCAGCGCCGTTTGCTGCCGTAACAGCTGCTTCGCTGCTCTTAACCGCCGTTTCACCTCGCTTGATTAGGTCATCAATCGCGTTGTCCCACGACTGAGCGGGCTGTTGCCCCTCTTTGGCGCTGCGCAGGATATCCAGGGCGAAGCGCTCCGTTTGCGCCAGGAAATCGCCTTTGACGATTTCGAAATACGCTTCGTCGGTGTATCCCGGCACGCTTGCAAGCTTCGATTCGTCGCAAACGTAGGTAATCGTGTTTCCGTTTACCGTCGCGCTTCCCCTGTAGTAGTGGATTCGGTCGGGAAGACGGGCAACCAAAAAGGCGCTGTACCCAGACAAAGACAGCTCGCCGCCGTTGTCGTAGATAAGCGCCTTGATGGTAGTGCCGCCGCCCTCGCCCTGGGCGATGCGGATGCAGTTGTTTCCGCATCCTCGCTTGTTAACGTCTAGCTCGATTGTCTGCACGTTCATTAGGCATCGCCGCCGTCAACAAGCATCCATTCGCACGCCAGAATCTCCGTTCCGCTCATTTTCCCGATTGCTTCCTCATACGGAATCTTGAACAGCAACGGACGGTGCTTGATGTTCGAATAGAGCGCCAAATCATCCATGAAGCGCTTATATGCATCGGAGCCAATTTGAAGCTGCTGTCTGCCGGTGGGCATGCCGTTTTCGGAAATCTCAGGATCGCCGTATTTCTCGATAAGCTCGTCGCGCCGCTTTAGGTACTCCATGGCTTCGGATTGGAGTACACGCACGTTGCGAGCGGCGGCATAGCCTACGATATCGCGTCGCTCAAGCAGCGGTTCGAGTGACAAAAGCATCTGATGCATCTGCTCGTTCGTGTACTCGTTGGGCAAAATGTCTTTAACGTCGATGCTTTGCTCTGTCTCGGTAATAGAAGCTCCCAACGAAGAAGCGAACGCATTAACCCCGCTATCCATTTACCGTTACCTCCTTAATTACCGGCTTTGGCTCGTCGATTGCCGCAATCTCAACGGCAATGTCCGCAACCTGTTTTTCTATAGTCTTGTAAATCTTGTATCCGTTGCTCGCGTAGTAATCGAGCATTTCAGGCTGGACGTAGAACGTGATTCCGTCCTTCTCGACGCGGTAAGTTACCACTGATATACCCCCTTAAAGAGACGTGACCATAAGCCCATGGTCAAACGTCAGCGTGTAATTCGTCCAGTTCATAGATAGGTTTTGGCAAATTCCGCTTACGTTATAAGTTCCCGTGAGTTGCAGGTTCGTCCAGCTGCTTCTTAGGTTGCCAACAAGCGTGATGCTCCCGGTCTTACCTGTCGTGCATGTAACGTCATCAGTGAACGGCTTGTATCCGCAAACACCGATCCAGTCATCGGTCATAAGGCAGATGCAGCCTTTTCCGGCAAGGCGGGTTCCCTTCACCTTTGTTGCGGTGTTGGTGTTGTTGAATCCAACATAGCCCGTAATGTCCTCTGCGCTGCCGCCGTATAGATAGCCGTCGGATAGAGCCGTATAGCAAGAGCCGCTGCCGACGCTGAAACCGTCTCTGCCGATGTAAAGGCCATACGTGTTCGAGTTAAGCGTTAGCTTGCCGCTGTAAATCTTCGTATCGCCGATGGCAAGCCCGCCGATGCTGCCGTACTTGGTCTGAAAATAACCGCTCGTCAGCGACCAATAGTTCTTGTTCTGGCCGTCGCTGATGATGCCGCTTTTTAGGTACGTGGCATTGATGTACAGCTGCCCGTTTGCCATGTAGATGCCCTTCGTGGCACCGTTGTTCGTAAGTCGGTTGAACACCTCGGTTTGCGTCAAAAGCGCGTCTGTTGCCTGCGCTGCGTTGTATTGTTCGACGAGAGAATGGCATTCCTGCGAAACCTTTAGATAGGCGTTCACTTTCGTGGAAAACGCCGAATAGACCGCTTTATACGTCTCAACGGCTCCGTTTAGCGCTTCGGCGGTCGTGCATGCAGCTATCGCGTCGATCGCTGACTTTAGCTTGCCATATGCGCAGCTTTCAGTGATCGTCGCTTCGTCGGTCGAGCCGTAGGCTTGCGAGAACGCATTCGTCAATCGATTGTATGGCCTTGCCGATATAGGCGTGTTCTCCGTCCCGTCTAGCGCGGCGCTGCTTTTCTTAAGGGCCGTTAAATCTTGGATAGCCCAGGCGCGGTCGTGCGCTATCGCCTGCATCACCTTCGCGACGGCGGCTTTCTCCGCTTCGGTAACGATGCCGTCTTTGGCGATGTCATCAACCGTCTTGTCAAGCCCGCTTATGGTTTCGTCAATTTCCTTATTTCTTTCCTGGAAATCTTCCCCTAGGCTCTCGATGTCTTTTGCGTTCCGCACCATTCCGCCGTGCAGGTCTTCAACCACGCCATTGACAGTCCAGCCGGCATCGCCGTATTTGGCATTTGGCGATAGCTGGAATTCGCCCGTTTCCAAATCCCAGTAGTTGGCTCCCACCTCGTCGGTGAGCAAGCCCGCGCGGATGCGTTCTGCTCGCATCGTGCCAGTATTGATGCAATCGGCGCTCACCTGAGAGCCGGTGATGAACGTTCTCCAATTCCATTGGCCGTCGCTCGTCAGGCTATCGGCAAGGCGAATGCCCATGCCGTTGATGTTGACAGCACACATTCCGGACGTTGCCTTGAGCGGAACGCCCGTTTCGACATCAAGCGGCACGTTCGAGTGGATAGCTCCAAGCTCGAACGTCTCGACCTTGTAGGTTCCGACGGCGTTGAAAGCTTTATTGAGCGCCACCATGAGCTGGTTGAGCCACGAGACGGACGTGTCGGCCACGGCATCGTAGTTAGCCCGCTGGTCGCTGCCTTTTTTAAGCTGCTGAGCCATAGCCTGGAAGATGTCGGCCAGGTCGTCGGTGAGGTTGCCGAACGTCACCGTGGCATCGCCGGTAACAAGGTCGCGAGACAGCTTCGAGACGCGCCCCTTTAGGCGGATGCCGGCATCGGAAAAACCCTTGTCGATGATCGCCACGCAATCTCCGACGGCCACGCCCTCCCAATTTCGCCCGAACGCGAACAGGTCAAGCACGCTCGCTTCGTATGAAACCGTGGGCGTTTTTACCGTTTCAAGGTAATCGCGCGTCTCGGCCAAAAGCTGCGCCGCATCCTCGCACTGCTCGTTAACGTAAACGTCCACGGCTGGTGCAACGCCGCCGCTGCCGTCGGGATGCCCCCAAACCTCGGTTGCGGATGCGTCCTCGACGTAATCCTTGCCGCCGTTGATGTCACCGAACGTCAAACGGCGGCCATAGCCGCCGGTATCCGTCTCAACGCCTTTTCCGTAGCCGTAAACCCTCGTTTTCGGGTTTGCGCTTCCTGTCTTGCGCTTGATGCTGACCAAGTCTTTAGTCCACGTGAAGCGCTTGGGGCTTTGCTGGTTTCCGCGCGTGGCCACCACGCGCACGTAGCGATGCGTTACCTGCACGCCGTCCGTCTCGATTACGGTTTCCAGCTCGCCGCCCCACGTTTCCAGCAGGTCGCTCAAGCCTTCGCGAACGCTGATGTGATAGAAGGTATGCGATGCGCTGCCGGGCTGGTCGCAGTTGCCAACCTCCCAGCGGGTGCCAGCAAGGATTGACGCAAGCGCCACGGCAACGCTACCGGAAGGGCGCTTGTCTTCAATGTAGTCATCCCACGTCTCGTTGATGGAGTTGATGCACGTGACGCTGGTATGCGGCTTGCCGGAATCATCGTGCAGGCGCTCGATTTCATCCACGATATGCTCATGCACAACGCCTTGGCGATCAACCCAAACAAGGCGCTCGCCCTTGGTCAAATCCTCGTCGCACATGATCTTAAGCTCGTCTGTTCCGTCGGTCGCTTCCTCGTGGGTCGCGGTGGTATAGGTAAGCCGCCCAAGGTTAACGCCCCAGCGCGTGAAACGGGTGAAGTTGACCTTGTTGATTAAAGCCATCTTTCCTCCCATTCCAAAAGCGCGGTGCCGCTAGAAATCTTGATGTGCGCACGGTCTTTTACCGTGAAAAAGTCGCTCATGATGTTGAGCTGGGCAACTGAGCCGTTAACCGTGACGTGCTCTTTGTCGAAGTCCATTCGGATGACGCTCGAAGCCGTCAACGGCTGCACAACCTCCACGAATTCCGCGGTGTCGGTGTTGGTGATGCGCCAAGAGCTGCAAGCTCCCGGCTTCGCCGTCACGGTGATGGCAGCAGGCAGCGTGCCGCCGACGGCGAACGATGCTGCGCCGCGCACGTCCATGCGTCGATGCTGCCCGTAATAGTCGGGGTCGCAGATATGAAACGTCACCGTGGTAGTAGGGCAATCGTCGGTAATCTCGTCCAAATCGGTAGAGCCGTTGACGATTGCCATAAGGTAGCGCGTCGGGTCATCGGGCAGGTAAAGCGGCGCTGGCTCGTCAGACCAGAGCAGCGCCGCCAGCTCATGCCGCGCCTTAGCGACCTCGCGCCGATGCTCGGTGCGAAGCCACATGTCAACCCGCAAATCGTAACCGGCACGACGAACCGTCTTGAAGTATTCGCCGTGCCGTCCGGGCGCGTCCTCGAAGCTCGCCGAAACGCTCGCCATGATGGGACGGCGCACCTTGCAATATACGAGCTTCGACAAGTCGTGCCCGTTGAATATGATGCTGTCGCTTTGGTTTCGCTTTCGCTTAAGCTCCAACGGGCACCCCCTTTTGCTTGAGTTTCGACGCGATGCCCGCGCCGATCTGCTGGCCGGTCGTGTACGCGTCCATGTTGTTCGCAACGGTAGCGTTAACGGTCACGTTGACCTGAGCGCCGCCGCCGAAGCCGCCGCGCAGGCGGTCTAGCACGCGGGCGATGCCGGCTTCGACGCTCTCTTTGACGCTGGAACGCAGCTTTGCATCTGGCGCTACATGCTCGCCGCCAGCTTCGCCAACGCCGATGATTGACGGCTTATCGAAGTAGCCGCCCTTGGCGAACCAATCGACGCTGATTGACGGCAGCCTTACAACGCCGCCGATGTTGCGCCAGCTTACGTTGAAATGCGGCATGTTGATATGCGGCAAACTGATGCGAATCCCGCTGAAAGCGTTCTGAATCTTTCCGGGGATGCCGCTGATGAAGTTCCACGCTTCGTCGATAGGCGAAGTTATGTTGCTCTTGATGTTTGAGAAAACGCCAGCGACCGTGCTTCCAAGTCCGGGAAAGCCCAGCTTCTCGCCGATGGAGTTACCGGCGTTTATGGCGTTGTCCTTGGCGTTGTTCATCTTCGTTTGGATGTTGCTTTGTATCGCCTGGAAGGCGCTACCGGCTTGCGACTTCGCCGCGTCCCAATCGCCGTTCATGGCGGCTTTCAGGGCGTTTGAAGCGGCAGAGCCGACGATTTGCCCGGTGTTCATGTCCGTTTGAATCGAATCCTTGATAGCGCCGAATTTTTCGGACGCTGCGGATTTCAGGTTTTCCCAAGCGTCGGACGCGTTGGATTTCAAGCCTTCCCAAGCGTCGGAAGCGCCTTGCTTGATTCCTTCGAATTTCTCGCCAAGGCTGTTTTTGACCTCTTCGGCTTTTCCGGTTATCCCGTCCCAAACACCAGACCAAAATTCCGGCACGCCTGCGAAGAAATCCTGCACGCCTTGCCATTTTTCCGAAATCCAGCCCGTGAAATCAGACCAAAGCTGCTTTCCCGTCTCGGTCTGCGTGAAGAACCACGTAAGGCCAGCGACCGCAGCCGCGACCGCAGCAACGCCAAGCAAGATGGGATTCGCGGCAATCAACCCGGTGAACGATGTCCAGCCGGTCGAGAGCTTGCCGCCAAGGGTCGATGCCAAGCCGCCCGCCTTCTCGGCCATGCCGCCAAAGCCGGTAGCTGCCGTGCCGATAGCGCCGCCGCCCTCGCCGAACTTGCCCGCAAGGGAAGCGAAGCCGCCCGCAACGTCCTTGAACGTCTGGCCGATCTCAACGCCCTTTTGGAGCGTCTTTCCGATGCCGGTTGCAAGACCGCCGAACGCGACCGTCCCCAAAGCAACGTTGGCGGCCATGTCCTGCTGCTCAGGCGTTAGGGACTTGTACCAGTCCGAAACTCCCTCAAGCGCTGGCGTTACCTTCTCAAGCAGCGTAGTCCCAAGCTCAAGCGCCTTTTCCTTGAACGGCATCGCCGCTTCTCCGGCTTCGGCCATCTTCCGGTTCAACTCGGCTTGCGCTTCGCGCGTGTCGAGCATCGTTTTATTAGTCTCTTGGTACGTCTCGCCGATGTTGCCGTAAAGGCCATCGAGCGTCTGCGTGATAAGCGAAGAGCGCTCTTGCTCGTCACCGCAGGCGGCAAGCGCGGCGTTGAAAGCGTCTTCTTTCGTAGCTCCCTGGTCTATCTGGTCGTTGAAAGCCTGCTGCGCCGCCTGGTTACCCGAAAGCGCGGCGCTCCACTGCTCGTTGCTCGCCGTAGCCCAGTTGAGAGCATCGGCAAGGCCGCCGGTGACGGTGCCGGTGTGCGCCGTTTCCTGAGACGCTTCAACGAGGTTTTCGAGCGGCAACGCATCGCCGAACTTGGAAAACGAGCCTGCGGCGATGTTGTTCCACTTGTCCAACTCCTGCTGGTTGGTGGTCAGGCGCGACAGGTTCTGCGCCGCTTCGGTCGCGGTGTCCTCTTCGCCAAGCAGCTTGTAAAACAGCGCGTAAGAGCTTCGCGCCTGCTCTGACGTTCCGCCAGCGTCCTTCCATGCAGCGTCCAGTTGGTGCGTCTGCTCGATCTGCTCTTCCTGGCTGCTGGCAAGCCCGACAAGCGCGGTTGCCGCGCCGGTGACGGTGCCGGTGATTGTCTTTCCGGCAGTCTCAAGACCCTTGCCCGCCTTTTCCAGCTTGTCGCTGTTGTCCTGGATGGTCTGGCCGAACTGGTAAAGGTTTCCCTTGGATGCCTGGGCTTCGCGACCGACGCTTTTAAGATCGTCGGAATAGCTCTCAAGCTGGTTTTCGCAAATTGCAATCTGCGCCTTAAGGCTCGAATACTGCGCTTCCTCGCGCTCGGTAAGCGTCGCGCCGCTGCGCTTCTTCTCGTCGAGCGTTGCCAACGCAGCCTTGTAAGCGTCGAGCTTCGTTTTCGTCTCGCCGTAGGCGCGGTTGAGAAGCTTTTCCTTTTCCACGAGCAAATCGGTGTTGCCGGGGTCGAATTTCAAAGCGCGGTTGATGTCTTTCAACGCGCCCTGAGTGTCCTTCGCCGTGGTCTGCACGCTCTTCAACGCGCCCTGCAACTCGGTCGTATCGCCGCCGAACTTGATTGTCAGACCTTTGTACGTGACAGCCACAGTTTCACCTCTTTTCGATTGTCAATTAAAGAAATGAGCGCACAGAACAGCGCACCGGCAAAGGTGCGCTGGCGCTTTACGCTCACAGGCCAGCCCAGAAGGCCGCTTCGCCCTGCCGCGCCTGCTCGTCATCCTCGGCATACGCAACGGCATCGTTAACGAAGCTGTATATCTCAAGCAGGTTCTGCACCTGCGCATAGGACAGCGCGTGCAGGTCTTGGATGCTCAAGCCCGCCTGCTGGCAAGAGTAGATATAGAGCGCGTCGCAGCTACTTTCCAGCTCCGGCGGAAGCGGCGGCATCGGATGCTTCGGCGGTCGCGGCTTCCACGTCCGCTTTTGCGTTCGGAAAGTAGTTGTCCTTGATGATCTGCATCACGTCGGATGCCCAACCGCCTTCGCGCTCAAGGTCGAATTCCGATTGCGGGAAGCTGCAAACCCAATCGTCAAAGGACTTGCCAAGGTCGGTCTTGTCCTTCGCTGTCGCGTTGTACGTCTTCGCGCACGCGTAGAAAATCTCAAGCAGCGGCACGATTGGCGGCATGTTCGACGTTGCCGAAACCTCAAGAACCATGGAAACGGCTTCGTTGATGTCCTTCGGTCTGCGGCTCCCGTCCTTTCGCTCAACGAAGAACTCGCGCGAGTATGCGATAGGGGTGAAGGCGTTGCAAGCGACGGGGTACTTAACGCCGCCGACCTCGATGATTCCGCCGTCCATTACGCGGCCTCGGTCTTAGGCTTGGCGGCGGTATCGACCTGCTCGAAGAACTTGTCGTAATCAGCGATGTCGCTATACGTGTCGATGTAGCAGCCGCGCCAGCCGGTCGGCAGCGTGACGGGGCGGAACGTGAGCTCGTAATCAATCTGCGTGATGTCGGGCTTGTCCTCAAGCGTCTTCGCATCGACGGACGCGGGCTTGCTGGTGCACTTGTAGATGCAGCGGCGCTTTCCGACGGCGTGGCCGGGCTGCTCGCACATGAAGGCGAACGGCTTAGGGGTCTTGCCGGACGTTGCCAGCACGCGGCCTTTCTCGTCGATGTCGAAGCCGTTGATGTCGGCCAGAAGCTCGCGCAGCTCCGGCGTGCTCTCGATGTCGTAGAGCGACCACGTGATAGAGCCGCCGTTGTCCTGGTACTTGTCGAGCCAAGGTTCATTGTCGCCGTAGCTCGTAGCCTGCTCGATGGACGGCTCGATCTTGATTTCGACCGTGCCGGGGATATGGATTGGCTTCTCATACTCGAACGTATCCTCGTCTGTGAAACGCGCGACGTGCGCGTTCTTCACGCCGAAGAACCCATTTCGTGCCATATCTGCTCCTTTCGTTATTCGGTAACGTCGATCTCGTAAGCCGTTTCGATAAGCTCGTCGTTGTCGAGCGGCTTTACCGTCTTGCTGTAGTTGAACTCTGCGGCTTCGAGCGCCGCTTCAAATCGCTTCTCAAGCTCGTAATCGCGCTCTCGCACGTAAAGCGCCACATCGTACGGCATCCATCGGTACCAGCCCACGTTGTCGGCGCTCACGCCCTCGCCGTAACCGGCTTCGATGTCGATATACGGCGGCGCTGGAAACCCGCCGTCGCGGAAACCGCCGTTAGCCCACGGCAGGCCGAACGCGTCAAGCAGCTTCGCCAGGTCTTTAAGGCTGTTCATTGCGCCCCCTTCGAAAACTCGGCGGCAACCTCCTTGTAAACTCCTTCGATGACGTGATCGCCATCGACTTTGCCGGGATAGCTGCCGTGCTGGTTTTTGATAGCGTGGCCGTTTTCGAGCAAGTGCGTAAGCTGGTATTGCTTGTTGTGGACAACGCAGGTCGTGCCCGTCGCTTCGGTCTTCACGTCGGCAGACCAGCCCTTTGCGTAGCTTCCGCCGTGGCGCTTCCTCTTGCGGCTGCGCTCCTTGAGCAGGCGAACGGCCTTGTTGCCAGCGGCCTTGACGTTGCCTTGCAAGACCTCTTCGTTGTCCTCGATTACCTCTTCGATGCTGTTCACGATGATTGATTCCAGCTGGTCAATCTTTATCCCGCTCACCGGTTGCCTACTTTCTCGACAAGCGTTAGGCGCACGTTATCGACGTTCGCCACTACCGCCGAATCGACGGCGTAGCGGATGCCGTTGAACTCGCAGAGCTTTTCGCCGCTGTAGGCGCAATCGCGCACCGTGATGACGGCCTGCGGCTTAACGCCAGCCTGCGCGGCGGCGTAATAGGCCGTCTGGCTTATGCCGTACACATTGCACGGCACGCGGCGGCACCGTTCCTTTTTATGCGAAACGCCCAGATCGTCGCGTTCTGAAACAGTAGCTATCAGCGTGCAAACGCCAGCCCACCCGCTCATTCGGCATCACCGCCGTTATAGGCGGAATCGCCGCTCATGCTGGTGAGCATGGTTTCGAACGAACGCATGAACTTTTCAGCGTCGGGATTGTCCATGCCAAAATTGGCCTTTACATAAACCTTGATTGCTAGCCGAACGCGCCCGTCCGAATCGTCATGCGCCTTATCTTCAGAAACGCCGCCCGCCACCAGCTCGGCGCGGGCGGCTTCGATTACGTCAGAAATCTCTTCGTCGTAATCGTTGACGAAATCAGGGATGCGAAGCGCGGCACGGCACGCATCCAACAGCTTGCCTTTATTAGCTTTTGCGACCATGCTGCGCCACCTCCTTAAGCTTGCTTGATGGTGAGCTGCGCGAACGCTTCGGGGACGGCAAGAACGCCGTCGAACAGAACGTAGCCGTCGAAGCAGCGCTTCTGAGTGCGCGGCTGGACGTAAGGCGTAACGTCGGGGCCGTCGAACATGTTTCCCTTGAACAGGTCGGGGAAGCCGGCCTTAATCACGTTGTCGGCGATTGAATCGTCCTGTTTTACAACCTTGCCGAAGATTCGACCCTGAACCGTCGGGTCATCGGTAGCCTCATTTGCAAAATAAGAACGACCGTTGGCATCCTCAAGCATGGCAATCTGATTCCAGATGGTGTTGTTATTGGCGTAGATGATGATTCCCTTAGCCGCTGCGTTGCCGTAAGAGCGGAGCAGGCTCAGCATCTTCACGATGTCGGCCTTGGTAAGGTCCTTCGCCGCCGCCGTCTGAATCTTGTTAGCGGTCGCGATACCGTAATTTTCATCGGCAAGCTTCTCGTGGACGAATGCGTTGCACGCGACGGAGAGACGTGCAGAAACCTCGGAAATGATGTACTGCTCGAAGCCGGGAAGCGACTGCGTTGCCATCTTTCGGGACATCTCGACGGTCTTCTTAATCTCCGTTCCTACGAGCGGCACGGTATCGAAGTCATTTTCCTCGATATCGGTAGGGGCTGCGCCCTCTTCGGTCTTAGCCGCATCGCCCTTCTTGATGGACTTGTGGCGCGGGAACTCGACTTGGCCGGACATGGTCGTTCGGCTGATGTCGCCGAAGAGAACTGCCGTGTTGTCGATAAGGGATATGATCTCGTTCTGCACGGTCACGGGAACGAGAGAATCCGTGTTCGCCGTGGTCATGGTGAACTCCGCTCGCTGCTCGATTGCGTGGCGCTGAGCGGCACGCTCGGCATCGGTAAGCGCGGTGCCGCCGACAAGCTGGATGCCGGAGCGCTCGGCCAGACCCTTTACCCAGGCGCGGCGCTCCGCCTGGTCGTAATCGGTAACGTCGTAGGCAGCGCCGGAAACGCCCGCGATGTTGGCGGAACGTGCCAGCGGGACGGAATCGATTCGCTGGGCGCGGCCAGCGTCGATTGCGGCGCGTGCGTTCGCGACGGCGGCGGCGCGGGTCTGCGCCGCCTGCTCGCCAGCGGCGCGGCGCTGGTTGATCTCGTCGGTCAGCTCGGCCATGCGGGCTGCATCCTCTTCCGTCGGCTCGGTTCCGTCGGAACACTGGTCGATAAGGGCTTGCAGCTCGGCGATAAGCTCTTCGAGTGTCATAACTATTTACCTTTCTTCGCGTTAGTAATTGCCAGGCACGCTTTAGCGCGAAGCAAAGCGGCCTTCCTGCGCGCAAGCTCCTTGCGCGACTGCTCAATCACTCCGTTAAGCAGATTTCTTGCACTTATTTCGGTGTTCGGGTCGGCTGGCAAGCTGACTGCGGACACGTCATAAATCTTCTTGACCCTGGTAATCGTCGTGGTGTGCGTATCGCGGTCATACTCTGATGCGCCGATGGTGAAAGCCCACGACATGCGGGTGACAAGCCCGTTATCGACTTCCTCGAAGCGCTTTCGCGCGGAATCCGACTTCGATAGGTCGGCGGCGATGAACAAGCCGTGCTTGTCAGGCTCAACAATCAACGTGCCGTTGCTCATTCGAGCGAGCACGTCCCCGCAGTGGTCGAACTGCATAATCACGTCGCTCATATCGGTTTCAACGAAAGCGTCAGGGCTGATAATCTCGCGATATTCGGTGCCGTCCCACGGGTCTTGCCACAACACGTATGGGTCATTAAACGTCGAAGCGTAGCCCTCGACGTAGTAATCGGATTCGATGCGCTTTTCGCGCTCGCTGTCGGTCGGAAGACTTCGTAGCACCACCTGCATTGCGCGGTATTGCCGCTCATTCGGTTTGGCTGGCATCTTCACCCTCCTTTTTCTTGCCGTCGATTGCGGCAATGTTCGCGTTTGTCTCGGCAGCAGCCGCCGCCTGCTCGGATGTGTGCTGGCTGATTAAATCAAGGTCGATATACTCGCCACGGATAACGTGGCGCTCGCCGCCTGGATAGCTCGGCGATTGGAAGACCTCGGCAACCTGATTGCCGCACCAGATTCCACGGTCGAAAAGCGCCGTTGAGACGTTGAGCTTGGTTTGATTGCTCGCGAACTCAAGACGGTTGGCCGAAAACATAATCGAGTTGCCGTGTGCAATCTCGTTCGGCGTGAACGTCATCGCAGTGAGCACATAGCCAAGCTGCACGGCGAAGACCTCGGTACGCCCCTCGTAAAAAGCGTTGTACGTGTCCTCGTCGGCCTTGTTCATAACGATGTCTTCGTTGGAGCCGAAGAAGCGATAGGCCGCTTTCTCTATGCGCTCCATCTGCGCCGCATCGACCGTGTAGCTTTGCGGGGCGATCTGCTTTACCTCTTGATACTTGTTGTCATAAACGACGATTCCGCCGGCGTTGGACGCACCCAACTGCTCGTTGAAGGCTTCTGCGGATTTCTTCGTATCCTCCGGGTTTCTGTTCTGCGACAGCTTGCCGATGAATCGCACCGCCGCGCCCTGCTCGATAGCCGTTTTCTCGGCTTCCTCCTGAGCATGAATCAAATCAAGCGTGGGATTGAGCACGTTGGTTCCATCGCCGAACAAATCGCTCTTGAACTGGTGCCGCGTCATAACGCCGATGCGCGACCACTCAATCAAGGTCTTATCCCCACCAGGGAATCGAAGCTCAAGCCACAAAGCGCCGTCAACGTCGTAGGCTTCGCACTGGCTCGGCAGCACGGGATAGTAGCCAGCGGACGTGATGCCGTCCCCGCCATCGACCGGGACGATCAAGCACGTGTCGCAAACGTCAAGCATCGTCGAAATGCGATGCAGAAATTGCGGCGTTGTCATCCACGGGTTCGGTTGCCATTGCAAAGAGCGCGTCCATTGCGGTTGCGCCGTTCCCGAAATCTCAGGCCGAAGCTTCGAAGCGTGGTCGGCGTTCCTCTCGATGATGGAGCGCGTCAGCTCGGCTTCGTAGATACCGCCAGACCACGACGTAAAGCGCGGCGCGTATGCCGTGAACGTCTGGAAATAGCCATCGACGGCCTGCATGATCGGCTTGTGAAAAACAGCGTCGAACATAGAGCGCATAAGCGTTGGTTTTCGCACGTTTTAACCTCCAATCATGCTTTGGTAATCGTCCATCATGTCTTTGAGCACCACGAACGCATCGCATTCCGCCGCCCAAGCGTCGATGCGGTTGCGCGGGTCTTGGTTTTTCTTGTCTGGCGCGATGTTGCCGTTGGCGTCGTTGCGAATCATCACGTTCGAGCGGCACCATTCCGCAATAGGATTTTGGTTGTCCACGATTCGGTTTTCCTTGTAGAGAGCGCGAAGCTCCTTCATAGGCATCGAGAGCGTTTGAGCTCCCTGGATGACCTTCTTGAAGTTGTCGGCTCCGAAATAACCTTCATACGCTTCGACCGTCGGAACGTCCCGCATGTGCCACGGGTCGTACCCGCAGGCAACCGTATAGATGCCGTACTTTTCCTGAATCTCAGTGACCCAATCCAGAACGTCGCGCTTGTCGATGATCGGCGTTGCCGACGTTCGCAGCAGGCCACGGGCAATCCAGGCATCGTAAGGCACGCCGTCGCGCCCGCCGCGCCGCCCCTCGGCTTCCGCCTGCTCCAAAGCGCGAAGCGGAATCCAGGCCATGTGCATTGCATAAATGTTCTCGTCGTTGGGGCGCATCATCAACAGGCACGCAGCCGTTAGGTCGGTAGTGTCCGAAGCGTCAACGCCAAGCACTGCATAAGAAAAAGACCCGTCAGACGGGTCGAAAGTTGCTTCGTTATGTATCTCAGACCAGGTGAGCCAGGCTTGCGACTGGTTTTCAATCAAATTGAAATCCTTAACAAGCAGTGTCGGAAGAAACGTCGGGTCATCCTTGGCCTTCGAAACGTTTTCCTTGAGCGATTTGTGAGACTTGATAGTTCCATCGCCGGGGTTCGCCTTGATCCAGCACGTTTCGTCTTGCCATTCCTCGCGCTCGTCAAGCTCGAAGATGAAGGCGATGAAGTGTTCGGCCTTCTCGCCGGACGCTTTGCCTTCCAGCCACTTCGAAGCGTATTCGTATTGGGCATCGAAGATTCCGCCGCGAACGAAACCGTTGGTCGTGATTTCCAAAACCAGCGGTTGCCGTCTTGCCGAAATGCCTTGAATAGTCAGGTCGTAAAGGTCGCGGTTGCGCATAGCCGCCAACTCGTCCACGATTGCGCCTGAGATGTCCAGACCGTCAAGGTGATTCGTGTTGGCGCTCAGCGCCTTAATCGACCCCATGTTGAGGTCGCAGTAAAGGTCGCTCACGCGCTTTCGCACGTGCTTTGCCAGCGCAGGCGATGTCATTACCATACGCCAGGCGTTGTTGAAGCCCTTCGCCGCCTGGTCGTGAGCCGTAGCGACGTTGTAGACCTCTGGTGCGCCCTCGTCATCGTTTATGAGCAAGTCAAGCTCGATTGCAGACGCAAGCGCGGTCTTGCCGTTCTTACGCCCCATGATCCAGAGCACTTCGCGGTATTGTCGCAAGCCCTCTGCATCGACGAAACCGAAGATAACGGACAAGATAGCGAGCTGAAAAAGCTCAAGCTTGAACTTACGCCCAAGCTTGCCGCTTGGAAGTCGGCAAAACGTCTCGATGAAGTTAACGTGCTTAGCCGCGAACTCTTCGCGAAAGTGATACGGGTAGAGCGGGTCAACGTTATCCATGTCGCGCAGAACGCGCTCCGCGACCTGATGCATCTTTTTGCAAGCGGTGATCTCACCGTTGAGGATGCCACCGAAGTAGCTTCGTATCGCCAGCTCGCAGCGTCCCGCTCCGCTCCACTTTCCCTTAGCCGCCGAAGCGCGTTTCATTGAGGTAGTCAATGAGGGCATCGCCTGCGGTGCTGCCTGACGGCATCATGTCGGTGAGCTGCTTGATGCCGCGAGAAAACGTGGTGAAAAGCTTGTTGTAAGCGCTGAAACCCGGATGCTCTCGCAGGCCGGATTGACCGCCGCCGTTGTCGTACTCCGTGAAGATGCTCTCATGCATCAGCTCGCGCCGCGCTTCGTCAAGCTTCACTTTCAAAAACGCGATATTGGACATCAGCGGAAGCACGGTGCTTCGCTTTTCGTCGGGAATAGCGTCCTTGGTGAGCCGTTGGAGCTTTTTCAGCTCGCTTTGGTAACGGCTCTCGATTGAAGCGGTGTGCTTCTTCGGGGGACTTTCCGTGGCTTTCGGCAAAAGGTCGTTACTTTCGCACACTTTTCGCGTTCCCACAAGACCACCCCCGTTCTGAAAACCTTTGCGCGCAAAATTCTACCTTCCGGCGTTGGTGCCCTAGGCTGGGTGCCTTGGTTTTAGACCGGGGGGATAGCTTCGGCGCTGTGACCTGCTGTTTTGTTTTCTGTTCTGATTGACTGGCCGTTTGTGCTCAGTCTGTGTTTTCGTTTGTCAGCGAAATCAAGTTGCCGTCCTCGTCAAAAGCGAAGCCATGCCTTGTGCTGCCTTGCCTTGCCCAGCCATGCACCTTCTTGTGGCAGAGGTCGCAGAGCGAGACGAGGTTGCGCGGGTCGGTCGCTATGTTCGGGTCGGTGATGTTCGCTGGCGTTAGCTCGATGATGTGATGCACCATCGTTGCCGGTGTAGTGATGCCAGCCTTCAAGCAGTGCTGGCAAAGGTAAGCGTCGCGCTGCAAGGCAAGCTCTCTTGCTTGCTCCCAATCGCGCGAGTGGTAGAAGCGATACGAGAAGCTTTTGGCCATCGCGAATCCTTCCATCAAAAAAGGGACGCGAACCTAAGTCCGTGTCCCTTTCGAAAATCCACCGTATCGAAATATAGCGCAAAGCGAAAAGTGATGACAAGTACCAATCTCAAATTTCTTTGAGAGCGGCAAAGCCCACCTCGTCGATATAGCGGAATCCAGCATTGCAAAGTTCCCTGCACCATTGGCGCGAGCACTGCATCACGTCGGCTATATCGTCCCACGGCATCGCTTGAAGGTAGGCCATGCACAGAGCGTCGGCGTATCGGTTGCCCTTAAGCTTCGCCAAGCCGCCGCGATTGTCAGTTCCGTATAGCAGCGCCGTAGCTTCGTCAAGCAATGCTTCGCTGTCGCTGATGCGCTGCTGTAGCCTGCCTTCGAAATCAATGCGGCTGTTGATCGCATCCATCGGGTCAGAGCTTCCACCGCCGCCGCCAGCGGTGTAGCTCTGCGCCTTGGCTCCCTCGCGGGCCTTAAGGCGGGCTAGCATCTCCCGTGCGTGTTCGATGCTAGCCACCTCGTCGCGGATGCCCTCGAAGTATTCCTTGGCATCCATCGGCACCGCTCCTAGTCGATGCCGGTAGAGCCGAAGCCGTCCGTACCGCGCTCGGTGTCTGTCAGGCTTGCGACCTTAACGAGGTCGCACGGCACGAACGGCACAACAACCATCTGGCACACGCGCGAGCCTTTCGGTAGAAACACCGTATCGCAGCTGAGGTTGACAAGCGGTGCGCACACCTCGCCACGGTAGCCGCTATCGATTACGCCGACGCTGTTGCGCAGCGTAACGCCGTAGTGAGCGCCAAGCCCGGAGCGCGGGAAGACCAGGCCAACGCATCCGCTCGGAATCTCGCACGCAAAGCCCAGGCCGCAAACCGCGCTGGCGTTAGGCTCAAGCCGCACATCCTCGGTAATGCAAAGGTCAAAGCCCGCATCGCCATCATGCGCATAGCGCGGCAGCTCGGCACCGTCGGTAAGAACAACGTTCATCTTGCGTCCTTGCATTTCATCAGCTCCTCAAAAGGGAATGTCTTCGTCATACACATCGGGATAGGCTGCGGGCTGCGGGGTGGCCTGGTATTGCGGCTGCGGCGCTGCCGCCTGGTAGCCTTGCTGCTGTTGGCGTTGCGCTGTCATCGTCACCACGTTATCGACGATCACTTCAAGCTGGCGGCGGCGGTGGCCGTCCTTTTCCCACACGCTCTGGTGCAGGTGCCCGATGATTGCCAGACGTGCGCCCTTTTGCAGCATGCCGTTTCCGTACATCGCTTCGCCGCGCTTGCCGTACATGATGCAGTCAACCCAACTCGTCACGTCCTTATAACTTCCGTCGGACTGCTTGCGGCTCTTGCTCACCGCAAGCGAAAAGCTGGTGATAGCAAGCCCGCTGTTGGTGTATCGCACCTCGGCATCTTGCCCAAGGTTTCCGCTCAGCGTCACGCTGTTAAGGCTATCGCTCATAGCTACCTCCCGTAACGATTGCCAGCGCGAGCAGCGCCAGGATTGCCAGTGCCGTTGCCACGCACGGGAAGACCCAAGAGAACCAGCCGCCCGTGAAAAGGTTGATGAACAGCTCGGTAAGGCAGAACATCAGAAAGAAGAAAGCAACGGTAGCGATTACCGCAACAGCCGTTAGCAGTGCGGCGGCAAGCCTTGCCTTTCGTACTGCCTTTTCAAGATCACTACGCTTCATTGCTACCTCCAAGAGCTTTAAGCAGCTCGTTTCTCTGTCGTTTGCTCAATCCTCGGATTCGGCGGCTCTGTGCGATTCGAAGCCGCTTCATAAGCTTCTGCGCTCGCGACAGGGCATAGCCCGGAAGCGACCTCATGAGCGATTCGACGGGCATTCGCAGAATTGCTTCGTTGCCATCATCGGCAAGCCTGAAAACGTCATCGACGCTCATTTCACCGCTCGAAAGCTTCGTTTTAACCTCTGCACGCTCACGGCGTGCCTTCAATGCTTTATCGAGGTTTTGGCGGCGCTCTTCTTCGGTCAAAATAGGCACCATTTCTATAACCTCCTGATTCTTACTTTAGATACGGCGGTTTGATTTCCTGAAACCGTCGGTTTCTTGGCTTGACCTCGCGTTATCGCCTTGCTTTGCGAATCTGCGAAATCAAGCCGTTTACACTCCGTTTACACACCTGATTTCAGGCTTTCGGCGAATTCCTCAAAGGCTTTGGCCGCTGCCGCATCGCGTCCAGGCATCAGGTGCGCGTATAGCCTTAACGTGGTCGCTTCGTTGGCGTGCCCAAGCCTTGCGGCAAGCGTCTTGAGGTCAACGCCGTTGGCCAGGCACCATGTCGCGTGCGTATGCCGCAGCGAATGGAACGTGCAGGCTTTAGGCAATCCGCAGCGGTCGCGCGTGCGGCTGAAAGCCTTAGATACCGTCGTAGGCCGCATGAAAGAGCCATCGACGCTCACCAGTGCCGAATCGGGCGTGAAAGCGTCTGAAAAGCCGTCCTGCTGCTCCATGAAGCTGTAAACGCGGCTCCACTCGCTGTCGGTCAGCGATACTTGGCGCGGCTTCTTGCTCTTGGTCGTATTCGAGCGAATAACTCCGCCGCCGGGCGGCTCAAGCGCAGTTCCGCAAACGAGCACGTAGCCCTGCGCCTTGTGCAAGTCCCTGCGTCGCACCGCGCACACCTCGCCGACGCGCATACCCGTATGGAGGGCGAACCAAGCGGCGAACGAGTAAGCGGCATCGCGCATGGTCTGCTTGCTGCGCTTCGTCGGGTAAAGGCGATTGCTTACTGCTGCATCGAGCGTTTGGAAATCCCACTCGTCGATTACTACCGCTTCGTGCCTTTGCTCGTCGGGCTTCGCGACCATCAGCATTGGGTTTGCGTCGCAAATGCCGATGCGAACCCAATAGCTGAAAGCTCCTTGCAAAAAGTGATGGACGCTAACCACCGTGTTTTGCGATAGCCCTTGCCCTCCAAGCTCCTTCGGCACCATCAAGCGCCGCTCGAAGCTGTTCAGTTCGTAGGCCGTCAAATCGCGTGCAACCTTGCCTTTGAGGTATCGGCCAACATATGACCGCGTGAACAAAGTCCACCGCTTCACCGTGTTCACGGCTGCGCCCTTGGCTTGTCGGTCTGCAATGTACTCGCGCAAAAGGTCTGCTATAAGAGTGCTCTTGATCTGCCCGTCAAACGTGAGCTGCGAAGCCCACGCATCGGCCAGCGCTTGCGCTTCCTCGCGCGTTACGGCATCGGGAAAGCTGCGGCGCGGCCTTATCTGCTTGCCCTCAGGTGTGCGTCCTAGATACGGCTGGGCAAACCAAACGCCCTTGCCGTCCTGCTTGACCTCAACGCCCATGGTGATCATGGCGCCGCTGCGATTTCGCGACCTGCTCGCAAATGATTCCCGAAATCTGCGATAGCTCTTTGAGGCATGAACGAAAAACAGAGCTCTCAATGTTACTAACTAGCGGTTTTTCGTTAACGTCGATGAACGCATGAACATGAGCAGATCCGTTGGCGTTGTCAAACGAAAATTCTTCGCCGCATCCGTCGTAGTAGGCGAAAACCTTAATCATCGCCCTGCTCCTTTTCAGCCGCCTTCTTGGCCTTGCGCATGTTGAACTTCGCCGCGCAGATGAACCAGATGCACACGGCCAGCAGGCAGCAGAAGAAGGTAAGGAAGCCGAAACCAGCGCCGAAAATGAACCCAACGGCGATACTGGCAACAAGCATGGCGAACGGGATGATTGCCAGCACACACCCAATCAGCGTCATGGACGCGACTTCGAAATCTTCCTTGGTCTTAAGCTCTTTCATTTCGTACCTCCAAATTACGGTTGATGACCTGGATTGCATCGCTTACGCAGTCGAACCAGCAAACCAAATCGTCGTAGCTGACTTTCGAGCTTTCGCGGTCGTACCGCTCGCACGTGGTGATGCGATTGCTTATGTCTTGAGACAACGCGCAAAGGTTGTCCAAGACCTTTCGGTCGTGTCTAGTCGTCATCGTCGGTCACCCACTCTTCGTAGTGGTTCTCGCGCATGAACTCGTCGAAATCAGCTTCAAGGCTCTCGCTTTCGCAGCCTTGCCACCCCCAGAACTCGCTTATGTACGGCTGGCAATCGCGGCATGAATAGCGCTTCCAAAACTCGCCCATCCAAAAGCCGCTTTCCTTGATGATGTGCGGCGTGCCTTTTGGAATCGTCTTGCCGCAATACGCGCACACGTGCGGCCTGCGCGTTTTTTTAACGCCTATCGGCGCGTTGTAAAAGCTGCTCCCGCTCATGACCGATCACATCCCAAAGCGTCAAGCATGTTGCCGATGCACTCGCGAGCCTTCTGCAAGTCCTCAACGCCGTTCTTCTCTTTCCAACGCCAGAGGTACTTGAACGCGCATCCTTGCATGTATGCCGTGTAGGCATCTGTGCCAAGCATGGATTCCATGGCCGTTTTGCACTCGATTCCCGTGTAGCCCGCGTAATGCGATGGCTTGGTCACGGGGTCGCAGCCGCGATGGTTAATCGTTGAGCCGTTGATGTCGCATGACGTAAGCTCTGAAACGTCGAAGTTGTCAAGCTCGCCGTTCTTGTTTGCTTCAGCAACGGCCTTCTCGAAGTTCTCAGGGTCGGTCAGATCGCCAACGCGTTTGACGTATGAAGTCATTCCTTGCCATCCCTTCTGTTCAAGTTCTTAATCGCTTCTGCTTTCGTCTTTCCGATTTCGCCCTGTGCATCGCAGGCTTTACATGCGCAAATCCATCCAAAACCAGATTCGAAGTGATAGGTGCTTCCGCTGTACGCCCATGCTTTGCCACCGCAAAATGGGCAAGGCTTGATCTTCATTGCTTGCGCTCCTTCCTTGCCTGCCACCACATGCGCAGCAACTCAAACAACGGTGGTATTTCACTTTCTGAAAATCGAAAATCTGCCGCATATGTCGGAATGGATACGACAAGCGGGCGCAGGTTCGCTTTCTGGAAAAACATTTGGAGTTCATCAACGAGTACCGGCATGCCTTTTTCGTAATGCGATGCATAAGAGCGCTCAAACGAAGATCCGTTTAAGCACAAGGGCTTAGGCATGTCATACCCATTGCGCTTTGCTTGGTGGTAGATATGAGAAGCGATTCCAAAATTGCAAGTAACAATCGGAATTCCCGTTGCTGCCGAAATCTCGATAAGCCTAGTTGTCTTTCCGGTCTGCCTATCTCCCACGATGCAGACAACAGCATCTTCATTCTTTGGTTCGTCATTCTTCGTCCCCCTGCACTTCCAGCAGGCATCGCGACTGGCAATGAACCAATCAGTCGGTCGCTCTTCGCCGCAGCAAGGGCAACGGCGTTTGCGAACCTTGTTGGCATAACTTGAGTAAGGCATGTTTTCCACCGCCTAATGTTGAAAACTTGTTAGTAACTTAGCCCATTGTTGAAAACGTGTTGAAAACCAGTTGAAAACTGCTTTTGAAACATCGAAAACGAGCTTTGGAATCGCGCGAAAACTTGTGCGCTCAGAAAGAAGAACCAAGAAAGATAACCTTGCTTGTGGCTAAACCTAACAAGCACGTTGCGGGTTTTGGGTTTGGGTTGGGCTTGAGACCCAACCCAAAACCCGCTTCTGTATTGTTATGTATTGTATTGTTAGGCTTTTGCCAGTCTAAAACCGTCGGTTTTGCGTTGGTTTCTCCCTCGGTCATCGTGAAAACACCTCTTGACCTGCTACTTTGGCGGTTCGGCCTTGTTCTTGCGCGGCCTGCCGCCTTTGGCTCCATTCGCGCGTTGCGAGCCGAAATAAAGGGCGTTTCGCTGCATCCTCTCGCTCTCGATGCGGCCTTTTCCGTCGCGAACAAGCAAGCCGACCTCAAGCAGGCAGTCGATGAAATCGCGCGTCTGGTTGATGCTCAACGTCTCGTCGAAAGCGCCGCTTGAACGCAATCCGATTTGCGTTGCCAGAATCAGCCAATCTTCATCAGTCTCAACGGGCAAGGCATGGTGCTTAGTTCGTGCCAGAAGCTCGCAGAGCCGCCAATAGGTGCCGTAGGCAGCGTTGCCATGGCGCATGATAAGACGCTGGCACTTGATGTCGAGCGAAGCGTTAGCGTCGTGCTGGAACCAGGCCATAGGGTCTTGTGCTCGGTCGTGGACGTCCTTAGCAATCATCGTCATCGTCTTCACCTCCCATCGTTAATCCGTCGCTCGTCCCTTGCTGATGCCAGCCGTCCCACAGACACCGCCCAACGTCGCGGCAGTTTGTCCAGATGATCGTTCCGCGAAAGCCGCACTTGCTCTTGAGCTTTTGGCCGCATTCAAGCAAATACCGCTCAAACGGGCATTCGCCAGGTGTTGGCATCGGCGGTTCATCGAACAGGTCAAGTGTTAGTTGATCACTCCGCATGCTTAGTGGCGATGTACGACTTGCAGGCCGCTTCGATGGTCTTGGTCACGAACTCTTGAGGTGTCACGCCGTCAAGCTCGCTGGACTGCATCATCTGTTGGATGCCAAGCAACGCCGCGCAGATGAAGACAAGCGACATATCACCGTCGAACTGATGCGTGCTGCCGGTCTTGGTATCGAGGACACCAACGCTCACTTTGGACTGGGCGATGAAATCGACGGTTTCGTCAATGAATGTGATCGTTTCTTTACGCTTCATGGTTGTTCTCCTTGTCGTAGATGGATTTACGAAGTTCGATGTTCAAATCCGGATGCTTCTCAAGCAGCCAACGGCTGAGCAGCGGCGTATCCGTGTTGTTGATGGCGTAGACGTGCTCAAGCCCGTTTCCGTCGTGGAACGGCACGCCCACAAGCTCGCACGTGCCTTCGTAACGCTGCTTCTCGATTAGGTATTTGGTGCTGACGCGCAAGCCGCGCTGGTTGATAGCGAGCGCCGTTAGCTCGATTTGCCGCAACGCCTGCGGATTGAGCCTGCACCACGTTTCGAAAAGCTCTTGCCGGTCTTTGAGCTTGAGCGGCACCGGATACACGGCCATTCGCTCTTGATGCATGACCGATTCGAGCGGCTGCGTGTAATCGTCAACGTCCATGGCGTTTCCTCGCTTCCCGGCTCATGAAGCGCCTGAAAGCCGCTTCCGCGACTCCTCGCGGTGCCGACGCAGGAACGGGCAAGGTATGGCGCGTGCGCACGTCTCCCGCGCCGCTAGCGCCCGTGCGGCGGGCTTGCTCGATGACCACGCAGGCAACCCAGAAGCCGTTAGCGTCGCGGTCGAGATAGCCCCTCATTTGCACACCTGGCTAACGAGAAGCCACAAAACTCCGATGAACATCGGGAAAGCAACCCACCCGCAGTTGAGCAGGTCGAACAGCCAGAACATGAACGCGCAGGCGGCCATGGGAAGAACGCCGGACATCATCAGACCAAAACCGATGTAGCAAACCCACTTGAAAACCGCTGGTTTTCCTGCTAAAAAGTCATCGTCATTACCGTAGGAAGTTTTGACATAGCCCGTGCCTGGTTGCCGCCAGGTGCGGGCGCTTTCAGTTCTCCGGCTTGCACCATGGATTCGATGTGCTGGTAAAACCTGCGTTGCGTAGCGCTCAGCTTGCAACGGTTTCGCGTAATCGAAACCACGATACAAACCGTTGGTTTGTTCATGGGTTTCATACGGTTCATACATTTGAAACCCCCTCCTTTCTTACTTGTTCATCCAGATTCCAAAGGCAACAGCACTGGCAATGAATGTCCAGATGCCAGCAATGGACATAAGCGTGTCAAGCGTTTCCATTAAGCAACCTCTTCCCATCCCATCAGCTCGTTAGGGCTGATGTGCGCCACTCGACAGATAGACATGATCTTGTCGGCACCGGGGATATAACCCTCGCCGCTCTCGTACTTCACGACGGCATCTTTTGAGATACCGGCGCGGCGTGCGAACTCGTCTTGCGTGATGTCGAGCTTTGCGCGGGCGGCTCGAAGATTGGCCGCAAACGTTTCCTTATCGAAGTTCATACGTTTCACCTCCTCTCATTGAGCAGTGTTCGTTCTCCTTGCTTGTCAAGGAGAACGCCCGTATATTTCACGGGTTTACACGTGAAATATTAGCTAGCTGCTAATCTGCTTAGCAACTGGTTCCGTAGAATAGACAAGCAAAATAGCTTTGTCAAGCGGAAATAAATAATTTCGTTGTGTATTGGCTATTTTCGTTGTACTATGCACCTACGAAATTAGAGAAGGAGACTAGCAGTGAACATAAGGCTCATGAAGCTCAGAAAAGCCGCTGGTTTTTCGAACAGGGACGAATTCGCCGAGAAAATCGGCGTGAACAAGTACACCTATAGATCATGGGAATCTGGTGCGGCGATGATGAACGCTGAACAAGTTTGGAACTTGGCGCTAGCGCTCGGATGTTCGCCGAACGATATATTGGGCTGGAATGAGGAAACAGGCGATTTCGATGATATGGACGAGTTATCAAGCGACGAACAAGAAATCGTCGATAACTACCGCGAAAGCTCGCCAGAGTGGCAGCAGAACATTTCGATGACCGCCAGGGCGGCGGCTTCGGAATCGAAAAGGAAATAAAAAAGCCCCGCGCTACCGTCCAAAGTCTCGCAGGGCAATACCAAAAGGCAAGGTGATTTTATCATGTCAAAGGGAACACGTGCGGCGATTTACGCACGTTTCAGTTCGCATAACCAACGAAGCGAAAGCATTGACATCCAGGTAGAGAAATCGCGCGAATACTGCGCAGACAATGGCCTTGACGTTGTGCGCGTCTATAGCGATTATGCGCAAACAGGCCGCGACGTTAAGCGCCTGGAATTTCAACGCATGATGGAAGATGCGAAACTTGGCATCTTTGATTACGTTGTCATATACAAGGTTACGCGCATCATGCGAAACCGCGACGAAATGGCGCTTGCGCGAATCAGGCTGCGCAAGTCTGGCGTTGAAATCCTTTACGCCGGTGAAAGCCTTGGCGAAGGCTCGACGCGCGTCTTGAATCTTGGAATGCTCGAAGTGCTCGCAGAATGGGAAAGCGCCATCGACAGCGAGCGCATACGCGACGGCATCCAGAAAAACGCGGCACGCGGCATGGCGAACGGTCGCACTCACTACGGTTGGGACATCGTAGACGGCTATTATCAGATCAACGAACGCGAATCCGCCGTGATGCACCGAATGAAAAACATGCTCTGCTCAGGCTCCACCGTTGCCGAAATCACGCGAGCTGTAGCAGGGGAACGCGGCAAGCGCGGCAAGCCGCTAACGCACAACACAATCTCAAAGCTGCTTAAACGCGAACAAAACTGCGGCGTATACGATTATGCCGGTGTGCGCATTGAAGACGGAATGCCTGCGCTCTGGTCGCGCGAAGAGCAAGACATGATCAACAGCATCCTCAAAACCAACGGCAGGAAGCATAGTAAGACGGCCACAACGGATGATTACCCGCTTAGCGGCAAGCTCTGGTGCCCTGAATGCGGCCAGTTTTACACCGGAACCAGCGGCACATCAAAAACCGGGCGCGTTTACCATTACTACCGCTGCAAGAAGTGCCGTCGCACGTTGCGGCGCGATGTGATAGAAGATGCCGTGCTTGATGCCATATATGAGACAGTCAAGCAAGAAGACATGCGCAAGCGCATCATCGAAGGCATGGTGCTATACAACGACGAAAAAGAAGATGAAATCGAGCCTGCAAGCAAGCAGATAGAGCGCGAGATAAAGCGCATTGACGCTGCGTTTGAGCGCATTTGGCAGGCTATCGAAGACGGCATAGCGCCCCCAGGCGGTAAAGAGCGAGTGGACATGCTCAGAGAGCAGAAAGCGGCCTTAGAAACAGACCTGCGCGGAGCTCAGGCAAGGGAAGGCGCGACGTTGACCGAAGAAGCGCTAACGTCGTGGCTAGATCACCTAGCCGAAGAGCCGGATACCGAACAGATAATCGATATGTTCGTCAGGATGATTGAGGTTGACGGGGAACAGCTGAATCTTTATTTCGCCTTTGATTTCTGGGACGACGATTTCATGCCACAAAAAAAGACGAACCCCGAAAAGGGTTCGTCTAATAATCCAATGGTGGAGCCTAGGGGGATCGAACCCCTGACCTCATGGCTGCCAGCCATGCGCTCTCCCAGCTGAGCTAAGGCCCCGAAAATTGGTGCGAAAGTCATTATACGGAAACCCCCATCCTATGCAAGCCCCTATTTCCGAAAGATGGAGAGCGTGTGAAGGCGGTGGAGCGATTCTCGAAAATTTCTCTTCGATGGCGATGCTAGCCAGAGAACTCCAAGAGCAATTATCGATTGCAAGGGCTACGAGCTGGCGCAAAACGGAACTTTCCGAATCTCGAAACCAAATGGTGGGTCGATTTGGCACGAAATTGAACTTTCTGTCACTTTGCGCATGCTTGCCCGAAACAGAAAGCTTCTTTTCGTGCCAACCAAGGTGCCATGCGGACGTTTCGGTATGTTGGAAGATTCGGAAAGTTAAAAATCGTGCCAAAAAACCGCTCGAAATGTATTGAGCTACGGAAAGTTCGATTTCGCGCCCAAGCGATTTTGCTTTGCGGTATGGGGTTTGCGAAATGATGTCATGCGTGCCTGATCATGCACTGAAATCCTGCCAATTCCGTAAACGCAAAAGAAATGGCTGTTAGGCCAAGCGTCCCAACAGCCATAACCTAAAACGGGGCGAAGTGATTGCCACTTCGCCCCGAATCGTTTTACTCTTCGCCGATCATCTCGGTGAGGGTTCGCCAGCCAAGCTCTGCGCATTTTACGCGGGCGGGCATGTGGCTGATGCTTTCGAGCTGGGTCGCTTCATCGAGGTCTTCTTTCTCGTCCTCGGTGAGCTGCTCGCCCTTCACCATCTTCATGAACAGGCCGCACAGACGGCGCGCTTCCTCGACTGTCTCGCCCGTGACCAGGTCGGCCATCATGTCTGCCGACGCCTGGCTGACGGCGCAGCCATGGCCCGTGAACGCGGCTTCCTCGATGACGCCGTTTTCCACGCGCAGCTTCAGCACCATCTCGTCGCCGCAGCTGGGGTTGACGCCCTCGTGCTCGTCGGTGGCGCCTTCCAGGTCGTACTTGTAGTCGGGGTGCGCGTTGTGCTCCATGAGCGCGGCGGTGTAGATGTTAGCCATTGAAGGTCCTCCAAACGTTGCCGAGGCCCGCAATCAGGGCGTCGACGTCCTTCTTGTCGTTGTAGAACGCCAGGCTTGCACGGCAGCACGCCAGGTTCTCCACGCCCAACCACGTGAGCAGCGGCTGCGCGCAGTGGTGCCCGGCGCGGATGGCCACCTGGTCCATGTCCAGGATGCTGGCCACGTCATGCGGGTGGATGCCGTTGACGTTGAAGCTGATGACGCCGTGGTGCATGTCGGGGTCGGGGCTGCCGATGATGGTGATGAACGGCAGCTTCGCCATCTCTTCCATGCAGTAGCGCACGAGTGCGCGCTCGCGTGCGGCGATGACGTCGATGCCCACCGACTCCACGTAGGCGATGGCCGCCGCGGTGGCGTAGATGCCGGCGGCGTCCTGCGTGCCGGCCTCGAACTTCTCGGGCACGGGCGCCCACGTGGCGTCCTGCTCGGTGACCGAGTCGATCATCTCGCCGCCGGTGAGGAACGGAGGCATGGCGTTGAGCAGCTCGTCGCGGCCCCACAGCACGCCCATGCCGAACGGGCCGAACAGCTTGTGCGCGCTGAAGGCGAAGAAGTCGGCGCCGAGTTTCTGCACGTCGACGTGGATGTGCGGCGTGGACTGCGCGCCGTCGACCACCAGGTAGCCGCCCTGCGCGTGCACGCGGCGGCCGAGCTCCTCGACGGGGTTCTGCACGCCAAGCACGTTGGACACGTGTACGACGGACAGGATCTTCGTCTTCGGACCGATTTTCGCGTCCATTTCCTCGGGCGTGATGACGCCGTTTTCGTCGGGGTACAGGTACACCAGCTTCGCGCCTGCCGCGCGGCATGCCTGCTGCCACGGAATCAGGTTCGAGTGGTGCTCCATGATGGTGATGCACACCTCGTCGCCGGGCTCAAGCACGGTGGGGGCGAACGCCTTCGCCACGATGTTGAGCGACTCCGACGCGTTGCGCGTCAGCACGATGTCGTGCGCGTCGGGCGCGCCGATGAAGCGCGCCACGCGTTGGCGGGCGATCTCGATAGCCTCGGTGGCCTCGACCGACAGGCGGTACAGGCCGCGCAGGGCGTTCGCGTTCATTTCCTCGTAGAAGCGGCGCTGGGCGTCAAGCACCACTTTCGGGCGCTGTGCCGTGGCGGCGCTGTCAAGAAACACCAGGTCGGGGTGGTTCGCCAGCAGCGGGAAGTCGCGCTTGTACGGGTTTTCGGCGATGTTGGCGGCGCATACGATGTCGTCGGCCGTGGCCGAGGCCTGGGCGGCGTGCGCCGCGTCGGCCACGGCGCACGCCGTGCGATCGAGTTCTGCGTTGTTCGGGGAAGCTGCCATGGCTAGTCCTCCACCTCCTGATAGGGAATGCTCAAACGCTCGGCCAGGCGCGCGACGCCGGCGCGAACGGTTTCGTCTGCGATGGTGAGTGCCGTTTCCTCAAGCGTTGCCGTGGCGAACAGACCCTCGGCGGCTTCCTGGGAAAGGCCGCGGCACTTCAAGTAGAACAGCTGGTCAGCGGCCACGTGCCCGATGGTGGCACCGTGGTTGCCAGCCACGTCGTCCTCGTCGCACAGGATGACGGGGATGGTCTTGTTCTCAACCTGCTCGTCCACCAAAAGCACGGTTTCGCGCTCGGTGCCCTCGGCGCCTTTGCAGCCGCGCACCAGGTCGATGGTGCCGCGCAGCACCTTCTTCGACTGGCCCATAAGCGCGCCGTTGGCGTCGATGTTGCACTGCGTCTTGCGGCCGCGATGGCGCACGACGTAGTTGAAATCGCGAACATCGGTGTTGGCGGCCAGGTAGCGCGTGTCCACGTCCACGCGCGACACGTCGCCGCGCAGGTCGGTGGCCAAGCCCGTGTAGGACTTGCCGGCGCCCAGCATGCGGTGGCGCACGGTCACGAACGCGCCTTCGTCGCACACGATGCCGGTGTTGTCCAGTGCCGTCCACTGCTCGTCAAGCGTGTGCACGGACGTGATGTTGACGTGCGCGTTTTCGCCCGCGAACACGCGCAGCTGCACGCCTACCACGCCGGTGCCGGCCTCGGGGGAGTCAAGCGCTACCGTCAGGTCGAACGTGGCGCCGGGGGCGGCAACCACGTCGATGGCAGCCACGTTGGCCGCGCCGTCCACGCCGGTCAGGTGCACGGTTGCCGTGCCCTGCTTGCCCGCGGCGGGCGCGAACACGATGCGCTCGGCCTCGCCGGCCTGCTCGGCCAGCCATGCGGTGGCCTCGGCGCCCATGCCGCATTCGAAGGCTTCCGCCACGTTGTTCGCCATTTCCTCGCGCACGGCCTTGTGCTCGTAGCGCGACAGCGCAGGGATGTCCAGGTTCGCCGGGTCCACGTTAGGCTCGACGGCGCGCAGGATGGCGCGCGTGTCGGCCGGCGCTTCGGCGCGGGCCGCGTCCACCTTGGCCTGCAGGCCGGCAACGGCGGCGTCGAACGTGTCCGCTTCGCCAGCAAGTTCGTCGGCGGCTTCCACGCTGATCTGCGCGGCGGACTCAAGGCCCTCCGGCAGCTCGATGGTGGTTTCGTTCATGTCAAGGCGATGCCAGGTAGGCGCGGGCATCGCGTTCACGTTCTTCAAAACGTCGGCGCCCATTATCCGATCGCCCCTTCCATTTCCAGTTTGATGAGGTTGTTCATTTCGACGGCGTACTCAAGCGGCAGCTCTTTCGACACGGGGTCGGCGAAGCCGTTCACGATCATGGTGCGCGCTTCCTCTTCCGAAATTCCGCGGCTCATCAGGTAGAACACCTTGTCGTCGCCAATGCGGCCGATGGTGGCCTCGTGCCCGATGTCCACGTGCTTGCAGCGGATGTCCATGGCCGGAATGGTGTCGGAGCGGCTGTGGTCGTCCAGCATCAGGCTTTGGCACGACACGCTGCACGCGGAGTTCTCGGCCTTCGGGGTGGCCACGACGCTGCTGCGGAACGTGGACACGCCGCCGCCCTTGGAGATGGACTTCGTCTCGATGGACGCCGACGTCTCCGGCGCGGCCAGCACCACCTTGCAGCCGGTGTCGAGGTTCTGGCCCGTGCCGGCGAACGTGATGCCCGTGAACGTGCACGTGGACTTGCGCCCGGCCAGGATGGACATGGGGTACAGGTAGCCCACATGGCTGCCGAAGCTGCCGGACACCCACTCGATCGAACCGCCCTCGTCGCACGTGGAGCGCTTGGTGTTGAGGTTGTACATGTTCTTCGACCAGTTCTCGATGGTTGAGTAGCGCAGGTGCGCGTTCTTACCGACGAACAGCTCCACCGCGCCAGCGTGCAGGTTGGCCACGTTGTACTTCGGCGCGCTGCAGCCTTCGATAAAATGCAGGTCGGCGCCGTCTTCCACGATGATGAGCGTGTGCTCGAACTGGCCCGCTCCCTTCGCGTTTAAGCGGAAGTAGCTCTGCAGCGGGAAGTCGAGCTTCGTGTCTTTCGGCACGTACACGAAGCTGCCGCCGGACCACACCGCGCCGTGCAGGGCGGCGAACTTGTGGTCGGTGGGCGGGATGAGCGTCATGAACTTCTCGCGGATGAGCGGCTCCCACTTCGGGTCGTGCAGGGCCTCTTCGATGCCCGAGTACACGATGCCCATGCGGCTGGCGGTGTCCTGCATGTTGTGATACACCAGCTCAGAGTCGTACTGCGCGCCGACGCCGGCCAGGTAGCTGCGCTCGGCCTCGGGGATGCCCAGGCGGTCGAACGTGTTCTTCACGTCGTCGGGCAGGCTGTCCCAGTCGCTTTTCTGGTCGGTGTTCGGCTTGACGTACGTGACGATGTTGTCCATGTCAAGGCCGGCGATGGACGGGCCCCAGTCGGGTGTTGCCATGCTTTGGTAGATTTCCAGCGACTTCAGGCGGTGCTGGAGCATCCACTCCGGCTCGTCTTTCTTCTCCGAGATTTCGCGGACAATCTCGGGCGTTAGGCCCGCCGCCAGCTTCTCGGTGCTGTCGCCGTATGAAAAGTCGTAGAGGCTGCGGTCGATGTCCGCGACCTCGGTGCGTTGTTTGGCCATGTCGCGCCCCCTACTGCGCGTTGGCGGCAGCGGCCTGCTCGAACTGCTCGAAGCCGTTGGCGTCGATGTTCGCGATCATGTCGGCGTTGCCCTCGGCCGTCATGCGACCCTTGACCAGCACATGCACGCGGTCGACGTCGACGTGCTCCAGGATGCGCGTGTTGTGCGTGATGATGACGAGCGTGCCGTTGCAGCGCTTGCGGTACACGTCCATGCCGCGGGAAACCACGGACAGCGCGTCCACGTCAAGGCCGGAGTCGGTTTCGTCAAGGAAGGCCAGTTTCGGCTCAAGCAGCAGCAGCTGCAGCATTTCGAGCTTCTTCTTTTCGCCGCCGGAAAAGCCCACGCCCAGCTCGCGGTCCAGGTAGGCAGGGTCCATGTTCAGTTCCTCGGCCAGTTCCTTCACGTGCTTGCGGAATTGCTTGCCCTTCATGTCGCCAACGCCCGGACGACCTGCGGAAATGGCGCGCAGGAAGCTGCTGACGGGCACGCCGGGGATTTCGACCGGCGCCTGGAAGCTCAGGAAAAGGCCCGCGTGCGAGCGCTTGTCAGTGGACAGGTTTGTGATATCCTGGCCATCGAACGTAATTTTGCCGCCGGTTACCGTATATTCCGGGTCGCCCATGACCATGTGGCCAAGGGTGGATTTGCCGGCGCCGTTCGGGCCCATCAGCACGTGGGTCTCACCTGCGCCCACGGTCAGGTCAACGTCGTGCAGGATGACCTTCTCGTCAACAGCGGCGGAAAGGCCCGCCACGTTGAGGAGGATGTTCTCGTCTGCCATCTTCTTCCCCTTTTCATTTCGCTCAAATACGATTATGCTTAATCATATACGTTTGATAGGATTAAGATAACCGCACACGCGGATTTGTCAAGCGAAATTGGCTGCGGCTAAGAATCATTCCGCGAAACGTGCGCGAGTTGCGCGCCCGCGCCGTCGGTTGCGGACGCGAATGGGACAAAGGGACAGTCCCTTTGTCCCATTCGGGCAGCAGGTGCCGGGCGAACATGGTCCGGCAACGAGTGACGGGCTTGTGCTTTGCGGTGGCTTGATGCTTTGCTGCGCGGGCTTTCGCGAAGGCGAGCAAGGGCGGCGCCTTCGCGCGCGGGCCCGGCATGCTCTGCGCAGCGGGCTTCGCCTTCCTGCTTTGTGTGGGGATGCTGCTTGCGCGCGGTTTGCGGTTGTTTGGTTGGACGAGAGCGGATCGGGATTTCCGGTTCCGTACTTATATTAGTAAGGGGGAGCTTGTGCTTATCTCATCGAAGGGGCGTTATGCGCTGCGGTTGGCGGTGTGCGTTGCGCAGGCGGGACCGGACGCGAAGGTGTCGCTGCGCGAGGTGGCCGAACACGAGGAGCTGTCCCTGAAGTATCTGGAGCAGATTGCGCGGCCCATGGTGTCGGCGGGCTTGTTGACCAGCGTGCGCGGCAAGGGCGGCGGGTACCGGCTGTCGCGCGACCCGCACGAGATTTTGGCGGGCGATGTGCTGCGCGCAGTCGAGGGAACCACGGTGCCGGTGACGTGCGCGTCGCTTGAGGGGCCCGAGCCGTGCCACCGCGCAAGCGTGTGCACGACGGTGCGCTTCTGGGCCGGGCTTGACGAGGTGATCGAGAACTACGTCGATGGCGTGACCGTTGGCGACCTGGCCGACGCCCCGCAACCCCACATCCAGCTGGCCGACGCCGCGCCGGCGGAAAGCTAAGGCGCGCTCGGGTGCGTACGCGTTTGAGACGCGGCTGGCGAGTTGGTGAAAACTCGGTGCTTGTTGTTTGACGGGTCGGTATCGCTTCGATGAAAGTTCGCTGAAGGGGTGCCGGTCCGTTGCTTTTCCGCGTAGGCTTCAGCCTGATATAAGGTTCGGGCGCAACAATGGCTGGCCGTGCCCGCAAGGGCAGGACCATTGGCGTGTTTGTGTTGGACGCGAGCATGAGGAGGTTGCTCATGGCGCAAACGAATGGAAAAGTTCCGCAGGTTGCGGGTGAAAAAACACAAGTGATGAGGCGTGGCGAACAGGTTTCGCCTAACGCGGCGGTGCCGGGCGGCGCTGGCGTTGTGCCTGGCGCGGCGCCGGCAGTTGGGCGCGCTGGGGCCGATGTCCCGCTGGACGCTGCGTCAGTGGAGGATTCCCCGGCTGAGCAGGTGGAAAAGGAGCGCGAGTTCCTTGGAGGGTTGCTTGAGGGGCTGTCGGTGCCGCAGGTGGCGGCTGGCGCGTTGGCGGCGGTGACGTCGATGCTGCTGTCGTCGAAGATCGGCATTGCCGGCTCGGTCATCGGTGTGGCCGTCGGTTCGGTGGTATCGACGCTGTCGTCGCAGATCTACAAGCAGTTTTTGCAGGCGTCCGCCGACAAGCTGCGCGAGCTGAGCCCGGTGGGCGATGCGGCGGGCGATGGCGTGGAAATGGCGAATGGCGCTGGCATTTCCGCTGGTCAAGCTAGCATGGCGGGCGCTACGCGCGTGATGGACCCCGCGGCGACGCGCTTGATGTCGCAGGTTGGCCAGCCTGGCGCGGCCGCCGGCTTTAGTGGGCCGGAATCCGCCTTTGCGGGCGCTACGCGCGTGATGGATCCTGCCGCCACGCGCGTTATGGGTCGGGATAGCGAAACGAACTTCGGCGTTTTGCCTGGCCAGAATGGCGAAACCGTGGTTATGAATCCCGCGAACGTCGACGGCGGGGCGAATGGCGCTGCGCAGGGCGCGGCGGGCGACGACGCTTTCGCTGGCTTTGCCGGTGCCACGCGCGTTGCGGCTACGGCGGCCGGCTCCGACGTTGCGGGCGAGACGCCCACGCGTACGGTGGACGACTTGCGCGCCGAGGGCGAGACGGGCGTGCTGCGCGGCCGCGCCGAGCATCTGCGCCGCCAACGCATGCAACGCGGGGTCATTGTGGTGTCGGTGGTGTCGTCCCTGGTGGCGGTGCTTCTTTGCGCGGGCATCATCAATTTGGTGACCGCCGGCGAAGGCGTCGGCACGAAGACCGAGCCGCTGTTCAGCGGCACTTCGACCGAGCAGTCGGCCGGTGCCGGTTCCGCGAAGTCGTCCAAGCAGCAGGCGGCAACCAGCGAGGGCGCGTCTGATAGCCAGTCGAGCGAGACGACGCAGAACCAGGGGAATCCGGTTCACCAGGATGCGACTACTTCCGAGTCCGGTGCGACCGATGCTGGGCAGCAGGGCAACGCTTCCGATTCCGCTAGCGGCTCTTCACAATCCGGCAGCTCCGCGGGCTCGGCCAGCGGCAATGCAAACGGGTCTGGTTCTGCTTCCGACTCGCAGGGTGCGGCGTCGGGTTCGGGCTCCTCGGGCTCGGCCAGCAGTTCCTCTTCGGGCGGTTCGGCATCTGGCAACGGCAGCGCCAGCGGCTCGGGTTCGGCCGACGGCTCTTCGCAATCCGGTAGCACTTCGGGCTCGTCGGGCTCCGCGAACGGCTCGTCAACGGGCGCATCCACATCCGACAACGCTTCATAGCAGGGTCACCGTGCTTCGCCAGCTTCTATGGTGTTGGCTGCGGCTGGCGCACGGGCGCTTCCGGCAATGCTACGATGGGCGCGAAACGTTGAAGCTGCGGCGCTGCCTGCCGCGCCGCCCGGAAGGAGAACCATGTCCCCAGATGAGAACGCCGCGCCCGCTGCCCCCGCGCCCTCAAAGCCGGCCGTGCCGCGCACGCGCGAGGATATTGCTGCGTCGCTGAAGGTGCGCACGCGTTGCGGAACGCCCACGGAGAAGCTTGAGGTCATCATGACGAAGGAGGGGCTCGACCGCATCGAGGCGGCCACGGTCATGGTCATCGGCCTGGGCGGCGTGGGCTCGAACTGCGTCGAGGCGCTGGCGCGCGGCGGCGTGGGGCACCTGGTGGTCATCGACCACGACATCGTCAGCCTGTCGAACATCAACCGCCAGGCCATCGCGTACCACAGCACGATCGGGCGCAAGAAACATGAGGTCGTGCGCGACATGGTGCACGATATCAACCCCGACTGCGAGGTGGAGGCGCTTGACATGTTCCTGCGCGCCGAGGACATCGAGCCGCTGCTCAGCCGCTATCTCGGGCGCGTTGACATGGTCATCGACGCCATCGATTCCGTGTCCGCAAAGCTGGCCATCGCCGAATTCGCCGACCGCACGGGCATGCCGCTGATTTCCTGCATGGGCGGCGCCAACAAGCTGCATCCCGAATGCATCGGATTCGCCGACATCTACGAAACGCGCAATTGCCCGCTGGCGCGCGTCATGCGCAAGGAATGCCGCAAGCGCGGCATCCGCCACCTGCGCGTGCTGTATTCCTGCGAGGAGCCGGTGAAGCGCCCGACGCTTGAGGGCGCCAGCCGCCGCGAGCGCACGAACATGGGCACGGCGTCGTTCATCCCGCCGATTTTCGGCCAAACCATCGCCGGCCGCGCCCTGTGCGAGATCGCCCAAGTGCCGGAAGCGTAGCTCGGAGGGGTTGTTGTGGGTGACAAGCTGTTCGACATGCACTGCCATCTGGGATTTTGCGAAGATGCGGCGCAGGCGGCGCGTGAGCTTGCGGCCGCTGGCGTCGGTGCGTTCTCGAACACGGTGACGTTGGCGGAGTTCGCTGCGCAGCAGGTGGCGCTTGCTGGCGCGGCCAACGTGCGCGTGGGCTGCGGCCTGCATCCCTGGTGGGTTGGCGAAGACGCAGCGGCCGACCTTGATGCCTTGTGCGCCGCGGTGGAGCGGCAGCGGTTCGTGGGCGAAGTCGGGCTGGATTTTTCGCCGCCACACGTTGCGACGCGCCAGGCGCAGATGGCGGTGTTGTTGCAGGTGGCGGACGTGTGCGGCCGCGTTGGCGGCAAGGTAGTGTCGCTGCATGCCGTGCGCGCGGTCGACGACGTGCTCGACGTGCTCGAAGGCACCGGCGCGCTTGCCGAGGCAGCGGGCAACGCGTGCATCATCCACTGGTTCTCGGGCACGTCCGACCAGCTCACGCGCGCGCGGCGGCTGGGCGCCTTCTTCAGCGTGAACCCGCGCATGCTGCAGTCGAAGCGCGGGCGCGCCTATGCGCAGGCCATACCCGGCAACCGGCTGCTGCTGGAGACCGACTTGCCCGCGCAGGCAGGTGCGTCCTGGGATGCTGAACGCGTTCGCCAACTGCTTGGGCAAACCGCGTGTCAGCTGGCCGAACTGCGCGGCGAAGACGTCGCCGACCTGCAAGAACGCATAGCGGCAACAAGCCGCGCGCTGCTTGAGGCATAGCGCCCGCCGCGGCCCGCCGCATCATCTATAATGCAAGCGCGATTATGTAGGCAGCATGGCGAAACGGAAAGGATAGCGAATGGCTTACGAGCATGTGACCAGCGCAAACGATGCGCGTTTGGCGCCGTATGCGCGCGTGCGCGACGCCGACCTTGCCGCATGGCCCGCATCTCCCGCCGGCCTGTTCATGGCCGAGTCGCGCGCGGTCATAGCCGCCGCCATCGACGCCGGCGTCCGTCCTCGTTCGTTTCTGGTCAGCGAATCCTGGGCCGACGACGCCGCCCCGCTTGCGGCCGTGCTGCAGGCGAAATGGCCCGCATGCCCGACGATGCGCGTGCCCGACCAGCTGTTCACCCAGGTCACGGGCTATAAAATCGTGCGCGGTCCCGTGGCCGCCTTCGAGCGTCCGGCACTTGCCGACCCGGCGGTGCTGCTTGCGGGCGCGCGTCGCGTGGCCGTGCTTGAGGACGTGGGCAACTACGCCAACATCGGCAGCGCGTTCCGCGCGGCGCACGCGTTCGGCATTGATGCCGTGCTGGTCACGCCCTCGTGCCACGACCCGCTGTTCCGCCGCGCCAGCCGCGCCAGCCAAGGCACGGTGCTGCAGGTGCCGTGGACGCGCATCGGCATGCAGCGCCAGTGGGCCGCCGAGGGCATCCCGCTGCTGCACGCCGCCGGTTTCAAGGTGGCGGCGCTGGCGCTTGAGGACCGCTCGCTGGCCCTGGGCGACCCGCAGCTTGCCGCCTGCGAGCGCCTGGCCATGGTGCTGGGCACCGAAGGCGCGGGCCTGTTCCCGTCCACCATCGCCGCCAGCGACTACACGGTGAAAATCCCCATGACCCACGGCGTCGACTCGCTCAACGTGGCCGCCGCCAGCGCTGTGGCCTTCTGGGAACTGCGCGTGCGATAGGGGCTAAGACGCATCCGTGCGTTGCCCTCGGCTGCTGAGCCGTCTTTCCCGCAGGCTCTTCCACTTTCCCTCGCATCGCGGTTTGCAAATCCTGCCAGGGAGCAAGCCGCCTCACTGCCGGCAGTCGGGAACCGCCCGCGACAACCCTAAGCCCCACTCGGCCCCCGCATGACCGGCGCGCAATTTCTGCCTGGTGACCCGATTCATCGGCGAACGGTTCGCCATTTCAGACTAGGCCAGCGGCTGCCTTGCGCGCAACGTTAGCCTTCGTTAAATCTTCTCATCTGGCTAGATTCCCGCCGGGTTTTCGCGTCCAATAGCGTATGATGGAACGCGTGCTCTCGAGGTGAGGGCGAGTGTTGCCGCCATGCAACGCGCAGTGTTACCCCCGTGCGAAAGCGCGGGAGAGAAAAGAGGATTTAAAATGGCGGAAGGTACTGTTAAGTGGTTTAACCCCGAGAAGGGCTATGGCTTCATCTCTCAGAACGACGGCGAAGACCTGTTCGTGCATTTCTCTGAGATCAAGATGGACGGCTTCAAGACCCTCGATGAGGGCCAGGCTGTGTCCTTCGATGTGACCACCGGCCAGAACGGCAAGCTCCAGGCAAGCAACGTGGTGCGTCTCTAACCCATTGCTTTTCTTAAACAGGATGCTGAAAGCCCTTGCGTGTGCTGCGCAAGGGCTTTTTTGATGCCTGTCGAACGAAGCCGAAACTGCCTGCGGGTTGAGGGGCGAATTCAGCCGAAGCGCGGGCGAACGCGCCCGCTGGTCGCCGGCGTTGCGATCGCCTGCTTGCGGGTGCTTAACGCCGCGCGCCGCCCAAACGCAAGAAAGCCGCCCCGAAGGGCGGCTTTCGCGTACTGCAAGGATTGTGGCTGCTGCGGGCTTGCGCACCGCATGCCGCATCCGTTACTCCAGGTTGGAGCCCTTCTTCTCGGGGAGGAAGAACATGACGATGAACGCCACGATGTAGATGCAGGCAACGCAGCCAATGGCGAAGCCGAAGCCGTGGCCCGCAGCGATGATCGGGATGACCACCGGGGCGGACGCGCCGCCGATGAAGCGGCCGGCGTTGTACAGCGCGGTCTGCGCCGTGCCGCGGATCTCGGTGGGGAACAGTTCGGCGATAAGCGTGCCATAGCCGCCGATCATGCCGTTAGCGAACATGCCCATGAAGAAGCCGCCGAACAGCAGCGCCGTGGGGTCGGTCAGCTGGCTGTAGATGACGATCATGGCAGCGGCGCCGATCTGGAACGTCCAGAACGCGGGGCGACGGCCGGCCTTGTCGGCCAGCCAGCCGAATACCGAGATGCCGATCATCATGCCGATGACGGTGACGGCCGTCCACATGCCGGTGGACGTCAGGCTCAGGCCCAGCTCGCCGTTGAGGTACTTCGGCAGCCACGTCATGATGCCGAAGTAGCCGGCATTCTGCACGGTGCACAGAATAATGATGATGATGGAGTACTTGATGCGCGTGGGCGAGTTGAACAGGCTGGCCAGGTTGCCGTGCTTCTTGCCGGACGCCTTGTGCTGCTCGTAGATGGGCGGCTCGGGCACGAACGCACGGATGATGATGGCGACGATCGCCGGCACGAAGCCGACGACGAACAGGCCGCGCCAGCCGAATGCGGCGATGATGGGCGCGGAAGCCAGCGAGGCAACAAGCACGCCGACCTGGAAGCCCAGGCCAACGGCCGACGTGGCCTTCGCGCGGTTCTCGGGGCTGGAAACTTCGGACGCGATGGCCATGCCCAGGCCGAACTCGGCGCCGATACCCAGGCCCGCCAGGAAGCGGAAGATGGCCATAAGCTCGAAGTTGGGGGCAGCGGCGGAGCACAGGGTGAACACGCCGAAGAAGATAACCGAGTAGGTGAGCACCTTGATGCGGCCAAGCTTGTCGGCCAGCGTGCCGAAGATCAGGCCGCCCAGAAACGCGCCGGCCAGCGTGATGGACGTGAGCGACCCGGCGGTGGTGTTGTCGACGCCGAACGTGGCGATGATGCCGGACAGCGCGAAGCTCAAAATCATGAGGTCCAGGCCGTCGAGCGCGTGGCCGATGGCCGCGGAGAACACGGCTTTGCCGGCGTAGTGCTTCATCTCAGAAGCTTTTTCTTTGTGTGGCATAGTGGTTTCCATCCCATTCCGCAAGTGAATAAACTTCCAATAAAATACTCTGCTATTGAATATTTTCAAGGGCATTTCCTGATATTTTTGCGCTTTGAAACAAAAATATTCTTGCGGACGAATAATGTGGGAATAGCTACGCAGCGCGCTTGGGAAAGCGTGCGAATCGAAGTGGCGGCGAAAGCTCGTGAAACGCCGCAGGTGATTCTACTCCTTGAGGAAGCGAAACGCTAGGGGAAATCGAAGGCTGCGGGACGCGGGCGCGCGATGCCGGCGCAAGGTGCAGGGGCGCTTCGGTTCGTCCCTTGCGTCGCATTTCGCGTTTCTGCCGGTGAAGTGCGGTTTCGGTGTTCGTTTCGGGCGCTGCGGCGCATTGGGCTACCATGCCGATATACGAAAGGGGCAGCTATGCGGCACGCTATTGAAGACGTTGAATACGCGGAATATCTTTTCGACCGGTTCTACGGCATCGGCAGTTGCGAATCCGGCGGCGTCACCCGGCTTGGCTATACCGAAGTCGAGGACGAGATGCACCGCACGTTGTGCGAACTTGGCAAGGAAAAAGGCTACGGCAACTTCGCCGACCAGGTGGGCAACACCTACTTGTACCGTATGCAGTACAGCAAGGACGAGCCTTACTGGCTGGTCGGCTCGCACCTGGATTCGGTGATCGAAGGCGGGCGCTACGACGGCGTGGCGGGCATCATCGCGGGGCTGCTGGTGATGAGCTGGGCCGAACGCGACGGCCTTGACCTGCCCATTCGCGTGGGCGCCATGCGCTGCGAGGAGTCCAGCAACTTCGGCAGAAGCACTATCGGCAGCGGCCTTATCACCAAGGAAATCTACAAGCACGACGTGGGCGAGGCCGTGAACAAGCAGGGCGAAACGCTACACGAAGTGTTCGACCGCAAGGGCTACAGCTTGACGCCCGATCGCATCAAAGGCATTAGCGAATACCTGGAATTGCACATTGAACAGGGAAAAGTCCTGGAAGAGTACGGCGATGCCGTCGGCATTGTGAGCACCATCGCCGGCCCGCGCCGCTTTAAGGTGCACGTGCACGGCAACGCGGAGCATTCCGGTGCCACGCCCATGGGCATGCGCGCCGACGCGCTAGCGGCGGCGGCCGAGATCATCCTGGAAGTTGAGGAGATCGGCAAGTCCGAGGCCATGCACCAGTCCGTGGCCACGGTGGGCGTCATCGTGAACCACCCCAACGCGCTCAACGTCATCCCCGGCGAGGTGGAGTTGGGCGTGGACATGCGCGGCATCGACGTGGCCAGCCTCGACCGCATGGAGGCGCGCCTGAAGGCGGCGTGCACGCGCATCTGCGAAAAGCGCCGCCTGAAGTGCTTCCGCGAGAAAACGTCCGACATCCCGCCTATCGAGATGTCGTCGGAAACGCAGCAAAAGCTGCTCGACGCGGCGAAGCGTTTGCGCATCCCGCATCGGTTGATGATCAGCGGTGCAGGTCACGATGCCATGTCGTTTGCACACATCTGCGACACAGGCATGGTGTTCATCCCGTGCGTGAAGGGCATCAGCCACAACAAGAAGGAGTTCGCCACCATCGAGTCGATCCTGGACGGCGCCATGGTGATGTACGAGCATTTGAAGGAAGAAGCGCAATGATTCTGGTGAAAGATGGTCGCGTCATCGACCCGGTGCGCGGTGTCGACGACGTGCTTGACCTGGTGTTGGACGGCGGCAAAATTGCGAAGATCGGCAAGTACCAGCGCTCGGAGGACTACGAGCGCATCATCGAGGCCAAGGGCTGCGTGGTGGCTCCGGGCCTGGTGGACGTGCACGTGCACTTCCGCGACCCGGGTCTGACGTACAAGGAGGATATCGAAACCGGCGCCGCATCGGCCGCAGCGGGCGGGTTCACCACCGTGGTGTGCATGGCGAATACGAAGCCGCCGGTGGACAACGCCGAGACGCTTGGCTACGTGCTCGATCGCGGGGCGAAGTGCGCCATCAACGTGCTGACGTGCGCCACCATCAGCCGCGGCATGCAAGGGCGCGAGCTGGTGGACATGGAAGAACTTGCTGCCTGCGGGGCCGCGGGCTTTACGGACGACGGCATTCCGCTGATGAACGAAGGCCTGGTCAAGAGCGCCATGGAGCGCGCGGCGAAGCTTGGCCTGCCGCTGTCGTTTCACGAGGAAGACCGCGCGTTCATCGAGTCGCCGGGCGTGAACCAGGGCGCGGTGTCGCGCGCGCTGGGGCTTGGCGGCGCGCCGGCGCTGGCCGAGAACGTGCTGGTGGCGCGCGACTGCATGCTGGCGCTGCACACGGGCGCGCGGGTGAACATCCAGCACATCAGCTCGGCGAATTCCGTGCAGCTGGTGCGCCTGGCCAAGGAGGTGGGCGCACGCGTGACGGCCGAGGCCACGCCGCACCATTTCTCGCTGACCGAGGACGCCGTGCTGGAAAAAGGCCCCCTGGCCAAGATGAACCCGCCGCTGCGCACGCAGGCCGATCGCTACGCCATCATCGAGGGCCTGAAAGACGGCGCGATCGACATCATCGCCACCGACCACGCGCCGCATGCTGCCGAGGAGAAGGCCAAGCCGTTCGCCGAGGCGCCCAGCGGTATCATCGGGCTGGAGACCGCGCTGGCGCTGGGCATCACGAACTTGGTGCGCAAGGGGCATCTGACGGTCATGCAGCTGATGGAGAAGATGAGCCTGAACCCGGCGCGGCTTTACGGCTTGGACAAGGGCACGATTGCGGAAGGCGCCGACGCTGACCTGGTGATTTTCAATGAAGGCGAACGCTGGGAAGTCGGCCTGGAGTTCGTGTCGAAAGCGGCGAATTCCCCGTTTGTGGGCGAAGAACTTTACGGCAAGGTGAAGTACACCATCTGCGCCGGACGCGTAGCGTACGAAGATAGGCAGGAATAGGGGCTTCGCTGGTTGAGGCGTGGCTTTCTTTGCTATGGGGCTTTCCTCACCAGCAGATAGCCTGTGGTGATCCACTGCACGGTGGCGGTGTCGACGCCGAACTCGACCATCAGCGTGGGGAACGTGATGTTCATGGCCGTTTCCACGACCACGCCAGAAAACGACATGATGCCGCACGCAACAACGGACAGGACGAACCGCGCATCAACGCGACGCTCAAACGAAGTGCTCATAGGGTAGTGCTTCTTTCAGGTGCAAATTGCGAACACGATGAGCGGCTCGGGGCGGGTGCCTGCGCGCGAACGACCAACGCCGTGCGGTTGGCCAGCGGCGCGCGACAGCGGCGCTGGCGAAGGCCGCGGTGCGAACCCGCAGCCATCGCGGGCATCCAATGGCCCCGGGCAAACTTACCTTTATGTCTCACTATCTATAATAGGCGCCCGCAAAAGCACGTTCCTGCCCCATCGGCGAACGAACGTTGACGGTTTAGCGAAATGGTCAACCTAAGCGATTTGCTAATCCGCATCGTTGTAACGCGCGCTTTTCGCTATTGCTGACTGTGAGCGTACTTGGCGCTTTTCCGTCTCTTTCAAATTGGTCACACGCTGTGTGACCAATTGATCAGACATTTCTTGTCGGATTTTAGGTGATGGAGGGAAGGGCGCAGCCATGAGATTTTCCAGACGCCGTCTGGAAAATCTCATCTTCGAAAGACTCACTTCGCAGAGGCAGCCTCTCGGTGGGCGGAGCTGCCGCTTGAAAGGCGCTTCTAGCTTTGGCCAAAGCGCCAGCAGTTGGCTTGCTATACTTTGAATTAATTGGCAAGCACCTGGTGCGATAAGATGCCGCTCAAAATTCGCCACCAGATTTGTGACGCCCGCCAAGCTACGTGAGAGGTCGTAAGCGATGGAAAGATACGATTATGCCGTCATGAAAATTGATGAGGACTTCTTTGAGAAGACGCTCGTCGATCATCTGCGCGATGAATTGGGCTATGAATATCTCCATGGCCCCAATGTGCCGCGCACTTCTGATGAATATCGCGATGCGTTTCTTCCCGGTGTCTTGCCAGCTGCCCTTAAACGAATCAACAAAGGCTTGCCTGATTCCGCTATCCAAGAAGCTGTGCTTAAGCTTTCGAATGTCGAAGGCGGTAGCCTTGAGCAGCGGAATGAGGTATTTACTGAGTATTTGCAATCGGGCGTGGAAGTTCGCTACTTCGATGGTAAGGAAGAGCGGGACGACATTGTGCGCTTGCTCGATTTCGAACGCCCAGACAATAACGTTTTCAATGTGGTTGACCAATGGACGTTTGTGGAGTATTCGGAAAAGCGTCCTGACGTGGTCGTTTTCGTGAACGGTATGCCGCTTGTGCTGTTCGAATTGAAAAGTCCTTCGCGGGAAGAAACTGATGCTTCGGATGCATACTTGCAGTTGCGCAACTACATGCACCACATTCCAAGCATGTTTGTGCCGAATGTTTTTTGCGTAATGAGCGACATGACCGAGACGCGTGTTGGAACGATTACCGCTGATGAGGACCGCTACGTTGCGTGGAAGTCAGTCGATGGCGACTACTCCGAAACTAAAGCAGCAACATGGAAAACCATGATTGACGGCATGATGCCGAAAGCGCGTCTTTTGGACATCATTCGCAACTTCGTATGTTTTAACGATTCCGGTGATCGAATCGTGAAAATCCTTGCCGCATATCATCAGTACTTTGGCGTGACCAAGGCAATTGAGCGCGCTGAGGAAGCCGTGAACGGTGATGGAAAGATTGGCGTGTTCTGGCATACGCAAGGATCGGGCAAATCGCTGTCGATGGTGTTCTTCGCACACTTGTTGCAAGCGCGGCTGAACAGCCCCACAATCGTTGTTATCACCGATCGCAACGACCTTGATGACCAGCTGTTTGGACAATTTGGCCGATGCAAGGATTTCTTGCGTCAAACGCCGGTGCAGGCTACTAGTCGTGAAAACCTGAAGGAATTGCTTGTGGGCCGTGAGGCTAACGGCATCGTGTTTACAACCATGCAGAAGTTTGTTGACGGGGATGAACCGCTTTGCGATCGAAGTAACGTTGTGGTGATGGTGGACGAGGCGCACCGTGGACAATACGGCATGACCGAAAAGATAGACGAAAGCGGCAAAATCTCGGTGGGCGCAGCGCGCGTAGTGCGAAAAGCACTTCCTAACGCCTCCTACATAGGATTTACGGGTACGCCAATTGCCTTGCAAGACCGTAATACGCGCGAAATCTTCGGCGATTACATTGACGTGTACGATATGACGCAGTCCGTTGAAGATGAATCCACTAAGCCGGTCTATTACGAAAGTCGTGTTGTAGCGCTAAAACTCGATGAAGGCACCCTTGCTAAACTCGACGCTACCTATGCCGAGTTTGCCGCGCAAGCTGACGAGGCAAGCGTGGAGAAAGCTAAGCGTGATACTGGCGGTCTGGATGCCATCTTTGGCGCGCCGGAAACGGTTGACACTTTGTGTCGAGATATCGTTGAGCATTATGAGAATAACCGCGCCGATGTTCTGGCCGGCAAAGCGCTCATTGTGGCTTACAGCCGTCCGATGGCCATGAAAATCTACAACAAGCTTCTCGAACTGCGGCCGCAATGGAAGGACATGCTGGGCGTGGTGATGACCATGTCCAACCAAGACCCTGAAGAATGGTTTGATGTTTGCGGCGGAGCAAAGCACAAGAAGGAGATGGAGCGGCGATTTAAGGACGACTCGGACTCGCTGAAAATTGCCATCGTGGTTGATATGTGGCTTACGGGCTTTGATGTGCCCGGCTTATCTACCATGTATGTGTTCAAGCCCATGAAAGGCTACAACTTGATGCAGGCCATCGCTCGCGTTAATCGCGTGTGCAAAGGCAAAGAAGGTGGCCTGGTTGTGGACTACATTGGTATTGCGCGCGCCTTAAAGCAAGCTATGAAGGATTACACAAATCGCGATCAGCATAATTATGGCGATATGAATGTGGCGGCTACAGCCTATCCCAAGTTCTTAGAGAAGCTGGACGTGTGCCGTGACCTGCTGTATGGGTTTGACTACCATGACGATATTTTTTCGGGCAATCGTGGCAAATTGGCTGACGCAATTGTCGAGGGCACCGATTGGCTGCTTGCTCCTGCCCGTGTCGAAGACATGGAGGACTTCCTTAATCAGTGTCAGCTCATGAACCAAGCGCTCAGCTTGTGCAAAAGCTTGGTTTCGGAAGAAAACCAGCATGAAGCGGCTTATTTTTCTGTACTGCGTGTACAGGTGCTGCGCCTGACCGGGCGCAAGGGCTCAGGTGGCGGTGGCATGACCTATGCCGAATTCAACCAGCGCGTGACAGCTATTTTGGAGCAGACCGTGCGCGCCGAAGGCGTCATCGATCTCTTCAACGAGAAGAGCGTCGAGATTTCGCTGTTCGATGAAAGCTTCTTGGCTGAGGTTGCTGCCATGAAGGAAAAGAACGTGGCGGTGGAAGCGCTAAAGCGCTTGGTTAAAGAGCGCGTGCGAGCTTACCAGCGCACAAGTGTGGTCAAAGCACGCAAGTTCAGCGAGCTTCTGCAGAGCACGCTGAATGCTTACCTTAATGGCATGCTGAGCAATGCTGAAGTTATCGAAGAGCTTGTGAAGATGGCTAAGGACATGATGGCTGATCGCGATGAGGCCGCCAAGCTTGGCCTGACCGAAGAGGAAATGGCGTTTTACGATGCGATTACCAAGCCCCAGGCAGTGAAAGACTTTTACGACAACGATCAGCTTGTTGCCATAAGCCGGGAATTAACTGAAGCAATGCGAAAGAACGCTACGATAGACTGGCAGAAGAAAGAAAGCGCTCGGGCGGGTATGCGTCGCGCCATAAAGCGCCTTCTGCGCAAGTACAAATACCCGCCTGAAGGCGTGGCAGATGCGACGGAAACCGTCATGGCGCAGTGCGAGCTGTGGGCCGACACGAAAATATACGAGTAAGGAATCTGCATGGCAAAGAAGAAAACGGACAACACCGCGGAAATTGGCTTTGAAGAGCAGATTTGGAAGGCTGCTGATAAACTGCGCGGAAACATTGACGCATCTGAGTACAAGAACGTGGTGCTTGGCCTCATCTTCCTGAAATATATTTCGGATAAGTTTGAGCAAAAGTATCAGGAACTTGTTGATGAAGGTGAAGGCTTCGAAGAGGATCGCGACGAATACACGTATGAGGGCATTTTCTATGTTCCGAAAGAGGCTCGTTGGGAAACAGTGGCTGCTGCTGCGCATATGCCCGAAATCGGCAAGGTAATCGATGAGGCTATGCGCAAAATCGAGGCCGAGAACGATAAGCTGAAGAATATTCTGCCGAAGAATTTTGCTCGTCAGGAATTGGACAAACGACGTCTTGGCGAAGTGGTTGACCTGTTCACCAACGTTCAAATGGCTGAGAAGGGCGACACGCGCGATATCCTAGGGCGTACCTACGAGTATTGCTTGGCTAAGTTCGCCGAGGCGGAAGGCAAGAACGCTGGCGAATTCTATACGCCGGCCTGCATAGTGCGTACGCTGGTGGAAATCATCGAGCCTTATCATGGTCGCGTGTATGACCCGTGCTGCGGTTCGGGTGGCATGTTCGTGCAATCTGCCGAGTTCGTTCGCAGGCATGCAGGCAACATCAATGACCTGTCGATTTTCGGACAGGAGAGCAATCCCACCACTTGGAAGATGGCTACGATGAATCTGGCCATTCGCGGTATTGATGCCGATTTGGGCTCGTGCAACGCGGATACGTTCTTCAACGATTTGCATAAGAATGAGCGGTTCGACTTCATTCTGGCTAACCCGCCGTTTAACCTGAAGGATTGGGGAGGCGATAGGCTGAAGGACGACCCGCGTTGGGACTATGGCATTCCTCCCGAGGGCAATGCAAACTTCGCGTGGGTGCAGCACATGGTGCACCATCTGAACGCAACCGGACGCATGGGCATGGTGCTTGCCAACGGCTCGCTTTCTAGCCAAAGCGGTGGCGAAGGGGACATTCGCAAGGCGCTCGTTGAAGCCGATCTCGTTGAAGGTATCGTTGCCATGCCTGACAAGTTGTTCTATAGCACGGGCATCCCTGTAAGCCTTTGGATCATTTCCAAGTCAAAGAAGCAAGCGGGCAAGACGCTGTTCATCGACGCTCGCGAAATGGGCACGATGGTAAGCCGCAAGTTACGTGAGTTTACGGAAGAGGATATCGCCAAGGTTTCGAAAGCGTTTGATGCCTTCCGTGACGGAGAGCTTGAAGAGGAAAAGGGCTTTTCCAAAGTTGCCACAATCGAAGATATCGCAAAGCAGGACTTCATCTTGACGCCAGGGCGCTATGTCGGCATTGCTGATGTTGAGGAAGATGACGAGCCCTTCGATGAGAAAATGGCGCGACTGACTGGTGAGCTGGCAAAATGCTTCGAGGAATCAAACCGCCTGCAAGAACAAATCAAAAAGAACTTGGAGGCAATCGGCTATGGAATCTAAGGATATAGTTCCCGCTCAGTCGGGAGATATCGTGATTTATCAGTCCGGTGCTGGCTTGCCAGAAGTAGAGTGCACGTTTCATGGCGACAATATGTGGCTCACTCAGGCGCAGATGATGGAACTGTATCAGGTTGCGAAGTCTACCCTCAGCGAGCACATCACGCATATCTTCGAGGAAGGTGAGCTCGATCCAGCGGCAGTTGTTCGGAAATTCCGAACAACTGCCGCTGACGGGAAGAACTACGACGTCTCCTATTATTCGCTGGAGCTGGTTATTGCCGTTGGTTACCGCGTGCGCGGTAACCGTGGGACACAATTTCGCAAATGGGCAACAATGCAGCTGAAGGAATACTTGCAGAAAGGATTCAACCTTAACGACAAGGCGTTGAAAAACGCTGGCGGAGGTACTTACTGGAAAGAGTTGCTTGCCCGCATTAAGGACATTCGATCCAGCGAGAAAATGCTTTACCGTCAGGTGCTCGATTTGTACGCCACTAGTATCGACTACGACCCGAAAACGCCGGAATCGATTTTGTTCTTCAAAACAGTGCAAAATAAGATTCACTATGCAGCGCATGGGCATACGGCGGCAGAGGTTATCATGCAGCGCGCCGACGCATCGCTTCCTTTCATGGGCTTAACCACATTCGAAGGGGATCAGCCTACGCGCGAGGAAACCGAGGTGGCGAAAAATTATCTTAGCGAAAGCGAATTGAAGCGTCTTAACAACCTCGTGTCGGCATTCTTCGATTTGGCGGAAATGCAAGCTGAAGAGCACCATCCCATGTATATGAAAGATTGGATTCGCGAGCTTGACGATTTTGCCGAGAGGTACGGAAAAGGCGTTCTCCAAGGAGCGGGCAAAGCGAATCACAAAGGCGCACTGACGAAAGCGCACAAGGAATACGATAAATATCGAGCACGCATCGCGGACGAAGAAAGCGCCGTTGACAAGGCGTTTCTTGAAGGCATAAAGGGCCTGCAAAAGCAGCTTAAAGGTGGCCGGTAAGTGATGATGTGGAAAGTTGGGCATATGAGGATTAGTTGCTTTGTGGCACTGATCGGGGAAAACCCGGAGGTCGGATATGGGATGTAAGGTTGCTCTAGGAGAGTTGTGCTCTTTCGCTAAAGGCGCAAGTGTCCCGCGTGTACGAATGCTTGACGAGGGGGGCTACCTCTACATCCATTACGGCGATTTGTATCGTGGATTTAGCATTCGAATAGATGTTGATGATTCGCAGAAGCCTATTCCGTATATCAGCAAAGACGAAAAAACTAGACCCACGCAGTGGCTTGAGGACAAAGATATTGTGTATGTCCTTACATCTGAGACTGTTGAGGATCTCGGGCACGCTTTCCTATTTAACAATCCAGGAGGAAAGAAGGCTGTTGCAGGGACAGAAACAACCATTGTACGAGTTACTAGGCGGGATCTTCTTTTGCCTGAGTATCTTAATTGGCTGCTGCAGTCGAACCATTTTAAGCGTGTCCTTAAGCAATATGTTAAGGGGATGAAGGTGTTCCGCGTTCATCCTAATGATTTGGCTCGTATCGAAATAGACCTACCGTCACTCGACAATCAGCGTCGAGTTGTGGCGGTGATGGACTCGCTATTTGACCGAGAGCTGCTCAACAATCGGATAAATGGCTATTTAGCTGCGTGAGGTCTACTTTCGAAACGTCGATTTCACCCGACATGAGTTTGGGGAGAAGAGCGTCACGGAGAGCGGCAAGCTTACGATTTTCTCGTTTATTGCAATCGATCTGTTTGAAAGCTGTTCCAATTTGAGCGGCAATTTCATTCCCGCATTCATCCGAAGGTACTAGTACAGCAATTTGCTCAAGGTCTACTGGTCTAATCGACGGAATGGTTGAAGTGCTTGTTTCGGCAAGCTGTTGGAGCGTCTTGGTAATTCTCGCATCTGTAAGTGCGAGGTAGACAAGCGGGGACATGATCGTATCGTTTGGTCGTATTACTGCGAAAGCTGTAGAGGCCAACATATGCGGCACCGGACCGTACAGCAATCCATAATGGTTTTGATTGGGCCTAACGGTTGAGTAGAGAATGTCACCGTCGGAGACCTTGCGACGAGCTCTGGCTGGAAGCTTTTCTTCGGCGAGATTGAAGTGCTGAAGCCCTGCCAGATCGTTTAGCATAAGGGCGCTGGTATCAATGTAGCTTACAGCACTCCAGTTTTCTTTAGGCGAATACGTTTCCGGATTGAATTCTGCTAAATCGCGCAGCGCGGCACTATCTGCATGTTCTTGCATTGCGTTCACATACATGGCGCGTGCCAGTTCTTCTAAATAGCCATTTAGCTTAGCGTTCATTTCGATTTTTGCCTGAATAGGAGCCAATATCGATGCGATATTTCGCTGCGCCATTTCGCTGTTTGACGGGATGGCGTAGCTCATGATCGCCGATTTATCACCTCGGGGCATTTTCGTGCCCTTTGAAGTTGCCATGACATAATCGAAAAATGCATCATCGCATAGAAGCCAGTAGAGGTAATCAGCGCTGCAGCGCTGGCTTGGCTGGAATACCAACACGTCATTCGAGCAGTATCCGTCAATATCGGCCTTCCAGATTTTCTTGAAGTATGGCCTAATGTTTGAAACCAACGTGTCGCCTTTGCGGAAGCAGGATACTTTCCCTTCGCTCGGAACAGATGCCGTCTTTGAAACACCGCCGCGATTTGGCCCCATGCTTTCGGTAGAAACATACAGGTCTTCGGCCGTGATTGATGCGGCGCTGGCTTTCTCGTTCCGGTACGAGCAAATCGTTTCGAGAGATTCTGTCATTCCAAGTACCTTCTGTGCGAAGCCTTCACGTTGTTTTGGTTCACCATGGCGTAGTGCATAGTGGTTTCTATTTTCGCATGGCCAAGCAGCTTTTGCACTTGTTCGATTGGCATTCCCTTATCAATGGCATGGGTCGCCAGCGTGCGACGAAATTTATGCGGGTGAACGCAATGAACGCCCGACGCTCTGCCGAGATTGCGCAACCTTAGTTCTACGGCACCTACCGTAATACGCCGACCCGATGGACCGAGCGAAACAAAAAGCGCCGAACTTGCATCAGCGCGGCTTGCAAGATACTCGACAAGATGCAGTTTGGCACGTGCATCAAAGTAAACGGGACGCTGTTTATTTCCCTTTCCCGTCACCAGGCACTCTCGCTCGTGGAAGTTGATGTCCCCTTTATTAAGGCGAACAAGCTCGCCAACACGCATGCCCGTCGATGCCAGCAAATCAACAATAGCAAGATCTCGTTTAGACTCGCAGGCGCCCCTAAGGGCCTCAAGTTCCTCATCACTAAAAACTTCTCTGGTAACTTGCGCGGTCTTGACTCGGCGAATACGACGCACGGGGCTCTTCACAATATAATCCTCGTCCTCCAACCACGAAAAGAAACTCGACATGATACGCCTAATATTATCGATAGTTACCTTACTGGTGTGACGCGTGACCTCATAATCGTTGAGGTACCGCCGCAGGTCATCACTTACCATCACGCCAATGGGCTTTCCGATTGCCGCTAACGCACGAGTAAGCGTATCTTCGTAATATCGAAGGGTACTGAGCGAGCAGCCTTCGACCTCCTTGGCTGTCAAAAACGTCTGTAACAGCGTTTTGTTCGCCTCCTGCTGCTTAGGCTCAAACGCGTGTTTCAATGCATCCCTCAGCCGTTTCAGCTGGCTCGACTTCAAGAATGGTTGCATCTCTAAAAGAATCGAATCAATAGCAGCTTCCATTGCTATCCTTTCATTGTGAGCAAAAGAGACAGTTCGAGCGGCATCCTACTGCATTCCCCTTATAGGGCGTTCTTTAGTTCTAGAATCTGATGTCATTCAAAGGAGGTAGATTTTGAGTGCAAACAGAACTGGAATTTGCCATATTTGCGGCGATGATGGGCCTCTCAGCTACGAGCATATTCCACCTCGTAGCATGGGCAATTCAAAGCCGGTAAAGTCTTATCGCGTTGCTGATATAGCTAAGAAACACGGCACTACTAACGTTCAATTCACTAGCGACATTCACTATCATCAGCACCAACGGGGTGTGGGATTCCAAACGATTTGTCGAAAATGCAACAGCTACCTCGGCAGACACTATGTCAAAGCCTACACAGGATGCATCAGCGAACTTGGCGCGTTGCTTCAAGAAGCAAAGAACGACAAGGACGGCAACGGAATCCACCTCGAAGCTCACAACATTCCGGTTTTAGCATTTACCAAACATGTGATCAGCAATTTTTGCAGCACCACGCAACCCGGGACAATGCTTGATTGCCGAGACTTCCTTCTGGATTGCGAAAACCGCAACCTACCCGACCGTTATCGACTCTTTATGTTTGCTGTCCCAGAGAACGGAACCTTCGTTTCTTCTGGATGGATACAACTTTTACTCAATGAAGAGGGCTTGAAGACGGCAAATCTGGCTTTTATAGCAACATATCCGGTTGGTTTCTACCTTTACGACGCGGAATCTTCCTCCGCGGAGCCCGATTCATCTAGATATGGATGCGAGATAACATCAATGGCAAAACAACCTTGGGGCGCCGAACCGAATTTCAGTATCGACCTGCCATACATGACGATCAGCAATTCCATCCCTGTGCCAATAAGTCAAAACCTCAAGTAAATGGCTATTTAGCTGCATGAGATCGACCTTCGAGACGTCGATCTCGCCAGACATGAGTTTGGGAAGCAGGACGTTCCTAAGGCTGATCAATTGCCGATTTTCAACCTTATTCAGTATCATCTGGTCAACTATGGGCTGCATCGATCTAGTCAGCCCATCGAGAACCAGCTGATTGGGAATTAGCACCTTCGAATCCGCCAGCGCGCTCCGCTTAATGTGCCCCATAGTTGTCGCTCGGTCTTTTGCCATAGCGATAAACTTACGAAGGTGATACTTGGTCCACATGTAATAAAACCAGCTCGGATAAGCTGCAGACGTGACTTTGAACAGATGTTGATTCAGGCCGGCATCTCCTCCAGCCCAAAAATCAAGCAGCAGCGTTCCTGACCACGAAAAGACAAGGTCACCGTCATGGACAAGGACGTCTTCATCAATATCGGACCGGCAACGCTCGGAGTCTGGTCCGCAGCAACCTTGTCCTAGCTCGCGTATCTTAAGAACAGGGAGGCCTGGATCGCCTGCCTTTGGCCGGAACTTCTGCATAGCGAGGCCATTCTTATAGTTAGCGATATCTAGCAGAGATGCTTCGTTCCAACCATCAGCATCTTCCAATAGCTTGCCGAACTTGGCGTCCAGCAACTCAGCTAAATAGCCATTTATCCGAGTGGCTACGATGTTCTTGCTTCTTGCTTCTTGCTTCTTGCTTAGCGACCGTTATGCGGTGAGACTTATCGTTCTTCCTTGTGCGTTCGATACACCTCGTCAAGCGTTTCGCCTCTGTCGTTTACCCATTCTATCCAGCCGTTTTGGCTTCCACCTAGTACGAATGCTGCTGCGGTGCTTGAGCTTCGGAAGGTGATGTCGTCTGTCAGTGTTGCGCGCCCGATTGTGCCGCCGAACAAATCCTCGCGAGCTTTGAGTGCGCCGTTGTTTTTGATGATGGGCTTATCTAGGGCAATTATGCTGCCAGCAAGCACGGTGAAGTGCCCCGTTTCCTTGCTGTAGCGCCCGTTTGCTCGAATGCCGTTTTTCTTGGTATGGAAAGTTTCGACTGAAGAGGGGCCAACTTCCAGACGGTCGAGGTCATAGCCGAGCACTTGCATACGCCACAATACACTTTCGTGCAATCGTTCGACCGACTGTTCTTTGTAGGGGCTTATTCGCGGATTCGGGCTTGCTGCGTTATCCGTTTCATAGCTGCCGTGCGTGCGCACGAAGTCGATGGCCTTGGCTTCAAGAGCGTCAAGGACGTCTCGATCGATATTGTTTTCGTTGTCCAGGAACATGACGGCGAGATTCCAGAATTCCTTCTTTGCCTTGTGGGCTTCAAGGCGTGCAAGTCCCTGGGTCGTTTGCCCAGCATATACGCGGCTGAGCACGCCGTGGTCTTCGTCAAGTAGATAGTAGACGCCCCTGTGTGGCAAGTCGGGAAGAGCTTTTGCTTGCGCAAGCTTCTCGCGTGGAACTACAACGGTAACCAACGATTCACCCTCGATGCGGCAGATGCGAATTCCGTCCGCTTCGCCGTCGATAAGCTGCATGGTTACGGTTTTGAGGTCTATCATTGAAGTTCCTTCGTGTGATGATTGGGCTAAAAGAATTATATAGTCGCAATCGTGTGCGACGGGCGTTCGTTGGGCTTTTATAGCCCGCATCCTTAGGGGCGTGGTTGCTGTTGTATGGTCGAGGCCATTTCGATGTGTTTGCGGCTGTGGCAGATAAAAAAGGAATCGCCAAAAGGCGATTCCTTGATTGAATAGAGGGCTATAGCAAGAACCCGTTGTCTTAATTACTTTCAGCAACTTGATAGTAGTCGGCTACCACTTTCACCGTTGCTGGGGGTTCTTGTACTGACGTGTAGCAATCGAGAACGATGGTCTCGCCGTTTAGCCAGTGGCTGGCGTACATTCCTGTTGTTTCGACTTTCACATTGCTTTCGTCGAACAGCTCGACCTTGAACGAGATGGTGTCGAAATCATATCCAGTATTGTTCGTCACCGTTGCTTTGCCAGTATAGGTCGAATACTGTTCGGTGAATTCTGGGACAATTGATGCTGCAAGCGATTCCACGGCGGCTTTTTCGTCATTCTCACGCGTGACTTTCTTGCCGTGGCTTACAAGATCGTTCAGGCTGTCTTGGTGCGAGCCTGATACGGTGAGTCCGTAATCGTCGACAAAAAGGCGAAGCAGTTCGGTTCGCTTGTCGTAGGCTTTTTGCCAATCTTGCGTACATTTATCCTTATCGGTTTCATAGAGCCCTGCGGCAGTGCGCTGGTCCTTCAGAGCGTTGATGTATGCAATCGCATTTTCTTGCAGTTTGCTGTCTTTGAATTGTGCTGTTTGATATTGCTCAACTTGAGATAGTTCGGCATCAACGATTTTCTCGTAGTACTCAACCGACTTTTCCGCGTTGGGCGACTGATTGACTAGCGTATCGCGAGCTTCGTAGCCTTTTGCAAGTGAGGCGATAAAGGCTTCGTCGGCATATTGAGGCTCGCTTTGATTTGGGCTTTGACTGGTGCAACCTGTCAGCAGGAGAGCGCACGCGATGATCGTGCATAGGGGGATAAGCACGTGCTTCTTCATGACCGCATCCATTTGACTACCTGCCTTAATTCGCTACAACAGCGTCTTTTTGTTCGCTGTCAAGCACATCGGGGTAGACGCTGCTGGAGAGTTCAGCTCCAGATTCGTCAACAATGCTGACGGTGCATTTGACGGGTTGGCCGGCAATTTGCTGGTACATGCAAGAAATGATTCCGGCTTGGAGAGGGGCGAAGGCTTCCCGCAGGCCAACTTGGCTGCTGCTGGTGGTTAGAGTTACGTTGGAAAATTGATCGTCGTACTGAATTGCGGTGATGGTTTGCCAGTTTTCGCTGTTGGGCATGCCGTCAAGCTGATTGGCGACGGTGTCGTGCATGCTATCCACTAAATCGTTGTACTTGTCGATGGACATGGTGACGGTGTACGACCCGTCTTCATTGGCGGTAATGTCCGAGTAGCCTTGCTCCTGCAATTTTGCCTGCACGTCTTCGGTTGCCTGGTCTTGAAAGTACATAGAGGGGAACGTCACCGTGCGAGTTGTTATGGTGGCTGCTTCCACGTTGCTGTTCTCGTCTTGCTCGCTTGTAACGTTGCCCGCGTTTTGGCTTGCGCAGCCCGCCATCGTCGCGCACAACGCACAAGCCACCGCTGCAGTTACAATGCCGGTACGTAATTGCTTCATTTTCATGCTGTTCCCACCTTCTCATGTGTGATTGATACTCTGAATGGTATCGATGTATCGATATTACCTGATGAGAAGCCCTACTGATGCGAAGGGTGCTACTTTGCGCTGTTGGCGGTGCCTAATCTGCTTGAGGTGGTTGTTTGTCGTCGGCGTCAATGAAATTGTTTGCGACTCGCTCTGTGGCATTCATCTCGAAGGGCATTTGGTTTGCGAGGTAACCGCCGTTAGTCCGGTAGTGCTATTATGCACGAGCGGCATAACTCGCCGTAGTCGTTCAGTCCGTTGCTCGTTTCGTTGATGCCGTGCGTCTGTATTTCGTTCGAAAGCGCGTCTTCGATGCGTGTCAACTCGGCATCGTCCAGGTTTTCGAGCGCCACGGGAAACCCTAATGTTCGCAGCAGGTTTTCCTGCGCTTCGGTAAGCGACTTCATTGCGGGTTGGTCTACCGCTCTTCGTTTTTCTTGCCATATGCTCGCACGTGGCGCAACAGCTTCAGGGCAAGCATTGTTGTAAGTGAAGCTATGACAGATATTGCGATTGTTTTCACGGGTTTATTCTCCTAGTTGATGCGTGCGTGCCGGCACTTCTCGAGTTTGCGCCTTTCGCGGCCTGTGCGAAATATCTGGAACGATACGAAGGCGATGATGAAGCCCCTGATGAAGTCTTCCACTGCTGCTCCTTATGCTGCGGGATGGTTGCTTGCCTGTGCTTTTCGCTTTGCTGTCTCTTGATATGCATCTCAGCTTAGCGGCTTTTCGCCTTGCAATCATTAGCCGACAGCTAATGCGTGGCGCTGGCTAGCGAGGGAAATCAACGGAAAAGGCCAGGCCGGATACGCGTTTGGCGATAGCGGAAAGTGGGGCGGTTATGCATAAGATGGGAACCGAATCGGGGCTTGATGCCTTCGCCGGGCGGATGCTTGCTGCCTTGTATGATGTCCGGGATGACGGGGGCAGCTTTGTTGCATCGCCGGCAAGTGCTTATGTGGCCCTTGAGGCGCTTGCGCGCGGCGCCGAGGGCGAAACGTTCGACGAGATTGATGCGACACTTGGCGGCGGCATGGCGCGCAAAGCTGCGCGTGACGCACTGTTTGGGGAGCAGGACGCCTATCAGCCAGACGATTACAGCTTTACGCTGGGCGTCTCAGTGTGGGCCGACCCTAGCAAAGCGCCTTTGCGTAGTCGTACGTTAAGTCGCTCAAAAGGCTGAATGCCGGTGCGCTCGCTGGCAAGCTGCGAAGCGGCGAAGTGCAATCGAAGATGGCGGACTGGATGGCCTGCAACACCGGCGGTAAGTTTGCCATCGCGCCCACTTTCGGGCCGGACGCGTCGCTTGTGCTGTTGAGTGTGCTGCATTTTAAGGACACATGGCTCGACCGTTTCGAGGAAGAAATCGAGCTGGAGTTCAACGCGCCCGGAGCGCCGCAAACCGTGCCCGCGATGGTGGGTCGGGGAAATTGCGGGTGGCTCATCGACGACGCGGATGGCATTGCGGTGCGATGGCCCATGATGTCGGGCGCGTCGGCCGTGTTCGCCATGCCGAGCGGCGCGGGCGAAATCGGTGGGTTTGTCAGCGGCGGAGCGGCGTGGCGGCTCATTGCTCACTGTCGCGACAAACAGGGCGCCGAACGCCCGGCGGGTGGGATCGACCTCATCGTTCCCGTGATTGATCTTGAGGCGGACGGCGTGAGTTTAGCCGAGTTGCTGAAGAGTATGGGCGTGCGCCGCGCGTTTTCGCCTGCAGCGCAGTTGACGGGCATGACGAAAGCGGATGCGAGAGTTGACTCGGTGGTGCAGAATGCGCAACTCAAGCTTGACCTTAACGGCGCGGAAGGCGTGGCGTTCACGTTTGTTGTGGCCGCTGCCGAAGCTGTTCCTGAGGAATGGCCGCCAGAGCCCGTGGAAGTGGTGTTCGGCCGCCCGTTCGCGTTCGCGCTGTTTAGCAGCACCGGCGCGCCTTTGTTCGTTGGCGTTTATGAGGGGACTGCGAGTGAGGATGTGCCGTATGGGCGCCGTCTTGCCAGCGCGTTGAGCGAATCGCGGAAGGACTTTGGGGAAGGCCGGTATTGCTCTAGCCGCGAAGATTTGCTAGCGGCTGCTGCGCAAAAACGGTAGCCCGTTCGTGTCCTGGTCGGAATTCTCTGGGCAATCGGTCGAGGGCACGGTGCGCATCGAATCATCCGGGCAGAAACGCAGTACGCCCCGACCTTCGAATTGGGACACGGGCGTTTCTATTTGCCAGAAGAGGACCAGAGGCTCCTGTTCGAAGACTGCCCTTGACGAGAACATATGTTCGATGATACTATTGGTTTTGTAAATATATCAAGTCTGATTGTGTCGGGAGATTGGGGCGCTGATGGACGTAAAAGAAGCGGTGCAGAAAGCAGCCGCGTATGTTGCGGAGATGGAATGCTTGTCTGGCGAAGGGGTAGAGGGCTCGCCCGTTGATGATGTGCTGCGAACTATTCGCTTTGCGGTCGAGGGAACAAAATTTGATATCGATAAGGGGCAATGGGTCATAGAGGTTGGGTTTGCTCGAAAATGGGACCAAGCAAGTGCGTCTCCGCTTGCGGGGCTTTCGGGTGCCCTAAAAGATAACCGAACGTTTAAAAATGTGCGAATCGACGACACAACTGGTAAGGTCGTCAGCTATGGCGGCTAGGATTGCCCTCGACGCGAATATTTTGTTGGTTCTTGCTTTCGGTTCTGTTGATGCGGGGCTCTTGGGAAAACGGCGTCGTGTTCGGGAATACTGTCCTGATGACTACAAGACAGCGTTGGATGTAGTTTCTGGATATCAGCAAATTGTCGTTACCCCAAATGTCGTCACTGAATGTTCCGATCTTCTTTCGGATGATGGTGATTTTCGCGAAAAGCAATGGCTTAAAGCTTTTCTCGAGCTCGACGAAAGGGCTTGCATCGAAGAATACGTGCCTAGCAAGGAAGCCGCATCGCTAGAGCAGTATCGCTATCTTGGAGTGGCGGATTGCTCCTTGTTGTCCCTCGTTGACGAAGATACCGTGTTGTTGACAGCGGATTCTAAGCTTTATTTGGCGGCGGCTGATTTGAGTCCTCGGTGCATGAACTTCAACCACATGAGGAATTTTCTGTAACTTGATTGCGACGGCATCACGCGAATTTCTGGTGTGCGGTTAGTTCGGTTGGAACCGAGTCGGATGGGGCCGAGCTAATGGGGTATTTGCGTGGTGCGGGTGAGCCTTCCTTGTGTGCGGCTTGCGGTCTGGGTTTGAGGCTGACGGGCTATGCCGGGTTTCGTCGGTTGGGGTGATCAGCGAACGTCTGTTTGGTAGTTTTGCTGTGAACATATTTCTGCGCGGCGAAACATCGTGTTAAAGTTTCACTCTTGGAAAACGGTCGCCGGCAATTCTGGCCCGGCGGCAACATCTTGCAGTGCGGCCTGCCTTGGCGCCGACGCGCTGCTGCGGGCAATAAACGGCAGCCGAAAGGGCGGCAAGCCGTACGGGAAACATCAGCATCGAAAGAGTGAGCATGGCAAAAAGCACGGCCAATTACGGCAACGACAGTATTCGGCAGTTGAAGGACGAGGAGCGCGTTCGTCTGCGCCCTGCGGTTATTTTCGGCTCCGACGGTTTGGACGGCTGCGCGCACGCCGCCTTCGAGATTCTGTCGAACTCGGTTGACGAGGCGCGCCAGGGTTATGGCAACCTTATCACGCTCACCGCTTTCGCCGACGGCTCCATCCAGGTGGAGGACAACGGTCGCGGCTGCCCGCTGGATTGGAACCCCACCGAAAAGCGCTTCAACTGGGAACTGGTGTTCTGCGAGCTGTACGCCGGCGGCAAATACAACAACAACGAAGGCGGCGACTACGACTTCTCGCTGGGCACGAACGGCTTGGGCTCGTGCGCCACGCAATACGCTTCCGAATACATGGACGTCACCGTGTGGCGCGACGGCAACAAGTATCAGCTGCACTTCAAGAAGGGCAAGGTCGTTGGCGCGAAGAAGAAGGCGCTGCAGGTTGAGCCCACGGACGAAACCCGCACGGGTACCACTATCAAATGGCGCCCTGACCTGGAAGTATTCACGTCCATCGATATTCCTGCCGAGTGGTATCGCGAAACGATGCGCCGCCAGGCGGTCGTGAACGCCAACGTCACGTTCCGCTTGCGTCTTGAGGGCTCGGAAGGATTCACTGAAGAGGAGTTCTGCTACCCGAAGGGCATCGAGGACTACGTGTTGGAAAAGGTGGGCGCTGACTACCTGACCGAGCCGTTCTTCATCCAAGCCGACCGCCGTGGCCGCGACCGCGACGACCTGCCCGATTACAACGTGAAGATCACCGCGTGCCTGTGCTTCTCGCGCACGTTCCAGATGCAGGAGTACTACCACAACTCGTCATGGCTGGAAAATGGCGGCTCGCCCGAAAAGGCGGCCCGCAGCGCGCTGACCAGCGCCATCGACTCGTACATCAAGTTGCAGGACAAGTACAACAAAAACGAATCGGCCATCAAATGGCAGGACGTGCAGGACTGCCTGGTGCTGGTGACGAACTGCTTCTCCACGCAAACGTCGTACGAGAACCAAACGAAGAAGGCCATCAACAACCGCTTCATCCAGCAGGCCATGACGGCGTTCTTCAAGGAGCGCCTGACCACGTACCTTATCGAGAACAAGGATGCGGCCAACAAAATCATGGAGCAGGTGCTCATCAACAAGCGTTCGCGCGAAAACGCCGAGAAAACGCGCCAGAGCATCAAGACGAACCTGCAGCAGAAAACCGACATGGCAAACCGCGTGCAGAAGTTCATCGATTGCCGCTCGAAGGACAAAGCGCGCCGCGAAATCTACATCGTAGAGGGCGATTCGGCTGCAGGCGCCATCCGCACGTCGCGCGATGCCGAGTTCCAAGGCGTTATGCCTGTTCGCGGTAAGATTCTCAACTGTCTGAAGGAGGATTACCCGCGCATCTTCAAGTCCGACATCATCATGGACCTGCTGCGCGTGCTCGGCTGCGGCGTCGAGGTCAAAGACAAGCGCATGAAGAACCTTGGCACGTTCGATCTGGACAACCTGAACTGGAGCAAGGTCATCATCTGCACCGACGCCGACGTTGACGGCTACCACATTCGCACGCTGATCCTCACCATGCTGTACCGCTTGGTGCCCACGCTTATCGATGAGGGCTACGTGTACATCGCCGAGTCGCCGCTGTACGAGATCAACTGCAAGGAGAAAACGTACTTTGCCTACACCGACCTGGAGAAGAACAACATCCTGAAGGAAATCGGCGACCAGAAATGCTCCATCAACCGGTCGAAGGGTCTTGGTGAAAACGACCCGGACATGATGTGGCTGACCACCATGAACCCCGAAACGCGCCGCCTTATCAAGGTGGAGCCCGAGGACATGGCCATTATGGAATCGATGTTCAACCTGCTTTTGGGCAACGACGACGAAGGTCGTAAGCGGCATATCGCCGAGCATGGCAAGGAATATCTCGACCAGCTTGACCTGCAGTAACGCGCTCGCGCGCTAAGCGCCATACGCAAATGAAGCACCCGGGTGGCCTGCGCGGCCGCCTCATATACGCATCAAGGGGAAACCGTGGCAAAGAAGAAAACGAAAACCGCACCGAAGAAAAAGCACGTCGACAATCCGAACGTCATCGGCCTGCACTCCGAGGTGGTGGCGCAGCCCATCACGCGCACGCTTGAAGTGAACTACATGCCCTACGCCATGAGCACGAACGTGTCGCGCGCGTTCCCGGAAATCGACGGGTTCAAGCCGTCGCACCGCAAGCTGCTGTACACCATGTACAAGATGGGCCTGCTCAACGGCGCACGCCAGAAAAGCGCGAATATCGTCGGTCAAACCATGAAGCTGAACCCCCACGGCGACGCCGCCATCTACGAAACCATGGTGCGTCTGGCCACGGGTAACGAAGCGTTGCTGGCGCCGTTCGTGGAATCGAAGGGCAACTTCGGCAAATACTATTCGGGCGACTTGAGCTACGCTGCCTCGCGTTATACCGAGGCAAAGCTTTCGCCTATCTGCGCCGAAATCTTCAGGGACATCGACAAAGACCCGGTGGATTTCGTGGACAGCTACGACGGCGCCATGAAAGAGCCGCGCCTGCTTCCCACCACGTTCCCCAACATCTTGGTGTCGGCGAACAAGGGCATCGGCGTTGCCATGGCGTCGGATATTTGCGGCTTCAACCTGAACGAAGTGTGCACGGCCACCATGTACTTCCTGGAAGACCCCGACTGTGACCTGCTGGAATACATGCCTGCGCCCGATTTCTCCACCGGCGGCGAAATTATCTACCGCCGCGAGGAAATGGAGCGCATCTACAACACGGGCACGGGCGGTTTCCAAATTCGCTCGCGCTGGCGCTACCTGCCCGACGAGCGAATCATCGAGGTGTACGAGATTCCCTACACCACGAAAACCGACATCGTCATCGAGCGCATCGTGAAGCTGTCGAAAGAGGGCAAAGTGCGCGAGATTGCCGATATCCGCGACGAAACGGACCTGTCAGGCCTGCGCATCGCCATCGACCTGAAGCGCGGCGTGGACCCCGAAATGCTAATGGCGAAGCTGTTCAAGTCCACCACGTTGCAAGATTCGTTCTCGTGCAACTTCAACGTGCTGGTGGACGGCTATCCGCGCGTCATGGGCGTGCGTCAAATCCTGCAGGAATGGGTGAACTGGCGCGTCGATTCCACGCGGCGCCGCATGAATTTCGACCTGGGGAAGAAAACCGACCGCCTGCACTTGCTGCACGGCTTGGAAGCCATCCTGCTTGACATCGACAAGGCCATCGCCATCATCCGCAACACGAAGCTGGAAGCCGACGTGGTGCCCAACCTTATGAAGGGCTTCGGCATCGACGAGGTGCAGGCCGAGTTCGTGGCTGAGATCAAGCTGCGCAACATCAACGAAGAGTACATCATGAAGCGCACGGCCGACATCGCCAACCTTGAGCGCGATATCGCCGAGCTGCGCGATACCCTTGCCAGCGAGAAGAAAATCAAGCAGGTCATTCATGACGAGCTGGCGCAGGTGAACAAGAAGTACGTCATGCCGCGCAAAACCGGTCTGGTGAACCCGTCCGAGGTAGTCGAGGTCAGCCTGGAACCCGAGGTGGAGGAGTACCCCGTCACCATGATGTTGTCGCGCGACGGCTATCTGAAGAAGATGACCGATCGCGTGCTGCGCAAGGCCACCACGCTGAAGTACAAAGATGGCGACGAGCCGTTCATCGAGTTCGAGTCGTTCAACACCCACGAGCTTTTGGTGTTCACGAACAAGTGCCAGGTGTACAAGTGCAAGGTGTCGTCGTTCGAGGACACGAAGTCGGCCCAGCTGGGGTCGTATCTGCCCACCGATTTGGACATGGATGCCGATGAAAGCGTCACGTGGGTTATCGACCCGGGCGACTATAAGACCGACGTGCTGTTCGCGTTCGAAAACGGCCGCGTGGCGCGCGTGGCGCTGTCGGGTTACGTTACGAAAACGAACCGTAAGCGCTTGAAGAACGCCATCTACGGCGGCAGCAAGCTGCTGTTTGCCACGGTTCTGACCGAAGAGCGCGACTTGGCGCTGGTGTCCAGCGATTACCGTCTGGTGAACTTCAACACATCGCTGCTGAAGACGAAGACCACGAACTCCACGCAGGGCGTGCAGGCGTTCACCGTTAAGGGCACCCGCACCGTTACCATGGTGGGCACGGCCGAGGAATTCCTGGGCGAGAAGGCGCCGCTTGACAAGTTCCGCGCCGCCAGCTTGCCTTCGTCGGGAGCGCCCATGAAGGAAACGGACATGAAAAGCCTGTTCGACGAGCTGTAAGGTGCTTTTGAGTTGCTAGCTTTCGAATGCTTCGTGTAGGATTGCGGCGAAGTCGGCGCCGGGCTTGGCGGCTTGTGCCAGCAGGGCGTCTTTTTGGTCGCGGGTGAGGCGCTTGAAGCGGTATTCAGCGCTCATGGCGTCGTGCTTCGTGGCGAATTGGGCAACGGCCAGCAAGTTGAGCGGCCCGCGGCCGCGCGTGTATTTTGCGCCGGTGCCTGCGCGATGCGCCGCCAAGCGCGCTTCAACGTCGGGCGTGTAGCCGGTGTACAGGCTGCCATCGGCGCATTCGAGCACGTACATGAAGTGCGGCTTTGCCGATTGCTCGGGTGTGGTATTCGGCGCAAGTTTGAGCTCTTTGCCCAGCTCAGTGGCTAGTTCTGGCAGAAGTTTCGCCATGGTGGCGTCGATGGTGCGCTTTTTCAGCTGGCATTCCCAGATCACGTGGACGCGCCAGCCCATGTCGGTCAGCTGGCGTAGGTTTTCTTCGTCGCGCTCGATGTTGCGAGCGAACTTCGCCTGCCAGTAGTCGGTGTTCATCTTCGGCGTGCTGGGGTTGCAGTGCGGGCAGCGGTGCCAGAAGCAGCCGCGTACCTCGATGGCCACGTGCTTGCCTGGCCAGGCGATATCGGGATGCCCCGGCACCTTCCATTGCAGGCGGTAGCCGCCCAGCCCGGCGGCGCGTAGGCGTTCGCGCACCACCAGCTCGGGTTTCGTGTTCGCGCGCTTGTTGCCCTGCATGCTTTTGTGCACCGACCAGCTAGACGCCGCTGGCGCCTCCACGCGCACCGTGGCGTATTGGACGCGCGGGCTGGCGGCTGTGCGCTTCTGCGCGCGCTCGTCGGCGCCGGGCGCGATGGGCACGCCGGCGGTGTCGTCGGCTGTTGCGCCGCGCGCTTCGCCGTTGGCGCTTTCGGCTGTGGAGTTGGTATTTTCGTTCGCGTAGTTGCCTTTGTTTGCAAGTTTACTTGCAATCGTAGGCTTGACTTCCGCTTTCGCGTTGGAGGGCTCGACTTCTGTTTTCGCGCTTTTCACCTGCACTTTCGCCGTGACGAAGCTGCGTTTGATGCCGCTTTGGGGAAGCGCTTCGCCCAGCGTGCCGTCGGCGGCTGCGGCCAGAAGCGGCGCAAGCTCGACGTGCCAGCGTTCGGTCAGCCGGTTGAGGCCCCATTGCGCGTTCGCGGGGCTTGTCGAGGGAAGCACGTGCGCCGCCAGCCCCACCTGCCATTGCAGGTAGCGCTTGTACAGGCGCCCGGCTGTGCCGCCGTTGCACACCACGGCGCCGATGTGCGCCGTTTCCAGCACGCGCTCGACCTGCGCCGGAACCACGTTTTTGATGCTGGCGTCGCTTGAGCCCTTGATGTCGCACGACTCGATGACGTCCCACAGCGCGATGCCGTGCGCCAACAGCAGCTGCTTCTTCGCTGCAATAGACTCGGCAAGCGAGGCGTGGTTGGCGGGGCCTTCGCCTTGCGCCGCTGTCTTGGTGGAACTTGCTTCGCCCCATTTCAGCGTAGCGGCCCGATGAATGCCGTTTACGCTGGTGGGGGGCAAGATCTGCTCGGTTGTCGTGTCGCGGTACGCAGACGCGCCGGCCGGTAAAGGCGTTGTCGCCATCGGCTCGCCCTCGTTTGGCGGAACGGGCTCGTCTAAGCAGGCGGCTATGACGCGCCAGAAGCGGTTTTGCGGGTTTCCGTAGTAGAACGCGTTTTTGCGCGACTGCACCGAGGGGAACGACCCGAGCACGAGGATGCGCGAGCGGTCGTCGAACACAGGCTCGAACCCGTGCGAGATATGTTGGTAATCGGACATGTGGCTAAGTATAGCGAAACGTGCCGAGGTGCTTTCGATAACCATTTTCGGGATGCTACATAAGCCGCTCAGCATGCCAGGCTCGGCGGGGGATAGGGGGAGGGTTCGCGTTAAATCACATACATGAGCCGGTTTTGAACGCAATAGGGTGAAAAAGTCCTTTACGTATGTGATTTAACGTCGCCTAGTCGCGCTAAGTCCCAAACTCGAGGCAATTTTTAACCGATTTCCGTTCGGAAAGTCGTCGAGTTTGGGACTTGTGCCGCCTACGCCGGGTTCTCGTGGATCATGATGTGCTTGACGGTGGGGAAGGTGCGCTCGACGGCATCGTGCGCGGCCTCGGCAATGGCGTGCGCGTCCACCAGGCGCAGCTGCCCGTCCACGGCGATTTCCGCGTCCACGTACACCTTGCTGCCGAACTTGCGCGTGCGCAGGTTGTCGATGCTCACCACGCCGGGCTGTGCCAGGATGCAGTCGCGCACCTCAAGCTCGAACGTGGGCGCGCACGGCGTGTCCGTGACCTTGTCCACGGCGTCGCGCAGCACCTCGTAGGCCACCTTGAAGATGATCAGGCAGATCACGGCCGAGGCCAGCGGGTCGCACACGCCCCAGCCAAGCATGGCGCCGCCGATGCCCACCAGCGCGCCGATCGACGACAGCGCGTCGGAGCGGTGGTGCCATGCGTCGGCCATGAACGCGTCGGAGTTCATCACGCGCGCCCAATGCCGCGTGTACCAGAACATGCCTTCCTTCACCACGATGCTGACGATGGCGGCCGAAAGCGCCAGCCAGCCCGGCGCCGCGGCGGTTTTGTACGCGCCGGTGACGATGGACTCCACGGAGGCGAACCCGATGCCCGCGCCCGTGGCGGCCAAGATGAGGCCAAGCGCCATGGACGCCAGGCATTCGAAGCGCTCGTGGCCGTAGGGGTGGCTTTCGTCGGCGGCGCGCTGCGATAGGCGCACGCCCACGAACGCGATGGCCGTGGCGGCCACGTCGGACAGCGAGTGCACGGCGTCGGAGACCATAGCGGCCGAGTTGCCGAAGATGCCCGCGAATAGCTTGAACGCCGACAGCGCGACGTTGCCCGTCACGCCCACGCCCGCCAACTTGTTCGCGATGCGCCGCTCGTCGGCAGGCGAGGGGGAGAACTCGACGGGTGCGGCCGGCTTGTGGGTATTGGGGTTGACAGGAGAGCTTTCTGCGCCGTTTGTGGGCGCGGGGTGCGGCGAGCTTGCGGCGGGCTTGCCTTCTGCGTCGGCGGTGTGCTGCACGGTCTTCGCCGTCGGGGAATCTTCGTTTATGTCGTTCTGTTTGATGGTGCTCATGGTCGGTCGTCTCCTGGTAGCCGGGTTCGTTACAGCTCTTGCTTAGCTGTGCCGGTTCCAGGGCGCTTACTATATAAAGAAAGCGCGCCCGCGGGAACCAGCTTACTGTCCCGCAGACGCGCGCGTGCGTTTCTGCTGCCTGTTTGTGCAGGCCCGGCTCCATGGCGGCGCGCGCCACGGCCTGATCAGATTGCGCTGTTGAGCTCGCGCCCTGCGGCGGTTCGGCGCCGGCCCTGCGGCCGTGCGCGCCCGCGCCACCAAGACGCAATGCAGTGCAAAGAGCACCCTCATAGTAAGGCTCGCGCCCTGGTATGTCACCGGTTACTTGCCAGTTGTGAAGGCTTTGCGACGCCCCGCCCGGCGCAGCTGTTGTGCAGGTGGTTGAACTTTGCCGCCAGGATGCTGGACTTTGCCCGTTCCTGTGAGGTGGCGGGATTTTGCTGCGGGGATGGATGGGTCCTGCTGCTAGATTTCGTAGAGCCGAGCGAAAGCTCGGTCCGCACAAAAGAGCGCGAAGCGCGACACAGAATTTTGCATCCATGCGGCTTCAAAATGGTGACGCGCCCTTCGGGCGCTGTCTGATTGGGGCGGAGCTCCGCCCCAACGAAATCTGGCAGCCAGTTGGTCGCCTTCGCCATCCTGGCGCTGGCTTGGCGCTACTTTTCCCGCTTCGCCAGTTCGGCGGACATGGCGTCGAGGTCGGCGGCTTGCATGAGGTCGATGAGCTGCTGCTGGGAGTGCACATCGAGCTTCGTATAAATATGGTAGGTATGCGTGTTCACCGTGCCTGCCGATATGAGCAGTTCTTCTTGGATGCGCGCGGCGGTGCGGCCGAGCGACAGCAGGTGGAACACGTCTACCTCACGCTTCGACAGGCCGTAGTAGGAGCCGATGATTCGGCAGCGTTCGAGCAGCGGTTTCTTGCGCTTCGTCGGTGCCGCGGCTGCAGGCGCGGCACCGTCCACGCGTCCTCGCTCTCTTTGCTGCGTACAGCTTTCTGCGTTACAACTTCGGCATCGTTGCAGGTCGTCGGGCACGCTTGCACGCAAGTTCCCATTCGCGTTGCCGCTTCTCGTCGCAACCCCAGCCGGCCCTGCAGCGCCCGCGCCGCCGGATACCCGCCCGGCTGTCGTGTCTCCCTTCACGACCTTCGCGTCGCCCGCAACGCCGCTTGTCACAGCTCCTGTTCTTATGTACCCGCCGGGGGACATGCCCATCTCAACGCCGCTCGCTGTCGCAGCTCCTATCCTCGCACTTCCGTCCGAAGTCGCTGCCATGTTGTTTTCCAGCAACGTCTGCGGGCTTTCGCCGTACAGCTCGGAGTCGTACAGATTCAGGTCGTTCTCGGTGAACACGTACAGGTAGGAGAATACGATGGCGCCGATGGCCAGGCCCGATGCCAGCACCAAAAACGAATGGCTCATGGCGAAGCTGCCGGAAAGCGCGCGGGACAGCAAGCTTCCCGCAATCACGCCGATGGCCAGCGTGGCTCCGCGGCCTATGCTGAACACCTGCACGAACGTGTACTGAAAGCGGTTGGCTGCGTCGCACAGCGTCACCCATACGACGATTTCGAACACCGTGTAGCCGATGGTGACCAGCAGGTAGGGTAGCGAGGTCCCCATGCCCAGCGACGGCGCCACCACGAACCCTAGCACGCACACCAAGATGACCGGCTTGTACAACAGTTTGATGGAGAATCGTTTTCCCAGCGTGATGACCAGGGTGAATAGCGCAACGGCCACCACCGCGCCTATGGCGAATAGCGTCGCGTAGCCCAGGTCGAACGCGTCGGCGCTGTGCACCGAATACGTATCGCGCATGAAGCCGGTGGCCACGCCCAGAATAAGCGCCGCAGTTATGAACTTTGCTACAAGTTTGCCGGGGATGCTCTCGCCCATGGGCTCAGGCTGGCGCTCCTCTGCCTGCGCGAGGGTGATGGAGCTCGCCGTTTTGATGCAGGCTTCGGCGGCGAAGGGCAGGGCGAACACGATGGGCGTGTAGAACGCCCCTGGCGTCAAGAACACCGCCATGGTGGCCGCCGCGGCGATGGCCGTTGCGATAAGCGTTTCCAGCGCGCACGTCCGCGTGTCGGTTGCGCGGTACGCCCGTCCCAGGTCAAGCAGGACCAGCGCCGAACCCAAACCTGTTCCCACGCCGGCGACGGCCACCGTCAGCTGCCCGGGTAAGGCCGCTCCCAGGCTCGGCAACGCAATCGGCGCGATTCCCGCTGCGCACAGCATGGGCCCGACGAGGAACCCTCCGCGCGCGTCGAGCAACGCAGTGACGCGCTGGTGAACCGCTCCGGCGCACAGCAGCGCGGCGGCGAGCGTGATCACCGACACGAGGTAGACCATTTCGCTCGTTTCCCAACGCTGCTCCGGCGCGATGCCGCGGAACAGCACCGAGCTGAAAAACAGCAGGCATATCCAGGTTCTGTTGCAAGCGTAGCCGGCGCAGCGCCAAACTGACGCCGCCCGCGTTTTCGTCATGCCGCTTGGCGCGGCTTCCCCGTTTCCCATTCGCATCCCCCTCTTGGTGCGTGGCGCCCATTGCGCGGCATCAACCTCCCCTTGGCCGCCGCAGCGCCTTTTCCAACATGGCCATTATGCCGTCAAACGGTCGTGAATTTCATCATAAACCCTTTATGATTTTGCGCTGACGTGGGGTTATTTCATAAAGCGTTCATGATGCGCCTGCCGTTTCCGCTCCGTATAGTCGGCCTCGTGAACGGCGATGGGGCGTTGGCCGGCAAGGTTGGCCCGCCGAGGGACACCGCCGTCTTGGGGATACAACCAACGACAGAAGGAGGAGGAAATGGCGAAGCTGAACGTCTCGCGACGCACGTTCGTGAAGATGACCGCGGCCACCGCGGCCGTTGCCGCCGTCGGCGCGACCGCTGGCTCGGCGCTTGCGGAAGAGCCCTACACCGCGGCGGACAGCACCGGGCAGGTGCGGCGCATCCGCTCGTGCTGCCGCGGCTGCGGCAAGATGGAATGCGGCGTCTGGGTGACCGTGGAAAACGGCCGCGCCGTCAAGATCGAGGGCGACGAGAGCGCCCCGCATTCCATGGGAAGCTGCTGCGCGAAGTCGGTGTCGTCCATTCAGGCGTGCTACCATCCCGACCGCCTGCGCTATCCCATGAAGCGCACCCAGCCGAAGGGCGAGGACCCCGGCTGGCAGCGCATCAGCTGGGAGGAAGCGCTCGACACCATCGTCAAGGGCATCGAAAACGTCAAGGCGAAGTACGGCGGTGAGTCGCTGTTCACCATGGGCGGTACCGGGCGCATCTGGTGCATGAGCCCGTACGCCGGCTACGGCAGCTGGTTCATGACGCCGAACACGGCCGTGGCCTGGCAGGTGTGCAAGGGCCCGCGTCACTTCTCCAGCGCGCTTACCAGCGAATACAACCACAGCTGGTCGGCGTCGGTCGAGCGCCCGTCGGTCTACACCATCTGGGCCTCCACGCCCGAGGTGTCCAACTACGACGAGGCCGGCCGCTCGGTCACCGACGAGGTGTTCCAGGCTGACACGTTCATCTCGGTGGACCCGCGCACGACCGCGCTCGGTAAGGAAGCCGATATCCACCTGGCCCTGCGCGCCGGCACCGACACGGCGCTTGCGCTGGCCATGTGCGACGTCGTCATCAAGCACGACCTGGTGGACTGGAAGTTCGTTCGCCGTTGGACGAACGCGCCGTTCCTCGTCGTCGACGACAAGGAGCCCTCGGGTCCCGAGATCCCGCACATCTTCCACGGCCCGAACATGATCAAGACGAAGCTTCTGACCCAGGCCGACCTGCAGGAAGACGGCAGCCCCTACAAATATATGGTGTGGGACAGCGCGTCGGGCTCGCTCAAGTGGTTCAACGCCACCGGTCAGCGCGCCGCGGCCGACCCGACTTACGACCCGGCCGCCGACCCGGAGTGCAACTGCTGGGAAGGCGAGCAGCCGTGGAAGCGCTATGACGGCACGGGCCACAAGGACACCTGGTCGCGCCGCAACTTCAAGGGCATGGAAGGCCAGGCGAACCTGCGCGAGGGCCAGTCCCAGGCATGGCTTCCCGACGAGGACGACTTCGAGTCCATCGACCCGGCGCTGCTCGGCAGCTTCGAGGTGACGTTCAAGGACGGCAGCAAGCACACGGCCATCCCCGTGTGGCAGAAGTTCGTCGACCGCTGCGACGAGTACGCTCCGGAGAAGGCGGCGAAGATCTGCGAGCTTGACTCGGCGCTCATCGAGAAGGCGGCGCTTGCCTACGCCACGCGCAAGGACCCGCGTTGGGGCAACGGCGGCATCCTGTACCAGCTGGCCATCGAGCACCATGGCAACTCCATCATGAACTGCCGCGCCATCGAGCTTTTGACGTGCATCACTGGCAACACCGACGGCCCGGGCGGCCAGCGCGGCGCCACGAAGATCGATGTCAACTACATGGGCAACTTCTCCGACCAGTCCTACAACGCCAACATCGACAGCCAGCTCAAGCACCCCGAGATCATGGCGAAGCAGCTTGGCCGCGACGAGCATCCGCTGTTCGAATGGTGGGGGCTGTGGGGCAACGCCAACAGCATCTGGAAGGCCGGCGTCACCGGCGACCCGTACCCGGTTAAGGGCGGCGTGTGCCAGTCGGGCGACTTCATGAACATGGGCAACACCACCATGGCGTGGGATTGCATTAAGCAGCTTGACTTCTTCTTCGACATCGACCTGTGGCACCATCCCACCTCCGAGCTTGCCGACGTCATTTTGCCGTGCCGCCATTGGCTTGAGGTTCCCTGCCCGCGCCAGTCGCAGGGTTCCGGCGGTGCGCTGGGCGCATGCGTGCCGTGCGTGGAGCCGCTGGCCGAGACGTGGTACGACCCCGAGATTGTCGAGGCGCTGTACAAGCGCGTTGGCATCCCGTGGGGCTGGGATGATGACAACCCGTATCCCACGCTTGAGGAAAAGCTTGACTACGTGGTGCGCGAAGTGGCTCCCTCGTGGAAGGACTATGTGGAGCAGTTCGAGGAAAACGGCTGGTGGGACGTTAAGAAGCTGCGCCCCGACGACTGGGGCACGTACCGCCGCTACCAGACGGGCTTCATGAAGAAGAGCTACACCGAGGCGCCCAACGAGCACAATGTCATCCCCGGCTTCAACACGCCCACGCAGAAGCAGGAGATCTGGTGCACCGTCATGGAGACGTACTGCGGAGCCGAGGACGCGCTTCCCGATTACCGCCCGAACCCCGACAGCCGCGACCGCAACCCCAAGTTGTGGGAGGAGTACCCCGTGCAGTGCCTGACCGGCCGTCGCATCCCCGTGTACTTCCATAGCGAGCATCGCCAGCTGCCGTGGTGCCGCGAAGTGTGGCCCGCGCCGCGCTGCGAGATCAATCCCGACGACGCGCGTGAGTGGGGCATCGAGCAGGGCGACTGGGTGTGGATCGAAAGCCCGCACGGCAAGATCCGCCAGACGGCCGACCTGTTCTACGGCGTGCCGCACGGCGTCATCAACTGCGAACACACGTGGTGGTTCCCCGAGTGCCCCGCGCCCGAGCACGGGTGGCGCTACTCGGCGGTCAATCAGCTGGTGAACAACGACATCGACGACCCCCACTGCGGATCGTCCATCGTGCGCGGCTACCCGGTGAAGGTGTACAAGGCCGAAGAGGGCTGCCCCGATGGCATCATCGCCGACGCGAGCGACCCGCGCCTGAAGCAGTGGCTGCCGGTGTACGAAGGGAGGGATGAATAATGGCGCATTATGCGATTGCCACCGACCTGAACAGGTGCGTTGCCTGCATGGCGTGCAACGCGGCCTGCAAGATGGTCAACAACGTGCCCATTGGGTCGTTCTGGAACAAGGTGCTGCGCATCGGCCCGTCCGAAGGGCTTGAAGGAGGTGACAAGCCGGGGCGCGACTTCTACTACCTGCCGGTGCAGTGCCAGCATTGCAAGGACCCCGAGTGTGTGAAGGTGTGCCCGACCGAGGCCAGCCACGTGATGCCCGACGGCACCGTGCAGATTGACAAGGCCAAGTGTATCGGCTGCCAGTTCTGCGCGATGGCCTGCCCTTACGGCGTTCGCTATTTGAACGAGGAAGAGCGCGTGGTGGAGAAGTGCACGCTGTGCGAGCAGCAGATTGCCCAAGGCGAGCTGCCGCAGTGCGTGAAGAACTGCGTGGGCATGGCGAAATGGTTCGGCGACGCCGACGGCGACATCCGGGACTTCCGGGGTGTGCGCGGCGAGACGATCGGCAGCTTCTGTGAGGAGTTCAGCGACGCCGATGTGCATCACCTGCCCGACGTGGGCAACAAGCCGTCGTTCTTGTACATCCTGCGCGACCATACGTGGAAGGGGGAGGAATGATGACGAATGTGGTTGTTTGCCTCCCTGGTGCGACGACGGCAGGGAAGCGCCTGATGGCGGGTGTGCTTTGCGGCGCCGCGGGTTGCGATGTTTCGGCGGGTTGCCGGTGCGCCCGCCCCGGCGCGGGGCTTGTCGGCGCGGCTGCGTTCGGGAAGGGCGGTGAGCAGTAATGGAACTGCAATGGCCTTTGATCCTTTTCACCACGCTGACGGCGTGGGCCTGCGGCGTGTTCGGCTGCCAGGGCGTGCTGGCGCTGAAGGGCGCTGGCAAGAAGTCGCAGCAGCTGCTGGCCGTGGTGTCGTGCGTGCTGCTTGCGGTTGGCGGCATCTGCGTGTTCTTCCACCTGCAGCACTGGGAGCGCATCTTCAACGGCTTCGGCCACATCACGTCCGGCATCACGCAGGAATTGATCGCGATCGTGGTGTTCGTGGTTGTCGCGGTGGCTTACTTCGTGATGGCGCGCAAGAGCGCCGACGGCGGCACGCTGCCGAAGTGGGTGGCCGTGCTGGCGATCGCGATCTCGGTCGTGCTGGCCGCCGTGTGCGCGCACAGCTACATGATGCCGGCGCGCCCGGCGTGGAACTCCGTGCTGGAGGTGCTGTCCATCGTGGGCGCGGCCTGCCTGCTCGGCCCCGCGACGGTGGCCGTGGTGCTGGCCGCCAAGGGCGAGGACACGCAAGCGCTGGGTATGCCCGCAATCGTCGGTTCCGTCATCGGCGCCGTGTGCACGGCAGCCTACGCCGCCTACGTCCAGATGAGCGCGGGCTCGTTCACCGAGGTGGGCTACTACTTCGACCCCACGCACCCGACCAAGGCCATGGTGGACGCCGGCGCCGCCATCGGCGACCAGGCGCTGCTCCTGTGGCTCGGCGCGGTCGTGGTCGGCGCCATCGTGCCCCTGGCCTGCTGCCTGCTCGCCAGGAAGAAGGGCGACGCGGCAAGCTGGAGGCTCTTCGGCGCGGTTGCCGTGGTCGCCGCCCTGGCCGGCGCCATCTGCCTGCGCGTAGCTTTCTACGGCGCGGGCCTGAGCGTCTTCATGTTCTACTAGGGCGTCGCCGAAGTGGGACGAAGGGACAGTCCCTTCGTCCCACTCTCGGGCGGCTCGATTCCGCCGCCCGGCCCCCGTAGGGCCGAGCGAGAGCTCGGCCCCAACAAGGGAGCGCGAAGCGCGACGCCAATTCTCCAATCGCCCGCGCTCCCTGGAAATCGGTGACGCGCCCTTCGGGCGCTACCTGATCGGGGCGGAGCTCTCGCTCCGCCCTACGGAAGTAGGCGGCTGGCGGGCGATTCCCGTTGCCCGCATGACAAGCGACCTGTCCCCTTGTCAGGTTGGCCCTACGAAAAACGGTCACGCCGGCCGGCCCCTCCCCGGCGGCGTGGCGGCTTTTGAAAACTCAACCCAGCAAGCTGCCCCTCCATATTTCCAGCTTGCTTTTTCAGCGGCCCCTCGTGCCTGGAGACTTTCCGTCCCCCCACCCCTTGCAAACGGGAAAGTCTTCAGGCGCAAGGGGCCGTTTTGCGTTCTGGAGCGTGAGCGGTCGCCCGGCTTGTGCCCTGTCGTTTCGGGCTTGCATACCTATCGTGCCTCGCCTAGGCCATGGGCTTGCGCCTCGCCCGGCGCAGCCATCCGACGCCATTGGGCATTGCCGAGCGCTACCCGCCCTTGCTGCCTTTTCCATCGCCGCGTCAAGCCCTTGTTGCGGACATGTTGGAAAATCGTTCGTTTGCACACCCGTTTGCCGAAAATTCTCGGCGATTTTCGCGGTGGAAAACTGCCCGTTTTTCGCCGCTTGAAAAACCCTGTTCTTCGAATGCCCACCGGGGATTTTGCCGTTTTCCCGTCGCGGTGGAAAACAACTCACACCCCCTATCCATGGATTTTTGAAGCCAAGAAAACACAATATATGGTGGCGAAATGACGTATTATAAGGACACCGACCAAGCGGCCCGAAAGGGACGGGGCCGCAAAATTTCACGAAATTTCCGAACGCGCAGGTCACGCCCTGCCTAGGGTTCTGCGCGCGGAAAATGGTAACAAAGGCAAGCGCCCGCAGGGGCACGTGGAAAGAACGATTAAGGCGCCCGCGCGGGCGTCTGCAGCAAGCAAGAAGGGTGTGAGCGGCATGAAAATCATCAAGCGCAGCGGCTCCGAGGCGACGTTTGACATCAGCAAGATCGTCAACGCCATCAAGGGCGCCAACGGGGAAGTTGCCCCCGAGGAGCGCCTGACCGACGATCAGATCGCGCTGGCGGCCCACAGCGTCGAGTGGCTGTGCAACCGTTCCGGCCACACTGTGTCCGTCGAGGAAATCCAGGACATGGTGGAAAACCAGATCATGGCGCAAGGCCGCTACACCGTGGCGCGCAAGTACATCATCTACCGCTACCTGCAAACGCTCAAGCGCCAGTCGAACACCACCGACGACAAAATCCTGTCGCTTATCGAATGCAACAACGAGGAAGCCAAGCAGGAGAACTCGAACAAGAACCCCACGGTGAACTCCGTGCAGCGCGACTACATGGCCGGCGAGGTGTCGAAGGACATCACCATGCGCCTGCTTCTGCCCGCCGACGTGGTTGAGGCCCACAACGAGGGCATCATCCACTTCCACGACTCGGACTACTTCGCTCAGCACATGCACAACTGCGACCTGGTGAACCTGGAAGACATGCTGCAAAACGGCACCGTCATCTCCGGCACGCTCATCGAGCGCCCGCACAGCTTCTCCACCGCATGCAACATCGCCACGCAAATCATCGCGCAGGTGGCCAGCTGCCAGTACGGCGGCCAGTCGATCTCGCTGACGCATCTGGCCCCGTTTGTCGAGGTCAGCCGCCAGAAAATCCGCCGCCAGGTGCTGCAGGAAATCAACGCGCTCGGCCTTGAGGCCAACACCGACCGCATCGCCGACGTGGTGGAAACGCGCCTGCGCGACGAAATTCGCCGCGGCGTGCAAACCATCCAGTACCAGGTGGTCACGCTCATGACCACCAACGGCCAGGCCCCGTTCGTCACCGTGTTCATGTACTTAAACGAAGCGCGCAACGAGCAGGAAAAGCGCGACCTTGCCATGATCATCGAGGAAACGCTTGCCCAGCGCTACGAAGGCGTGAAAAACGAGGAAGGCGTGTGGATCACGCCGGCGTTCCCCAAGCTCATCTACGTGCTTGAGGAAGATAACATCACCGAGGACAGCCCGTATTTCTATCTCACGAAGATGGCGGCGAAGTGCACGGCCAAGCGCATGGTGCCCGACTACATCTCCGAGAAGAAGATGCGCGAGCTGAAGCTTTCCAAGGGCGAAACCGAGGGCAACGGCGATTGCTACACGTGCATGGGCTGCCGCAGCTTCCTGACGCCCGACCGCACGGGCAACGGCTACGACAACGTGGCCAACGCCGGTAACTACCAGCCGGGCAAGCCGAAGTACTACGGCCGCTTCAACCAGGGCGTCGTCACCATCAGCCTGCCCGACGTGGCGCTGTCTTCGCACGGCGACATGGCGAAGTTCTGGGAGATCTTCGACGAGCGCCTGGAGCTGTGCTACAAAGCGCTCATGTGCCGTCACGAACGCCTGAAGGGCACGCTGTCCGACGCTGCGCCTATCCTGTGGCAGTACGGCGCGCTGGCGCGCCTGAAGAAGGGCGAGCCCATCGACAAGCTGCTGTACGGCGGGTACTCCACCATCAGTCTGGGCTACGCCGGCTTGTACGAGTGCGTGAAGTACATGACGGGTCACAGCCACACCGACGCCGAGGGCACGCCGTTCGCCATGGAAGTTATGCAGCACATGAACGACAAGTGCAACGAGTGGAAGGCCGCCACGAACATCGACTTCTCGCTGTACGGCACGCCGCTTGAGTCCACCACGTACAAGTTCGCGAAGGCCCTGCAGCGCCGCTTCGGCATTATCCCGGGCATCACGGACAAGGGCTACATCACGAACAGCTACCACGTGCACGTCACCGAGCAGATCGACGCGTTCGAGAAGCTGAAGTTCGAAAGCAACTTCCAGCGCTTAAGCCCGGGCGGGGCCATCAGCTACGTCGAGGTGCCGAACATGCAGGACAACCTGAAGGCCGTTATTCGCGTGATGCAGTACATTTACGACAACATCATGTACGCCGAGCTGAACACGAAGTCCGACTACTGCCAGGTGTGCGGCTACGACGGGGAAATCCAGATCGTCGAGGACGACGGCAAGCTGGTGTGGGAGTGCCCGAAGTGCGGCAACCGCGACCAGGAGAAGCTCAACGTCGCCCGCCGCACGTGCGGCTACATCGGCACGCAGTTCTGGAACCAGGGTCGCACCCAGGAAATTCGCGACCGCGTGCTGCACCTGTAGGGAAGCGTCGGCGGCTGCTGGGTCGTTGAAACTTGCGGAATGCGAAGCGCCCGTCCATTGCGGACGGGCGCTTTTTTGCGTTTTGTGGGGCGGCGAAGGTGCGCTTTCAAATTCCGAGCGGGATGGTACCCTTTCATGCGGTGCATTTTTCGGTAGTGCGACGTTGCGGGGGAAGCGAAGTGGGAAAGCAAAGCGGGAAGGGGTCGACGCGGTCGTTCGCTTTGCTGTGCGTTGCTTCGTTTTTCATGTACGGCGTGAACAACGTCATGATTTCGCGCGCGCCGCTTGCGGTGATGGGCATGGGCGCGTCGGCTGCTGCCGCGGGCTTCCAGGGGACGTTCTTCATCGTGTTCGCCATTGTGCTGCGCACGGTGCTTATGCCGCTGACCAGCAGAATCGGCACGAAGCGGCTGATGATTCTGGGTGCGGCGTCGTTTGCCGCGGCTTCAGCGCTGTTCCCGTTTTGCGCGACGTACGGCATGTTTCTGGCGGTGCGCGCGGTGCAAGCGGCCGGCTTGGCTGTGTTCTGGCCGCTTTCCGTGTCCTCGGTGGTGGATGTGTCCGACGAGGGCAACGTGGGCTGGCGGTTGGGCGTTTCGCGGTTCGCTACGTCGGCGTCCATGGCCGTGGGGCCCTATGCGGCGTTCGCGCTTGGCGACGTCATGGGCACCGGCTGGCTGTACGGCGCGCTGCTTTTGGCATCGTGCCTGGCCATCGTGGCGCTTGCGGCCTGCAAACTGCCCAGCGATGCGCATGGCGAAGGGGCCGGTGCGGCGGGCAAGTCCCGCGTGGCTCGGCCGCCTCGGCGGGGTGCGCTTGCGCAGTTCGGGGGCGGCGGTTTGTGGCTGGCGGGCGTCCTGCTGGTCACGCTGGTGGACTCCGCGGCGGCGGGCCTGGTCATGCACTTCTCGGCTATTGCGGTTGGCGAATTCGATGGCAGCCTGAACGCGGCAAGCTATCTTTCCCTGTACAGCATCGGCGGTATGATTGCTAGTTTGCTGCTGGGACGTGCGCTTGACCGGGGGAAATGCGGCATCGTGTTGCCGGCGTGCATCGCATCGTTCGGGCTTGGCGTGCTGCAGCTGGGCTTGCCGCATGCAAGCTTCGTCGGCCTGGCGGTAGGCGGCGTGCTTGCCGGCGTGGGCAACATGGGCGTGGCGCTGTGCTGCATGGACATCATCACGCGCCGCGCGCCGCTGCGCCTGCGCGATACGGCGCTGGGGTATCGCCAAAGCTGCGTGGACATCGGTATCGCCGTGGCCGCCACGGCGTTCGGCGCCGCATTCGACGCCGCGCCCGCTAATTACGTGGTGTTCCTGGCCTGGGGCGCCATCATGCTGTGTTTCGCTGTCGCGGTGTGCATAAACCTCGCTCGCGCCGCAAAGACCCGGGGTGGCAAGTAGCGCAGGGCGCACCGCTGGTAACCTAGGGCAAAGGCAAGGCGGGCGCACTGCTGGCAACCCGGGACAAGGGGAAGGCAGGCGCGCCAGCAAGGCGGGTGCACCGCTGGCGAAACTGGGACGAAAGCAGGGCGGGGCGCACTGCTGGCAAAAAGCCGGGACGGGAGGACGGCGGGTACGTTAGTAGTGTGGGTGTTGCTGACAACCTAGGGCAAAGGGGCAGTCTCTTCCCCTAGCTTCGTTGTTTCGAGTGCTGCAAGTGACCCGAAAAGCCTGGCGAAGGGACAGCCCTTCGCCCTGGTTTTCGTTACCGCTTTGTTGTTTGCCGTTACCTTCCATCTACTGCCGCGCTAAAACGGCCTGTCTCCCACCGCACCGATTACCCTCATCGAACTTGGGCGCGCGAAAGATCAAGTGAAAAGGTGTGGCGGCCGGCAGGGCGTGCTGAAACCGGGACAAGGGGGACAGTCCCTTTGTCCCGGTTTTCGTTGTCGTGTCGTAACTTTTGCGGTGCGTCCGCCTGTCGGCTGGCAACTGCTGGCTGTATTGCGACAGCGCAGTCGAATTCGTGAAAACGTGCACGTTTTCACGAATTTCGGGCATGTTGCGGTGCGCAGGACGCTTTTTGAGCGCTCTTGCACAGCGCAGCTGGCTGTTCGGTGTCGCGAACGATGCGATATGGCGAACGAACGAGCGTTTCTGAGCGTGGTCGGCAAGATTTCACCCGCTGCTAGTGTTCGATGTGCCCCGAAATTCGGAAAATCGTGCACAAAATGGAGTCCTGGAAAACGCTGTGCTTGCCGTAGACGGAGCGGTTACAAAAAGGCTCTGTTAGACCGGATTGGCACATTGCCCCAGCATGCGCTCCACCCTTCGTGCCGCAAACTTTCGTTCGTTTTGGCCAAAAGTGGACAATCCGAGCGAAAGTTGGCGGGCGGGTCGGATGCGGGGGCTTCTGGGAGGGGAACGTCGTGCTTGCTGCGCCATTGAGGTTGCGAGCAATAACGCGAACGGAGAATGCCGTTCGAACTGGGATAAGGGGACGCCTTCTTCTGTCCCGGTTTGCAGCTACCGTGATCGCCCCACTTGCCTTGCCCGCGCCTGTTTGCGGCGGGCTTTTGCGCCGTTTCCTCGCTTGTTTGTTTCGGCTTGTTTGCTTTGTCGGTTTCTCGTTTTCTTCCGGGTACAATGGGTGCAACTTGTGGTGCGGCGCTGCTTGAAGGCGGCGACTGCGGGAAGCGGTGGGCGGTGCTGCCAAGCGGCTGATGTTGCGCGGCGCCACAAGGAGTTGCGGTTGGTGGCCGTTGATGGGGCAAAGGGACTGTCCCTTTGCCCCATCTGACAGAGTAACTTGAAACGCGGCGGCGCCTGATGCTGCCGCTGGTGTCGGGAGGGTATATGGGAATGCTTGCGAAGCCGTTGAACCGCGTGCTGTTTTTCGTGTGCGTGCTGGTCACGGGTGCGCTGGCCGGCGCGTTCGTGTGGGCGTTCTTCTTCTGCATGGACATCGGCATCGAGTTCGCGTGGCATACGCTGCCCGAGGCGATCGGCGCGGCGGTCGGCGGCGCGCTGCCGGGCATGGAGCCGGGGCGCTTCGGCGTGGCGGCGTGGCCGCTGGTCATGTGCGTGGGCGGCGGCCTGGTCATCGGGCTGTACGACAAGTTTGTGGGCTTTGCGCCCGAAGAACTTTCCGACGTTATGGGACAGGTGAAAAGCGAAGGCCGCTACCCCTACGACCACCTGGGGAAACGCTCGATCGCGGCGCTGTTGCCGCTGCTGTTCGGCGGCAGCATCGGCCCCGAGGCGGGGCTTACCGGCGTCATCGCGGGTCTGTGCACGTGGGTGGGCGACCGCATGCGCCGCTTCGGCAGCGATTTCCGCGCCATGACCATGGTGGGCACGCAGGCGGCGCTGACGGCCGTGTTCACCGCGCCGCTGTACGGGTTTGCCGCGCCGCTTGCCGGCACGCCCGACGGGCGCGCGACCGCGGGCGCCGGCGCGGGCGACGAGGTGGACATCGTGCTGCCGAAAGCGCAGAAAACGGCGGTGTACCTGTGCGCGGTGGCCGGCGCGCTTGCCGCGTTCGTGGGGCTTGGCCAGGTGTTCGGCGGCGGGGGAGGCCTGCCGCGCTTCACGGCCGCCAACGTCGGCGCGGCCGAGCTGGCGTGGCTGGTGCCGCTGGCGCTTGCGGGCACCGCGGCGGGCTGGGCGTTCCACGCGTCCGGCGGCGCAACGCAGGTGCTCGCGCGCAAAATGGGCGCGCGTCCGGTGGCGAAAGCCCTGCTGGCAGGCCTAATCCTGGCGCTGTGCGGCATGGCGCTGCCCTACACGATGTTCGCCGGCGAGGCGCAGGCCACCATGCTGCAGACGGCGTACGTGGCCATCCCGGCCGGCGCGCTTATTGCCACGGGGTTCGTGAAGGCAGCCGTCACGCCGCTATGCATCAACCTCGGTTGGCGCGGCGGGCATTTCTTCCCCGTCATCTTCTCGGGTATCGCGCTTGGCTACGGGTTTGCGCTGCTCAGCGGCGTCGACCCGGTGTTCTGCGTGGCGGCGACAACGGCCGCGCTGATGGGCGCGGTCATGCGTCAGCCGCTCATGGCGGCGCTGCTGCTTATCATGTGCTTCCCGCTGAAAGGCGTGGTGGTCATGCTGGCCGCCGCCGTCATCGGCGCAGCCATCCCCCTGCCAAAAGTTCTGCGGGTGAACTAGCGAAAGGAACGTCATGCGGAAGTTGCGGATGCTGATCGAGATTGAGCGCCAGGCGGGGTTTGGGCCGATCACGGCGGTGTTTCTGGCCGTGTTCGCGCTGTGCTCCGTGGCGGTGTGGCTGGCCGACCCGGCCACGAACACGCTTGGCGACGGCCTGTGGTTCAGCTTCCAGGCCGTGTCCACCATCGGCTTTGGCGACATCACGGCCGCCGGCCCGGTGGCGCGCGTGACCACCGTCGTGCTCAGCGTGGTCAGCATCTTCTACATCGCGCTCATTACCGGTGTGGTGGTCAGCTACTGCAACGCCATGGTGCGCGCCCGCCAAGAGGGCACGCTCGCGCACTTCATGGACAACCTCGAGCGCCTGGAGGACATGACCCCCGAAGAGCTGGCCGCATTCTCCCAACGCGTCCACGAATATCGAAACCGCAGGTAGCAGGGGCGCGTGCTCGCATTCAATTTCTCGCGAAAACGTCCACTGTTTGCCAAAATTTGGAGAAGCTGAACGAATCGGGGACAAATTTCGCCGAGGCTGAAAAGCCGCAAAGCGAATCGTGCTTGCTGTTTCGCGAACGCTTTTCAGCATCCGTAAAACACCAGGTCACAGGCTTGCATCACTTCTATGGTTGGCGAAGCCCGTCCTTTGCTGCACGCAGTTTCCCGCAGAGCATTCAGGAACGCAAAAAACTGTCCAACAGTGGCCATAATTTCGCGTTCCTGAACACTGCGATGCCCGGGCTCCTCGGAGGCACCCGGACGTTTTTGAGTGCGCGGAAGTAGGGGGCTGGCGAAGAGCGCGTTAGTGGCCGCTCGGAACGGCCGACGGTGCCTCCGGGTGCCGTTCCGCATGCATAAAACGCCCGGGCCCCTGGTGGGTGCCCGGGCGTTACGTTAGTTCGCGAGCGTTTACCGACTTGCGAGCGTTACCGGCTTGCGGCCTAGTTCCCTGGCTGCTCACCGGTGATGATGGCGTGCAGGATGTTGCGGCGGCTCAGTGCGCCCACCAGCTTGCCGGCGCCGTCGACCACCGAGACGCCCGTGGTGTCTGTGGCGGCGATAAGCTCGACCACTTGCCCCATGGTGGCGTCGTCGCGCACGCACGCGGCACCCGCCTTCGCGCGCTTGCCGTCGCGCACCAACGCCACGATCAGCACCACGGCCACGCCGGCCAAAAGCGCCGTTATGCAGAACGCCGCATGGTAGCCGAAGAACGTGTTCTCCAGCCCGGTCAGGCTGGTCGTGTTCGCCGAAACCGTGGCCGCAACCGACACCAGAAGCGCGGTGCCGAACGACGCGGCCACCTGGTTCATGGTGTTGCCAGTGGATTGCGCGTGCTGGATGGCGTCGTTGGGCAGCGAGTTCACGCCCCACGTGTTCACGGGCGTCATGGTGAACTGCATGCCGATGGCCATGACGGCGTAGACGACCGCCACCGCCACGATGGGCGTGTCGATTTGCAGGCTGACGAACCCGATGAGGCCCACGGTGATGCCCGCGGCGCCCGCCAGCACCGGGCGGCGCACGCCGTGCTTGTCGAACAGGCTGCCGGCGAACAGGCCGGTGAATGCGCCGATGACGGCGCCGGGCAGCATGGCGATGCCGCTGACGGTGGCCGTGTGCCCCAGCACGCCCTGGATGTACAGCGGCATGATGGTCTCCACGCCGATAAGCGCGGCCTGAAGCGGCGCGATGATGATGACCACCGCTTCGGTAAGCGCATAACCCGAGGTCAGCCATCGAACCGTGGTGGAATCAACGCCCATGTCGCCCATGATGGTGGGCAGCGCTGGCGTCATAAGCGTTGCATTCAGCACGGCCAAAAACGCGCCGGACAAAAGCACCGCCATCATGCGGAATTCCTTCTTCGAAATGCCTAAACCCATGAAACCTCCTGTCGGCAACGATGGCGACAGGAGGCCGCCGTCGATTGACAATTAACAAATGACAAATATCAAGCGAAAAGGATACCCCCTCGTTATTGACATTCATCAACCGTACACACAAAATGGCAAAAGAAATGGTTTTGCCAGACCAGGGTCGGATGAAGGCCGGGGCGGGGTTGGACGATCCGATTGCCCGATGGACGAACCCACCCCGTTCCGCCCCGCTCACCGGTCCCAGCCATCGCGCGCGTCGACCCCGGTCTAGCCGAGCTAACAGGATCAATGGCCGCCGCATTTCGGTGCACACCGCCGATGCGCCCGGCCGATAGGTAGGTTCGCATGACCAGCAACGAAAACGCGGAAGATTTACGGGGCCGCCTGGCGCCCGAGGAAGTGGTGCTTGACGCCATGGGCGCCTACGAGGGCCTGGCCCGCTGCGCCATCATGCGCAGCCGCGGTGACGGGCTGTCGAAAACGCAGACGGACATCATCATCCGCTTGTCGTTTTGCGGGAAGTCCAGCATGACGTCTCTGGCCGATGACCTGGCCGTTTCCAAAGAGCACATCACGCGTGCCGTCAACGCGCTCATCGAGCGGGGCCTGGTGGAGAAGCATCGCAGCACCGAGAACTTCCGCCTGGTGAAGGCGTCGCTTACCGAAGAGGGCACGGCCATGGCGCACACCATCCGCATGGCGTCCATCGAACGCCTGAACGAGCGCCTGGCGAAAATTCCGCCCGAAGACCGCGAAGCGCTGCTGGAAGCCTCTGAGCAGGCCCAAGCCATCATCAACAAGATTCTCACCGCATAGCGCAGGGACGGGCGGCGCGGTTGCCTGGGCATGTTATTGCGTTAAATCCTCCCTTGCAGTGCATGGCTGACAACAGCGCTTCTCCCGTACACCCGACACCCCTCGCAGCTCTAAGCTCTATAATCACCGCAATACCATCCGCGAGAGAGCCTGGGCGGGTGGCGGCGCTCTCGCGATGTGGAAGTCCCGTGGCGCCGCCATCCACCCAGGCGGCAGGGACTTCCGCAACCATGAGCGGAAAGAAGAACAGACGGGCCCCGTCCGCCACGCCGTGGGACGACCTGCCCGAAAGCCAGATCACGCCGTCCCAGGCCATCGTGAAGGCGGCCCGCGACGGCATCTGCTCGTTTCGCCGCGAGCGCTTCTCCGGGGACGCCGACTTCTTCAACGGCTACCCCAGGAGCGAGTGCCCGCGCTGCGGCTCGGCCAAGGCCAAGCGCGACGGCGCCAACCGCAACGGGGTCCAGGTCTACCGCTGCCTGTTCTGCGGCAGGACCTCCACACCCCGTCGCCGGCACCATCTTCGACGACTCGAAGCTGCCGGTCGCGGCGTGGGCCGACTTCATCTTGCAGGCTCTCCCTCGAGAGCGAGGCCTACAACGCCAAGCTGCTCAAGGAACTCCCAGACGAGCTCGACCCGCTCGAGCCGGTCAACCGCCCGTGCTTCCTGCTGAAGTGCTTCCCGAGGGCGCACTCCGGCTTCAACAGGGACAACATCCAGGGCTTCCTCAACCTGTTCTCGGTCGCCACGAACCCACCTTCCGACAAACTGGAGAAGGCCGCGTTCGCGCTGGATCGGGCGATGCGATGCCCGAAAACGCTGCGCTTCCGCGACTTCTACAACGTAAAGACCAGGTCAGATGGCAGTGGGGATGAGAATTGAGCCATGCACTGCAAGGGAGGATTTAATTGCGTTTCGTGTGGTGCGTTGCATTTGGTGATTTGTCCGGGCTTCGTGGAGTCGTATCGTAAGGAACCTGATATTTGTCGCTAGGTTTTGCCGATTCCAATTGGCGTTTAAACTGGCAGACATGGTGCAAGTTGCAGCGCGAACGGCGGCAGCGGGCGTGGGCGCAAAAGACGGCAACCGGCGCTGACGCCGCCTGGTCGGCCCCCAACCAGTAAGGACATCATGAGCAACATCGAGAACAAGGCGAACACCGCCGCCACCGAAAACCCCAACGTGGCCGCTTGGCTTGCCGGCGCGCCGGCCGACGTGTGCGACACCACCGAGCGCCTGCTGGCCGAAGTGGCGGGCCTTCGCGCAACGCAAACCATCTACCCGCCGCAGGACGACATTTTAAACGCGCTGGCGTTCACGGCGCCGGCCGACGTGCGCGTGGTCATTCTGGGGCAAGATCCCTATCACGGCCCGGGGCAGGCCATGGGCCTGTCGTTTTCCGTGCCGCAAGGGTGCAAGCTGCCGCCCAGTCTGCGCAACATGTACAAGGAACTGGCCGCTGACTTGGGGTGTTCGCAGCCGGAAAGCGGCGACCTCACGTCGTGGGCGGCGCAAGGCGTGCTGCTGCTCAACACCACGCTCACCGTGCGCGAGCACGCGGCGGCGTCGCACGCCAAGCTGGGCTGGCAGGTGCTCACCGACCACGTGGTGCGCCGCTGCCTGGAGCTTCCGCAGCCGGTGGTGTTCCTAACCTGGGGAAAGCACGCCATCGACCTAGTGGCGAAAGCTCGCGCGCACGTGCAGGGCGCAGCGAGCTCTTCTCGCACGGAATTGCGGACGGTTTCGCATACGGTGTCTGGTGCTCGGGCGCCTGAAATCGTAGCTGCGCCAACGCCCGAGGGCGCAGGCGTCCTCGGCTTGTCGCCTCTTGCAAGCGCAGGCGTTCTTGCGAACAAGTATGTGTTGGCGTCCACGCATCCCTCGCCGCTGTCGGCCAACCGCGCCACGGCAACACTGCCCGCCTTCATGGGATCGCGCCCCTATTCCCAGGTCAACCGCATCCTACAACAAGAAGGCGAACCCCCCATCAACTGGCAAAGCGTCTTGGGGTAGGGACCGTGCCCGCGCGCGGGGCTATCTCCCGAATCTTCTAGGACTCCCAGATCTTCCGAATCCCCCATATCTTCCGATTCCCCGTAGGGCCGAGCGAGAGCTCGGCCCAGCCAAGAAAGCGCTGAAGGCGTTAACAAAATCGCTTGCGAGCAAGCTGCTTCATGAATGATTGGGTAAAGTTTCGACGGTTACCGAAAAAGCGTTCAAGGGTTCTAGACTGGTTTCCTGCGTCATAAGCAAGAGCGGCTCGCTCTATCGTGCAAACATAGTCTGCGACTTGAAGCAGCCTGCGAGCGCTATGGTTGGCATCTCGATAGTCGGCAACGTTTTTAGCCAGAACGAAGTCGAGCGCATCGTGCAGGGCGACGCTGACTGCGCTTTGGCCGTCGTCGTAATAAACGGAAATCGTATCGAGCCCTTGGAAGAAAGCGAGATGATCGAAAACGAGTGCGGCCAAATCGCGACGGATTTTTGATTCCAGCTCTATTTTGTTGTGAGTGTCGGAGGCGTCGTACCGGAGCGAGAAATACGAGAAAGGAAGCGTGCGCACAAGCCGGGAAAACTGAGCCAGAAGGCGCTTTCTATCTCCGGGAGAAACGCTTCGATATGCTTCGTTTCCGTGCAGGAGGTCTTTACCGTGAAACGGTATGTCGTCAAGTGCCGATTCGGCTAGTCTCTTCCGATATTGCTCGATTGGCGTAGCGATGTCTGCGACATGATCGTGGAGAACGACTGCGATGAGGTAGATTCCTTCTGACAAATCCTGATTCCCTGTTTCGTCGATATGCAGGTTCAAGCGATTTGTCACATTGCCTCCGTATATGAAAAAGGCGAGGTACGAACCTCGCCGCTCTGACACCTGCAAGGCAATATGCCTATTCGGTACGTTGATTATCTCATGAAGCATGTCGAGTCAGCAAGAGATGTGGAAGAAAATCATTCAGTGGGGAAGAGCGAGATGTTGCTGGGGCGCCGTGGCGATGTGTGGGCATCCGCGCACAAAATCAGTGACGCGCCTTCGGCGCTGTTTTGGACTGGTTGAGCTTTCGCTCAACCCTACGAAATCTGGTCGAAAGGATTTCTGGCCTGCGGTTTTGTTGGAATTTGCAGCCCAACTCTTGAGGAATCGGGTTGCAAGGTAATCTGACCTGCGGTGTTGGTGAGACATCGAATTCGATCTGCAGCGCTGAGCGAAAGCACGCCTAGCAGAAAGCGCCAAAGGCGTGCCGCTGGCTTTTCTCGTCTGGGGTTGGCACGATTTCGGACTTACCGAATCCCCGAACAATCGCGCGCGAATTTTCGGCACGATTTCGAACTTTCCGAGCTTCTCAACTTGCTCATGCGAACTTTTTGGGCAGGAAGTTGTACTTTCCGAATCTGACAACATCGAATCGAGTGGATCAAGGCCCGGAAAGTTCAATTTCCTGCCATTTTCAGCTTCCCCGATGTATCTACCCCCGGAAAGTTCGGTTTCGTGCCATTTGCACGAAACCGCCGGCGCACTCCGACGCCCGCGCGTTCTCGCGTTGCGCTTCCGTGCGCATACGAAAAACGCCGGTGTGCTCCCGCGCTCCCGCTCCCGCGCTCTTGCACAAACGCCGGCGCTCCCGCTCCCGCGCACCCGCGCCCGCACGCAAAACGCCGGCGCCCCTCCCACACACTGTGCCCGCGCCCTCTCCCAAAACGAAGGCGAGACGGGGTTTGTGCCCCGTCCCGCCTTTCTGCGTCCCGATATCTCAACAGGCTGCCTTTGTGGGCGCGCCCGCTGTCGGTTGGTTTTTGGATGCCGCCCGCGCCTTCTGGTTGCGGCCGGCATCCGATTGCTGGCCGCTTTGCCAGCTTTGCGGCCCATTGGTGGCGGGCCATCGAGCTGGTCGGCATCCGCCGTGCCGCCTGCTCGCAGCTTGCGCGCTGCTTGCAGGCGCGGGCCTGCAGCTCGTCGGCTTACGGTTGCGCGACCTGGGGCCGCGCAACCAACCGCAAACTACCTACTTGCGAATGACCTTCTGGCCGCTCTCAAGTTCCTTGCGTGCCCAGTGGCCCCAGTGGTACAGCGCGTCGGCTTCGGACACGGTGCCGTCGCCGAACATCAAGCGATGCGTGCCGCGGTAGGGCTGGAAAATGCCCGCGCCCAGGAAGATGTGCGCCAGGCCGAACACGGCGATCAGCAAAAAGCCCAGGTCATGCAGCCATAGGATCACGCCATACGCGCCGCCCAGGCTGATAACGGAAGACCCGATCACCAGCAGCACGCCCGTGACGCCCATAAGCGCGCCGGCAAGCCACAGCATGCCGTCGGCGAAGCGCTGGCCGGACTTCACCTCGTCCTGGTCGGGCATGTGAATCCACTTCGCCATGAACAGGTACGGGAAGAACAGCAGCATCCACTTCTTGTCGTCGGAATTCCACTTCGCGAACAGGTTCTTGAAGATGTGCGCCACGCCCTTCGGCGCCGCAATGGCGCTGATGAGCGGCACCAGCACGAACACCGCGCCGATCACGCGATGCGACATGCGGATGGCGAACACGGTGTCCGCGCCTGCGGCCTGGCCCAACGCGGGCACGAACACGAACAGGCCGGAGATGCACAGCAGAATGCAGGCGATGATGGTGATGCCGTGCGTCCAGCGCGCCTGACGCGAGTGGCGCACGATGCGCTTTTCGCCCAAACGGCGCGCGTCGGCTTCGTGCTGCTTCAGAAACTCCCTGTCGGCAGCTAGCTGATCAGGGGAAACGCTCACGGTCTTGCTCATTACCGGCCTCCCTTCTTGCCGATGTTCTCGGTGATGTGCTCCATCACCGACATCTCGTCCTGCCCATCGCCGTGCTTAACCACCGCGCCGGTGGCAACGTCGATGGTGTCCTTCGTGGCCGGGTTGTACGCCAGCTTATCGCGCTTGTAGCCGGCGGCCAGGCCGAACATGGCGGCCAGTCCCACGACGGTAAGACCGCTCAGCGCGCCTGTGATCGGCTTCATGACCTGCGTCATTGCCACCGTGGCCGAAACCTCCGGGTTCTCCGGCAGCTCGTAGCGGTCCAGCGGATACTTCAGCACGTGCAGCACGTGCGCGCCGCCGATCTGGTCGGCGCCGTACAGGCTGGCGTCGGCGAACCCGCGCCCGCGCAGCACTTCCACGCGCTCTTGCCCGTAAGCCAGCATCTCCTCGCGCGTGCCGAAGCGCAGCGCCTGCGGCTGGCATGTGGACACGCACGCCGGCGCCATGCCGTGCTCGACACGGTCGCCGCAGCCCGTGCACTTGTTGATGACGGCGCGACCCAAAATGCCGTTATCGCCGTCGTAGCGCGGCACGTCGTAGAGGCAGGCGTCAAGGCAGTACTTGCAGCCCACGCACCTCGACTGGTCAACTTCTACAAAGCCCGTGTCCTCGTTGCGCACAAGCGCGCCGCCCGAGCACACCGCGGCGCACGGCGCATCTTCGCAATGCATGCACGAACGGCGGCCAAACGCCCACTCAACCGGCTTCTGACCTGCGCCATCGCGCTCGTCGAATGTCATGATCAGGCGCGTGGTGCCATTGAGGTCCGGCGGGTTTTGGTACGTGCCCGTGAAATCTTCCTTCGCGTTCGCGCCCTTCATGTACGACGGCAGGTTGTTCCAGCATTTGCAGGCAACCTGGCAGCCTTTGCAACCCGTGCACTTCGAGGAATCGAACAAAATTGCCATCTCAGTCATCTTTCGCTCCTTCCCCTTATGCCTTCTCGATGTTCACGAGGAACGCCTTGTACTCCGGAATGAAGCTGTTCGGGTCGCCGACGTTCGGCGTCAGGTCGTTCACCATGTTCGTGTCCGATCCGTGCACGCCCGCCCAGCCATAGTGGTGCGTCATGCCCACCAGGTGGCGCTTCTCGCCGTTGATGGTCATGGGCTTCACGCGCTTCGTGACCACGGCGGGAATCTCCACCGAGCCGCGGTTGTTCCACACGTGCACCATGTCGCCGCTCTTGATGCCCTTTTCGGCGCCCAGCTCCTCGGAAATCTCGATGAACTGCGCGGGCATGGACTCGATGAGCGCTGGGCACATGCGCGTCTGGCCGCCCGTCTGCCAATGCTCGGTGACGGAATACGTGGTGGCCACGTACGGGAACTCCTTGCAGTCGGCGTGCGCCGTGGACTTGTTCTCGGCGAACTTGATGCAGGGGTTGGACAGGTGTCCGTTGATGATGTTCTTCTCAAGCGGGCTTTCGAAGGGCTCGTAGTGCTCGGGCATGGGCGCGTCCACCATGCCGTAGCTGATGAGGCGCGCGTTTTGCTCCCACGTCATGAAGAACGCGTTGTTGTTCGGCGGAATCGGCTTGCCGCCCTTGACGGCCACGAAGTCGGCGTTGTCGTTGAGCTCCCACTTCTCGCCGTTCCACGTGCACAGCGCCTTCTTCTCGTTCCACGGCTTGCCCTTCGTATCGGAAGACGCGCGGTTGTACAGGATGCGGCGGTTGTTCGGCCAGGCGTAGGACCACTTCGGGTACAGGCCCAGGCCCGTGGGGTCGGTCAGGTCGCGCGAAGCGCACGGCTGCTCGGCGGCGTCAAGCGGCGCCTTGTTGTTGTTCCAGAAGCCGGAGTACACCCACATGCCGCACGCGGTGGTGCCGTCGGCCTCAAGCTCGGAGTAGCCCGCAAGCAGGTCGGTCTTCGGGTTCTTCGAATCGCAGTTGCAATCGGTGTCGGCGATGCGGTAGCCGTTGAGCGCCCAGGCCACGGGGCACGGGTCCATCTTGCCATCGACGTAGTAATCCCACTTCGTGTTCAGGATGGGGTCGGGGTTCGCGCCGCCTTCCTTACGGTACAAATCGCAGATGGCGGTCCAGATGAGGTCGCACATCTCGTAGTCGGGCTTTGCCTGGTCCCACGGCTCGCACGCCTGGAAGCGGTACTGGATCCAGCGGCCGGAGTTCAAGATCATGCCCGGCTTCTCGTAAATAAGCGCGCACGGCAGGTAGTACACCTCGGTCTGGATTTCGGCCGGGTTCATGTCGGGCGCTTTCCAGAAGCACGCGGACTCGGTTTCCACTTGGTCGGCCACCACCAGCCAGTCAAGCTTGGCCATGGAGCGGCGCACGAAGCTGGCGTTCGGGGCGGAGTGGCACGGGTTCATACCCCAGTTGAAGTAGCCCTTCATGATGCCTTTGTCCATCAGCTCGAACGTGGAGATGTGCGTGAAGTCCTGCGCACCCTTGCCCGAGGGGACCTTCGGCCACCAGTCGAAGCCGTAGTCGTTTTCCACGGTTGCCGCGTCGCCGAACCACTCTTTCAGCGCGGAAACCATGAACTTCGGCTTGTTCGTGTAGTAACCGGCCGAGTACGTCTGCGACTCCAGCCACTTGCGCAGCGTGGAACGGTCGGTGGTGTTCGACCACTTCAGGTATCCGGGCTGCTCGTCCACCAGCATGGCCATGTCGGTTGCACCCTGAACGTTCGGCTCGCCGCGCAGCGCGTTCACGCCGCCGCCGGGGACGCCGATGTTGTTCAGCAGCAGCTGCAGGATGGACATGGCGCGCGTGTTCTGGCCGCCGTAGGAGTGCTGCGTCTGGCCCAGCGCGTACAGGATGGTGCCGGATTTGCCGGGCGCGCCGGATTCGCTGTACGTCTTGTACACCAGCTCAAGCGTGTCGTGGTCCATGCCGCAGATGCTGCACACGGTGTCGATGTCGTAGCGCTCGTACTGCTTCTTGAACAGCTGATACACGCAGTTGGGGTCCTGCAGCGTCATGTCGCGCTTCGGCTTGTTGAACGCCGGCGGCGTGAACTCGGGCGTGCCGGGCTTGTTCACCCACGCGTAATCGCCAGTTGCGGACGTGTCCCATTCCTCGACGGATTCCGTCTGGTAGTGCCACGTCTCGTTGTTGTACGTCTTCGTTTCCTCGTCCCAGCCGCTGAACAGGCCCGTTGCAGCGTCGAACTCGAAATCGGGGTTGATGAGGTAGCTGGCGTTCGTGTAGTTGACGAAGTACTCGAAGTTATAGTTCGCAGGGTTGACGCCCGTGCGGTTGTACTCGGCCAGGCCCGGCTCGATGAGGTTCTCGATGATGTAGTGGTACATGCCGCCGTAGAACGCGATGTCGGTGCCGCTGCGCAGCGGGCAGTAGATGTCGGCCTGCTCGGCGGTGCGGGTGTAGCGCGGGTCAACCACGATCCACTTCGCGCCGCGCTCGTGTGCGCGGTGCAGGTGCAAGCTGGAAGTGGGGTGGCTCTCGCAGCTGTTCGAGCCGCAGTGCAGGATGTAGTCGGCGTTGGCCATGTCGGTCCAGTGACTGGTCATCGAGCCGCGGCCGAACGTGGGGGCCAGGCCCACAACGGTGGAGCTGTGGCACACGCGCGCCTGGTTGTCGACGGCAACGATGCCCAGCGAGCGCATCATCTTGAGGATCAGGTACTGCTCTTCGGAGTTTTCCTGGCTGCCGCCCAAGCTGGCCATGGCCGGCGTGTAGTTCACGGTCAGGCCGTCTTCGTTCTTCTCGATGAACGTGGCATCGCGCGTGTTCTTGACGTGGCGCGCGATCTCGGCCACGGCGTCGTCCCAGGAGATGTCCTCCCACTCGCTGGCGCCGGGGCGGCGCACCATCGGGCGCGTGATGCGGTCGGGGTTCTTGATGACCTCGCGCGTTTCGGGGTCAACGATGTTGCGCAGCTGGAGCATCGTGGCGCCCTTCGGGCACAGGCCGCCTTCGTTGATGGGATGCTCGGGGTCGCCCTCAAGGTTGATCAGTTCGCCGTTGCGCGACGAGCACAGGCTGCCGCAACCGCCGGCGCAGTAGCAGCAGATGTTCGTGGCCTCTTCGGTCTTTTCGAGCTTCCATTCCTTTTTCGTCTCTTCGGCGAAGGCGGGAGTGGTTGCGGAAAGCTCGAACGCCAGCGTGGTGGCCAGCGCTCCTCCCGTTGCCTTGAAGAATCCTCTACGTGAAAGGTTCATGGTTGTCCCTCTCGTCTTGTTCCCAAACACGCCGGTGACCAGGCAGTTTGCAAGTGTGAAGGCCGCTTGCAGGTGAGGCGCCGCTGCAGGCCGCCCGTGCGGCCGTGTGCGTGAAGCGCGCGCAATACGCCAGGCTCTTCGCCTTTCCCGCTGCGCGCGCAGATTGCTTTTTGGGCGCAGGCAAAGGATGCAGCAGCGTGTATGGGTTTGTCTCGTTTCGCGTTTCTTAGGCGCGCTCGCCTTCGCGCCAAAGGTTTGCCCGCGCGCTCGTCCTTCGCGCTGGCAAAGTGCAGAATGCTGATGAATGCAAAGGGCTTCACGCAGATTGAAGTCGCCTACATTCAAATGCAGAAGGCGGATCCGGATTTCCGCCGTCCTAAACGTTACTACTGCTAAGCCATGTTTCCGTTTTGCTGCCAGCAAGGGAGTAAATTCTCCGACAAGCGGCATAACCCCAAAGAGGGTGTGCCACCTGAACTGGGCAAACGCCGAAAGTGGTTATATTCTGATACGCAAATGATGCGGAACAAGATGCGTTGAACAGCACCAACGAAAGCCCCCGCAACCCCACCTCGCAGTGTCGAGCGCAAACTCGACACCTACTAGGAAGCGCGAATCGCGCCGCATAATTCAGCACGCTGTATCGTTCTGTGGCAAGAAAAAGGCCTTTCTGTATGTGCACGTGCCTCAAGGGGTGCTCAATGGCAAGAATTGGGGATTCCTGTAGCCGGCGCGCTCCCTACACGGCTCGAATTGGCAAGAATCCGGTGTTTCTGTATCAAGAAGGGGGGTTTGCGCCTACAGAAAGCCCAGATTCTTGCCACGTGGCCGCTGAATTGTGCATGAAGATACAGAAATGGCAGATTCTTGCCATTGCGCAGGACGGGGAGGACCATTGCAAGATAAGAAGTCGGTTCCCAAGGGGGTCAAGGCGCCGCCGCCTTGACTGCAGCCTCGTAACGCTCGCAAGCCATGCGTCGCCACCTGCCGCGCAAATCGAGCCCCCTCGCGGGTCGCGCGTCTGCGCGCCGTCGCCCGCGCGCCCGCCCAACCGCCTGGGTTGTAGTCGAGTCGCAATACCGTCCCACATTGCCCAGGCTGCGACCGAACCGCAGCATCACGCGCCCGGTCGCCCGGCCCGCGGGGGCTCGCGCCGTCGCCCGGCCCGCAAGTCCCGCAAGTCCCGTCGCTCGCGTCCGCCTGGTCGCCCGGCCTGCGGGCCGCACCCAGCTCGTGGGCCGCCCTCTAGCGCCCGTACCTCTTCACGGCGTCGATGAGTGCTCGCATGTCGAGCGGCTTGGACAGGTGCGCGTTCATGCCGGCGGCCTTTGTGCGCTCGCGGTCTTCGTCGAACGCGTTCGCGGTCATGGCGATGATGGGCACGCTTGCCGCATCCGCGCGGTCAAGCGCGCGGATGGCGCGCGTGGCCTCAAGCCCGTCCATCACGGGCATCATCAGGTCCATCAGCACCAGCGAGATCGATCCCGGCGCCGACTTCTCGAACGCGGCCACCGCTTCCTTGCCGTTCCACGCCTTCATCACCACGGCGCCGGCGGCGTCGAGGTAGTATTCCGCAATCTCCATGTTCAGGTCGTTGTCCTCAACCAGCAGCACGCGCTTGCCTTCAAGCGACGCCATGTCCTGTGCCTTGTCCGACCCCGGGCCCTGTGCTTCGCCAGCGTCGTCGATGGTAAACGTCAGCCAGAACGTGATGGTGGTGCCCACGCCCTGCTGGCTTTGCACGTCGATGGTGCCTCCCAAGGCATCTACCAGCGACTTCACGATGGACATGCCCAAGCCCGTGCCGCGATAGTGCGTGCGCGCGCCCAGCTCCTCTTGCGTGAACGGCTTGAACAGCTGCTGGTCCATGAACTGCTGGCTCATGCCGATGCCCGTGTCCTCGATTTTGAACTCAAAGCGCGCCACGCCGCCCGTGCAGCCAAGCTCGGTGGCGTACGTGTTCACCGACCCGCCGGGCTTGTTGTACTTGATGGCGTTGCTGAACAGGTTGAGCATAATCTGCCGCAGCCGCAGGTCGCTGCCAATAAGGTGCGCGTGGCGAATGTTCACGTGATAGCTGCGGTGCGCAATGTTGCTTTCCTGCAGTTGCGCGTCCACCAACGACCGCACATCGGCCATCAGCGCTTCCAAATCGAAGCGCACCTGCTCAAGCACCATCTGCCCCGAGCTGAGCTTGCTCATATCCAGCACGTCGTTGACCAGGTCGAACAAGTGGTTTGCGGACAGCTGGATTTTCTCCAGGCACTCGCGGGTTTTCTCGGGGTCCTGGTTGCTCATACGGATGATTTCCAGCATGCCCAAGATGCCGTTGATGGGCGTGCGGAAGTCGTGGCTCATGCGGTTCATGAACTCGGTTTTCGCCTTGTTCTCCGAGTCGACGGTTTCGAGCGCCTGCTCAAGCCGCTGTTTCTCCTCTTCCTCGTGCTGGTGGAACGCCGAGGTGTTCTTGAGCAGGATGATGCCGCGCACCACGGGCCGGTCGCGCTGCGTTTCGGCGTCGTAGGCGGTGTCGCGCGACATGAGCACGCTTTTCTGCAGCCACATGGTTTGGCCGCCCTTCGTGCGCTCGCGGTACTCGATGGTCACCTCGCTGGCGCCGGCTTCGAAGCGCTTCAACAGCTTCTCGGACGTGTCGATCAGCCGGTAGCTTTGCGCCGTGTCGTCGGCGATAAGCTTCGAGCGGCGTCGGCAGTACGCGTCGTAGGAGCACGGCGGCTCGATGCCCAGGTCAAAGCGCTCTTCGGACGGCTGCGTGAACGCGCGCTCCAGCTCGTCGTCCGTCAGGTTCACCGAATAGGCCGTCTGCGCGGACTCTAGCAACGCGTCCACGTAGTGCGCGTTTTCCATGAACGACTGCTTCATCTGGTCGTAGTAGCGCGACAGCTGCTGCTTTTCCGTGGACTCGATGCTGTGGAACGGCTCGAACCCCACGACGAAGTGGTGCAGCGCGCCGCTTTCGCCGTCAAGGAACACCACGGTCAGCCGGCCGTGGTGCGTGTTCAGGTGATAGGGGGCGGTAAGCGTCGGCGTTTGCTCGCCCAGCGTTTGGCGAAGGTGCTCAAGCTGCAGAAGCTCGCGCAGCCGCGTCCGGTCGTTGTCGGCGGCCAGCTCGGCCGCAATCTGCACCGCCGCGCCCGTGTAGTTGCCGCTGTCGGCTAAAAACGCGTCCGACGAGGCGCGCAGCACGCGGTACTGGTCAAGCAGCGCGTCGCAGTACAGGCAATCGGAGAAACGGTAGCCCATGCTCTCGATGCGCTTGAGCGTCAGGCGGTCGTGCTGCTGCATCTCGGCGGCCTCAGCGCGCTTGGCCCGGTTCTTGTCGATGTACATATTCTTGTCGGCCTCGCGTAACAGCTCGCGCAGCGTAGGCGTGCCGAAATCGCTTGACAGCGCCCAGCCAGCGGCGTAGCTGATGGGCATGGCGGGGTTGGCCTGGGAATACTCCGCGCACAGTGCGCGCAACTTCGCCAGCTGCGCTTCTACGTCGGCATGGCTGGCGTTTTGCATCACGGCGATGAACTCGTCGCCGCCGTCGCGGCCCACGAAGCACGCCGGCCCCGCAATCTTGGCCAGCTGTTCGGCGAACGAGCGGATGTAGGCGTCGCCGGCCTCGTGCCCTAAGTTGTTGTTGATGGTGCGCAGGTTGTTCAGGTCGAACATGCACATGGCCACGGGCGCGTCGGGCGAGGTGGGCGTTTCCCGCCTCAGGATTTCCTCGCATTTGTTCTTGTTCGGCAGACCCGTGGCCTCGTCCAGGTACACCTTTTTTTGCAGCGCGCGGTTTTGCGCGGCTGTGCGGATGGCGCGCGCCAGTTCGATGGCCATGAGCGCGATAAGCCCGGCGATCACGGCGAACACCACGTTTTCCAGCTGGTTGAGCGCGGTGGCCCTTTCTTGCGAGTATTCCTCGGCCAGTTTCGTGGTCGTGTCGCAGATACCGAAGAACTCCTCGCTTTTCGCGATGATGTCGGTATTTTCGTAGCCTACGTCGCGTACGCGGTTGATTTCGTCGCGCAGCGTGGAGAAGTACGCGGCCAACTCGGTCATTTTCGCCTGGTACTCGTCGTCGTTCAGGCTGACCAGGTTCAGCTCGTCGCTGCCGAAACGCAGCCCGTTGATGTAAGAGTCCACGGCCTCAAGCAGCTTGTCCTGGGGCTGACCTGCGTCTTCAAGCTTCACGATACGCTGCGTGGTACCGCGCACCAGGCCGGCGTAGTTCACCACGCGCGCGGTGCCCTGGATGTCGGCCACCAACGACAGGATGTTGAAGAACAGCACGATAAGCACGACGGTAAGCGCCGTCATAAGAATGTGGATGATGCGGTTGCCGTTTTTAGCGGCGGGCTTAGACATTGTTCGGCCTTTTCGGTACGTTGTTTCCCTCGTTCACGCGGCCCGGGGCCACATGCGAAACATTATACCCGCGTCCAACTCCAAGTCAGCGACCAATAACGTCCCATATGCGGAACGCACCGCAATTCGCTTTGGCTTAGATCGTGCGATTGCCGAAGGCTCGCACCCCGCGTTTCGCCAGCACGCTGGGACGGTCTGCCACTTTTGACATGCGGTCGCCGAAGGCTCGTAAGCGCTTAAGCCTTGCAGCCCGATTCCGTAGGGCGAAGCGAAAGCTCCGCCCCAAACAGAAAGCGCCAAAGGCGCGTCACCAAATGAAACGTAACGCCAGCAATCAAGTAACTCGCACGCCCTGGGCCCAGGCACCGCACAAGCCCTGCAAAATCTGGAATACAACTCCAGATTTTACGAACAATGTCTCTCAGAAAGCTGGAAGGACGGCTTTTTGTGCGCATGCGAGCGTGGAGCCCCGCATGCAAAGTCATTTTTGCGTGAGGAGAACCACAAAATCATCAAATAGGTCGTTTCTCCAGGTGAAATGACATTTTTGGAAGGCAGAAAAGTACACTTTTTTGCCACTGGGTTATGAATTGCAAGATTCGCGTAATGAACGCTAACCGACCTGCGGTTATGCAAAAATCGATGTGTATAATGGGGCTAATTTCGAAGTGGCAAAAAAGCGTACTTTTCTGCAACTTGGCGAAGAGACCGCCGCGTCCCTGGTGACGCGGCGCCGTTGCCTTATGCCTGGTTGCAGGCGCGTTTCGGGAAAGGAAGGCGGCATGGCGGCGGCACGGCGAGCAGCGCAAAACGCTAGTGGAAACGCGGCGCGCGCGCAGCGTCAGTCGGCAGCTGCGCCGTTTCCCGCCGGCCGCCGCGTGCCGAAGGGCACGCTGCGCTGGTATCCCGTGCGTGTGCCGGAAGGCCGCGAGGCCGCTGCCGCCGAGCGCCTGCGCAAGCTGGCGTCGGCGGGCGCGCTCGACGACGCCGTCGTCGTGTCGCGCGAGCGCTGGTTCAAGCGCGCCGGCGTGTGGAGCGTGCAAACGCAGCCGCTGTACCGCGGCTACGTGTTCGTCGTGTCGCGCGACGCGGCGGCGCTCGGGCGCGAGCTGGATCGCCTGGGGCTGCACGGCGACGCGCGGCAGGAGGGCGGCCGCCCGGTGCCGCTGGCCGACGACGTGCGGCAGTGGATCGTCGCGTCCATGGACGGCGCGGGCGTGCTGCGCGCCAGCGAGGGCGTCATCGAGGGCGGCAGCCTGCGCGTGACGAAAGGCCCGCTTGCCGGCCAAGAGGCGCGCGTGGCCAAGGTCGACCGGCATCGCCGCGTGTGCGAGGTGCGCGTGGGCCGCGAAGGCGGGCGCGACGTGGTGGAGCGTATGGCGCTCAACGTGCCGGAGAAAAGCTAGCGGCCGGGTTGCTGCCTGCGGTCAGGCCGCGCTTCGGCCGCGAAGGCGGGCGCGGGGCCGGGTGCTCAAGGGCGCGCGGCACCAAGCAGCCGCCACTTGCCGGCCGGCCGCTTCGCCACCCGCAACGCGGCGGCACGCAGCTTCGAAATCGCAGCTTGTTGCGCCGCGGGCGCGCGGGCGGGGCAACCTCCCGTCAGCGCCCGCGGCGCAGGAAACTGCAGTGTTTGGGTTATGAGGACCCGCAGGTGTAAAGCGATGCCGCGTTCGGCGTTCGTACAAGCCTGCGGGAATGAATGCGTTTTCGTTTCGCCATTCCTTGCGGGGGCAGGGGCGAAGCCGTGTCGAGAGGCGAAAGGCGGGTGCGGGCCGTGTGGTACGTGATCCAAGTGATGGCAGGCCGCGAGGAAGCGGTGGCCAAAAAGATCAAGCGCGCGGCCGCGGACTTCGCCGAAGAGCGCGGCATGGCGGCGGCCGACGTGCTGCAAGAGTGCTTCAGCCCGCGCTTCAAGACGAAGGTCCGCCAAGACGGCAAGTGGGTGGACAGCGAGCGTCCGCTGCTGCCGGGCTACCTGGTGGCCGTGACCGGCAGCGCCGCCGTGCTCGACACGGCGCTCAAGCGCGTGCCCGAGCTCACCCGGATCCTGGGAAACGACAACGCATTCATTCCGCTGAAAGACGACGAAGCCGCCTGGATCGACGCGTTCACGCGCAAGGGATACCGGGTGGTGGAGATGTCCGAGGGCTTCAAAGAAGGCGGCAAGGTGACCGTGACCTCCGGCCCGCTGGTGGGCTACGAGGGCGCCATCACCAAGATCGACCGCCGCAAGCACGAGGCATACCTGCAGCTTGAAATCATGGGAAGGAAAAAGGAAGTAAAGGTTGGCTTTAACCTCGTCAGAAAAGCACGATGAACTGGGATTGGGCGTGACGCCGTAGTGGCTAGCGAAGCTGTTGCAGCCAAGGCCGCCGAAGAGCGTGCCGAGCAGGCCGACGCGAAGGTGGTCGACTTCGAGTCCATCGCGCCGAAGAACGCCGCCGCGCGCAACACCGTGCGAAGCGGCGCGGCGTGCGACCTTGACGCCCAGGAGCGCCGCCGCCAGGGCGTCGAGCGCGCAGGGCGGCTGCGCGAGGAGCTGGGCGAGGGGCCGGTGGCCGGCATCGAGGGCCGCCTGGCCTACCGCTTCGCCAAGCGCGCGTTCGACGTGGCGTTCTCGGCCGCGGTGCTGGTGGCGTTCTGCTGGCTGTTCGCGATCATCGCCGCGCTCATCAAGGCCGACGACCCGAAGGCCCCGGTGCTCTTCAAGCAGCGGCGCGTGGGCAAGGGCGGCGAGACGTTTCAGATGTACAAGTTCCGCAGCATGTGCGTGGACGCCGAGGAGCGCCTGGCCGAGCTGCGCGAGCTCAACGAGAAGACCGGACCGGTGTTCAAGATGGCCGAGGACCCGCGCGTCACCCGCGTTGGCAGGTGGCTGCGCAGGCTCAGCCTCGACGAGCTGCCCCAGTTCATCAACGTGCTGGCCGGCGACATGTCCACGGTGGGCCCGCGCCCGGCGCTGCCCGCCGAGGTGGCGACCTACAACGACTACCAGCGCCAGCGCCTGCTGGTCAAGCCCGGCCTGACCTGCTACTGACAGACCCGTCGCAACCGAGACTCTATCACCTTCGACGAGTGGGTCGACCTCGACCTGTGGGCAGGAGCGCAATCCCGCGCTCCCTGACCCAGGGGAGGAAACATGCCCTCATCGCGAGGCTGCCGCAGCAGCTACGACTGCATTGTCAAGATCAAGGGCGTCACCACGCGCCCGATACTGTTCAGCCAGCTCATGTGAAGTGACGGGGAGGGGGTGATGAACCCCGAGGAGCTGTTCGCGGACGATCGCAGCCCCGCCTCCGAGCAGGAGCGCGTCCATGAGGATGAGCTGCATTTGTTAGCGTCAATGCAGTTTTCACCATTTGGGGATGCTGACTTTTTCCGTACGAAAGTGCTCATATCCTCTCCGCGATACCCGAACCGATTCGGTCCAACTATTTGTCCGCATCCCCTACCTCAAAGTGCGCAAATATTTTTCGTTGCCCGAGCACCGGCAGATACCGCGTACAATTCGGTTAAAGGCAATTGCGGATGGGGAAGCATCATGGAGATCGGATTGACTGAGGTCGTCAGGAAGATGGCGTCTGCCGGAACCCTGCCGGCCGCGCAGGAGGGCGAACTGCTCTTCTACTGGGACCTCGCGCGTGTCGATTTCGGGCAGCGCAAGCTGCTCGTCGCGTCGAATGCAGCCACGCGGCTGTGCGCCATCACCAGGATGGCCGCGGCCGACTGGAGGCATATCGACGAAGTAGCCCTCCGGCTCGTCGAGGATGCCGTCAGCTGCGCCGGCCTCGACGCCGCGCGCTACCTCGAGCTCGCAGGGGAGGCGCGCCTCAGCAAGACCCACGGCAGGCGGGCGCTGGGCTGCGTGAACGACCTGTCGCGCATGCTCGACCCCGCCCGCATCGACATGGCCGAGAAGCTGCAGTGGCGCGAGATGGAGCTGCTCAACTGCAAGCTCATATCCAAGTGCGCCGGTCACGAGGGCTACGGTGTCCCCGCCGAGCGCTTCGCCGAGGACCTGCGGGCGCTGATCGATCGCGTAGAATAGCGGCTACTTGTGAAGAAGGTGGACCAAAAGACATGAAAGAAGGCTATAGCGATGAATACAAGTGCACTTGTCTTGCTATTTCGCTGGTCGTCGTGTTGTTCTCGCCGAGGCTAGTGTCTGTCTTGAGCCTTTGGATGCCGCAGTCGGGGTCGCCGCTCGAATCGGTCGCCTGCTACGCTGCATTTCTGGCGCTGTCCTACGTCGTCGGGATTTTGGTTGAAAACACGATTCCCTATTCGATAAAGGACTGGCTTCTGTATCCCGAGATTTGCAGGTGGTCCTTGCAGCGTCCCGGGTGTACGATTTTCACCGAGATCCAGAATGGGGAGCCCGGGGATTTCCGCTTTGACGTGAGCGAGGCTCGCAAGCGATACAGTGTTCAGATTCAAAACGCTCAGGGTAAGGATTCTCGCGAAGCCTCGCGGTATCAGAATGCTGAGTGGTACAAGCTCTATCGAAAGCACAGTTCAAGCGCTTCGGTCAGGTCGAACAACTTGGGGCATCTGTACAGCCGCGATGCTTTCGCGCTCGGCTTTTCAACGTTTTTACTATCCGTTGTATGCAATGTGGCGGGCATGGTGCTTTGCGGGGAGGCCCTTGTTTCATTAACGTCCCTTGCGATAGTGGGGGTATTTGCGGCGGCAAGTTGGCTTTCTGCCCGTTGGAAGGCTAAGCGTCTCGTAACGACGGTCATCGCTTGCGATATCGCAAGCGATGGGAGGGAGTGAACATGGGCAGCGTAATCAAGTCGTTCTCAGTGGGGAATGGCGACACCTGCTACATAAAGCATGGCAGCGACAACTTCAGCATCATCGACTGCAACTTGGTCGATGGTCGCAAGGAGGAAATCGTCGACGAGCTTGAAAGGGAATCCAGAGAAAAGGCCATCACGAGGTTCATCTCGACCCATCCGGACGAGGATCATATTCACGGGCTGCCTTACCTCGATGATCGATTGCGGATAGTGAACTTCTACTGCGTGAAAAACGAGGCGACGGAAGCCGAAGAGACGGAGTCGTTCAGGAGGTATTGCGAGCTCAGGGATTCCGACAAGGCGTTCTACTTGACCGAAGGGTGCTCTCGTCGCTGGATGAACCGAGACGACGACGAGAAGAAGTACGGCAGCTCTGGAATCAATATTTTATGGCCGAAGCCAGGGAATGCGCATTTCAAGGAGGCTCTCAAAAAAGCCTCCGAAGGGTCGTCTCCGAACAACATCTCGCCGATCGTGACCTATTCGCTTGAGAACGGGGTAAGAGCTGTTTGGATGGGCGATTTGGAGAGCGACTTCATGTCCAAGATCGAGGATGATGTCGCGCTGAAGCCCTTCGACATCCTCTTTGCTCCTCATCACGGTCGCTCGTCTGGCAGGCCTCCGAAAAGCTGGATGGAGAAGATGGATCCGGGGCTTGTCGTAATCGGCGAAGCGGATAGCGACGTGCTCGACTACTACAGGGGCTATGTCCACATATGCCAGAACACCGCAAAAGACATAGCCTTCCAATGTGAGGCTGGCTATGTCCACGTGTATGCGGAGAACCCATATGCTATTGATGGGCTGGATGATCTAGGCAGGGGACCTTTCATGGACCTGAGCTATGTTGGAAGCTTGAGAACGAAGGGATGACCCGCCTTTGCCGCGCCAAGGGCAGTATGGAACATTTCACGCTCGAGGAACGGTTTGCTGTTTTCAGGGTTGACCGGTTTTCTCTTCCCGCCGGACCCTGTTCGCCACCGAGAGCATGAAGTCCGCGACGTTGGCCGCAGCGTTCACGGCGAGGCGGGCATGGTAATCCTCGATTCTGACTCTTGCCGCGCCGACTCCGTGCGCGTCACCCTGTTTGTTCCTCATCTGCCCGATGGAATCGACTATCTTGTTGAGGCCGTTGACGAGGTCGCAGATGCGGCGATCCATGGTTGCGTCGGCGTGGATGTTGTAGAGCTTCTTGGCTTGCGCGAACAGTTTTCCCATATCGCCGCTGGTCGAGGGAATCTCTCCTTTGCGCTCTATGACCTGGCAGAAGGTCTCTTCGAGCAGCGTCCTCGCTTTGGTGAGGGCGCTGTCGCAATCGCCTTGCTCGATGTCGCGGTGGGCTCTGTCCGCCATATCCTTTATGTAGGGGCGGTCGATGACCTTGATGGAAGGGGTGTCCATCGTTGGCGAGGCGTCTATCGGGGAAACTGCATATGCGTTTCCGATCCGCCTCAACTCGTGACGCCCGAAAATAAGCTCGCCGTTGATAGCCTCGATCGCGGCTTCGACAATAGCCTCGTGCCGACGTTCGATTTCGTCTGCGCTGAACCCTTGAAGGTCGTCGCGAAAGCGGGAGAGGTCGAAGAAACAGGCAAACATGTCCGAGACCCTGTCGTTGGCGATGCAGTGGTCGAGCAGCTTCTCAACGTATTGCCAACGGCTGCATCCCCCGTAATCGCTGGGTTTGCCGAAGGCGTTCAGGGTTTGTACGAGTTTCGGTCCCGACTGGTAAGGCAGGCTGACTTCTTCGTCGAGCTTACTGGATTTGAAATGCGTGTCCCCATCGAGAATCTCGTAGATGCTTTTTACCCTTAAAAAAGAAAAGGGACTGTTGCTCATTTCCGGCATGGAATATTCCTCTCATGCGGCCCAATGCGATGAGACGATTCTATCAGACTGCTTCTTGCAGCGTTCGAGCTTGTGTAGCTGAACTGGAGTATGGAATCCGTTGCGTGCACCTTGCTTAGGCTTGTCTGTTGTTCCACTATCGGGGGGCATGGTCCTGAAGTAGCGAGGTATCGTTCCTAGATAAAAAACTAGGCGGAACCGCTTTCGCAACTCCGCCTTACAAAACCTGTGGGTTTTTTTATCTGAATCCATTATGCCTTACCGGAACCAGTTGTCAATCAGCTTCGCCAAAAAAGCCACAGTCGACCGGACGACGTCATTGGCGGGCGCAAAGTCGCTCATTTCGAGCAGCCTCTTCTCGAGGCCCGCTAGATTCGATGCCGCGTTTTTCTTTCCGGACCCCTCGGGCACCAGCTGCGCATGCAGGTACATCAACGTGGTGATCTGCCTGATGCGGGGGTTCTTCATCTTGGCCGTCCTGACGCGGTGCGACAGCCCGGCCTCCGCCAAGGCCCTCGTGACGGCCGCGTCGGCGCCGATCCTAGCGTCGACGACGGCGACGCCGTTCAGGACGTCGGACGAGTGGGCGCAGGCGTTCCTCACGGACTTCGCCTGGCGCAGCATGTAGTGCTCGTGGACCATCTCCCGGTCGCCCCAGCGCTCGGCGCAGAAGAGGTAGAGGTCTATGAAGCTCCCAAACGAGAAGAGCTCCATGAGGACCCAGATGGGCATTTCGGCCGGGCCGCCGCCGTACTTCCTGACGAGGTCGCCGCAGAACAGGTCGTTGCCCATCATGTTGACCTCGCCCTCGCGGCGCCGGCGCTCGTTGTGGTTGAGGCCCGCCATGTAGTCGCGCGAGAGGGCGTAGCCGTCCTCGCCATCGCGCTCGGTCGCGATCCGCACCAGCTTCGTGCGCGCCGCGTGCTCCACGTCGAGCGTCAGCGGCAGCAGCGCGTAGCGCAGGTCGCGGTCGAGCGAGGCGAGCGCCCTCAGGTGGCCGAAGTCGAGGTCGATGTACTGGCCGTCGCGCGGCCCGCCGACGCGCTTCTCGAAGAGGGAGCGGTACGCGGCGACCTTGAAGAAGTAGGTTCGCTCGGAGAGGTACTCGGCGGCGTCCTCCTCGGAGCACAGCTCGAACGTGACGCCCTTCGACTTGAGGTGCTCGATCTGCTGCTCGACCGTGAGCAGGGGCTTGTGGTCTTTGATCAGGACAGTCTCCTCCATACGGGCCTCCTTTTGGTTTTGGCGCTCGCTTGATTATACAGGCGCCGCATACCTTCATCTCATCTCGGCAGTTTGCGCGGCCGATTTGCCGGGCGCGCGAGTCGTCGACCCTGTTAGCTCGGCAGGGCCGGAATCGCCCCTGGTTTTCCGTCCGCGCCCTTGGGAGCGGGCGGTGCGATTCGAGGTGGCGCGCTCCCCTCAGTCGTCGAACGGCACGCGCAGCTCGAAGACGACCTGCCCCAGGAACGTGTGCACGAGGCCGTTGGGCGTCACGCACATGTCGGAGCAGTACCACCTCATCTCGCGCTTGAACTCCGGCTCCATCTTCACCACCATGCCGGTGGGGACGCCGGTCTTGGCGGGTGCCTCCTTGTCGATGCCGCACCGCTTCGCCAGGCCGTCGCTCATGCCCGCCCCGGCCACGACCGCCGCTACGCCATCGACTCCACCAAGCTGCAGACGGAGCTCGGCTGGCGCCCGATGCACAACGACTTCGCCGAGGGGCTTCGAGCCACTATCGAGTGGTACCGCGAAAACGAGGCCTGGTGGCGCCCGGCCAAGGTGGCCACCGAGGCAAGGTATAAGGCACAGGGGCGGTAGTACTGTTTTTTGCTTTGAGATGGCGCTAGCGAGGAGAAACGTTGTGGGCGATGACACGGGCACGCCCGAGGGGCTCTTGAAGGCCGCCGAGTACGTGGAGGCTGTGCAGAGTCGCCAGGGCTACTACATCGCCTGCCTCGAGGAGATCGCCTATCGCCGCGGCTTCATCGACGCAGTCGAACTGTGCAAGCTCGGCGAGGGCCTGAAGAAGACGGCCTACGGCAGGTACCTGCTCTCGGTCGCCGCCGAGGCGGGCGGGGAAGGCTAGGGGCCGGGGCTCGGCCGAGCCCTCATTTTGCACATTGGCAGTTTCGACAGGGAGATAAAAGGCATGGAGCAGGTTTTCGAGCCTAGGAACATCATCGTCACGGGCGGCTGCGGCTTCATAGGCAGCAACTTCGTGCACTACGTGGTCGAGAACCACCCCGAGGTGCACGTGACCGTGCTGGACAAGCTGACCTACGCGGGCAACCGCGAGAACATCGCGGGGCTTCCCGCCAACCGCGTCGAGCTCGTGGTCGGTGACATCTGCGACGCGGAGCTGCTAGACAGGATCGTCCCCGGCCACGACGCCATCGTGCAGTACGCGGCGGAGTCCCACAACGACAACTCCATCGCTGACCCCGAGCCGTTCCTCAAGACCAACGTGGAGGGCACCTTCCGGCTGCTGGAGGCCGTGCGCAAGTTCGGCGTCCGCTACCACCACGTCTCGACCGACGAAGTCTACGGCGACCTGGCGCTCGACGACCCGGCGCGCTTCACCGAGGAGACGCCGTACCGCCCGAGCTCTCCGCACTCGTCCACCAAGGCGGCCTCCGACATGCTCGTGCGCGCCTGGACGCGCACCTACGGCCTGCGCACCACGATATCGACCTGCTCGAACAACTACGGCCCCTACCAGCACGTGGAGAAGTTCATCCCCAGGCAGATCACGAACGTAATCGACGGCGTGCGCCCCAAGCTCTACGGCACCGGCGAGAACGTGCGCGACTGGATCCACACCGAGGACCACTCGAGCGCCGTGTGGACGATCCTCACCAAGGGCCGCATCGGCGAGACTTACCTCATCGGCGCCGACGGCGAGAAGGACAACATCGCGGTGCTGCGCATGATCCTCGAGATGATGGGGAAGGACCCCGAGGATTTCGACTGGGTGCGCGACCGCCTCGGCCACGACCGCCGCTACGCCATCGACCCGACCAAGCTGCGCGACGAGCTCGGCTGGCGCCCACAGCACAACGACTTCGCCGAGGGCCTGCGCAAGACCATCGAGTGGTACCGCAAAAATGAGCTCTGGTGGCGCCCGGCCAAGGCGGCCACTGAGGCTAGGTATAAGGAGCAAGGGCGGTAACAAGAAACATTAGAATATATTGTTGCTTTTCAAGACCCGCTGCCAAGCGGGTCTTGTTGTTAGAATGGCTAACAAAGGGATGCGAATTCGTGTTCCGCTTCTACGAAACACTAGCGTGCGAGGTGCGAGTTGACGTTTGATTTAATATGCTTTATTGCATATTTTGCAATTGCCTTGGTTGCTTTACCCGTTGTGAGGAAATTAGGCCCCGTTGCAATTACAAGCTATAAGCTGGAAGAGCGGTATGATTCGGACAATGGGCCCTCGAATGTGATATACCGAGTAGTATCTCCGGTGCTATGTTGCAGCTTCCTGTCACTAGCATTTTCAGCTATTTCATGCTTTTTCTTGCACGTGCAGCCTGAATACCGTTGGCTTCCCGTGCTAATGTATTGGGTGCTGATTGCTGTTAAGAAAAGCGGACTCGGCAAGCTTTCGTATCAAATAAAAATTCTTTTTCTCGAGGCGTTGCTGTCAATTACCTTGGCATTTGCCGTTGACTATTACGTTATGGGAAAGTTTGTTAACTCAGGCGTTGCCGTTTTCGACCAGTCAAATCTCGCATTTCAGCTGGAAGTTGCGCTGTTCTACGTGATTGTCCAGGTCATCGTTTCTTTAACTACACGTCGCAAATATAGGATTTGGCTAACCAACTACCAGCTCCCCAAGGACAAACGCTCTAATTCCTTCGCTTCGTATGCAAAGGTTGATATGAGCGAGAAGAACTTATTTTCTTACGAAAAGCGATTCGGACACTGCCTTCCGGAGCGTTATCAAAACGATATTCTTTTGCGGGCGGTCTTTTTCTCGATAATGGCTATTGAGGACTTTAATCGCCCGGCGGGCGTGCGCATTTTAGAAAGAATCGCTTTCCCTCTTGGCTTAGCGAAAACAACGGGCATTATGCAGCAGCAATCCGACAAAGCGCTGTCGGATGAAGGCAGTGTCGTCTTGGCAGTGAAATACATATCGAAAATGTGGGACGCGTTTCTAATAAAATATGCGCAATCCGAGAAATGCGCCCATGACGAAAGTGGAGTTTGTTTTGCTGGAGAATATTACACGTATGGCTATAAAAAACTTCGCGCCGCAATAAGCAACTCTTTTTCATTTCTGTATGGTGATTATTGCGGAACGTATGTTTTGAATGCAAACAGAGTGTTTAATGCTGTGCTTGCATTCGAAGAGCGTCGTGAATATGGACTCACGCCTGCTGTCGCTGTGGCGCAAGGAAGTCTTTGCTCGCAGCAATTAGCGTGGCTTTCTTCGGCATCTTGCTATTGGGTCGATTCAGTCACAATCGCGGCGGTTGAAAAACCGGTTGGGCAATTTACCAAGATAGCCTATGAAGCAGAAGGGGATGTTGCCAGCGCAGAGGCGATACGGAGGCTGACTGTTCGGCTGAAGAATAGCCATTTGCTCGTATATCAAGTTAGATATATAGAGCACGTCTTTGCTTCGATTGAGTGCTACGGGAGAAAAGGCTGCGAGTGCCCCACATTTGAAAGCTTCGAAATCCGTGGTAGGGGGTTGCGCGACTAATCGAGATGCCGCCGAAGTCGCTATTGAACTTTGCCATTCATCTCCGCACGAATAGGGGGTCGTTCTAATGCTGCGGCCTGTCTTTGCTGTGGGAGACAAACCCAGGGAAGACGAACGATCTTGTTGCGCCTCTTCCAAGGAAGGCATGCGTTTACGCTTTAGACCAGATTCCAGAAAACCAAAGATTCAGGCGGACGTACGATGCCTCTTCGCCATGGATTACCTTGGAGAGCGACGCCCGGTTCTCGAATGATCATCCACATCGTTGGTATTAGTTTGGCATGAGGGCCTGTGACACGTTGTATTGAAAGCTGAGTGCCTACAACGATGGAGGCTAAAATACACGTGGGGGATTCGATAGCACGGTTCCATCGGATTGACTTTAGGGAACCATCCTATCGCACTTTGTATCTGGTTCCTGCAAGGTTGCGGCATACTCTTGCTTAGTGGCGCGCCATCTCCTCGTACTTGTCGGCCATGGCGGTTTCCTTTCCGTTGACGGCGTTTACCGGCATCTTGGGGTTTGTTGCAAAGCGTATGGGCCTATGCGTTGCAATTGTACGAATATTTCAGACATTCGCTACAGCGGATGTGCCTCAAGCGTCAACGACGCGGCATCTTGCTGCGACGGAACAGGGCCTAACAATAACCGTAATTGACTCTTTGTCGATTGAACGAGGCGGCTACATAGCGGCAAGCCAGGCGTCGGGACGTCCGGAGGGGAAGAGTCGGAGAGACGCGCGGGTGGCCTCAAAGATTGATTCTCGTCGGCGATGGGTTCTCGCAACGTAAGCCCTTCTCGCGCGGCGCTGGTCGACTGCGCCAAGAGAGAACAGCGGCGAGATGCCGTCATCCGTTGGCGTGGATTAAGGGAGAGCACAGGGTGGCGATCGCCACGACCAACGATATCAGCGCAACGATTATGGCGACCCTGCTCAAGCGCTCACTTGCAATGTCGGCGCCGATGGAACTCGCGGTGGCGAGAATGTCTCTGTACGTTGAATCCCTCTCCAACAAAAGCTTGAAATTTCTGTTTGCCACGTTCTTAAACTTTCTGAGCAAGTCGACTTCCGAGTTTGATTGGTTGCCATTCTTTGAACGAAGCTCGGGGGATTCGGCCAACCTCAAGTCCTCCAGACCGTTCCATTGTCTCCAAGTTATTTCCCACAGCATGGCGGCATCATGAGACGCCTCTTTTATATCCAGGCTGTCGGTGAGCATTTCGAAGCGAAGCCCCTCTGTTTTCTTGAGGCTGTGACGCTTGTACTCCCTGCAGGCAACGTCTCTGCGCTTGGCATATAACTCCAGCATGTATTTTGAGTAATTGACCATGCAGATTTGAAGCAGGATATCCTGAACATGCTTAGCGTAGTGGTAGGCGATGGCGCGCTCCTCGTTATTCCCGTACAGTGACAGATGCTTTGCAATTGGCTTTATTGCATTTTCTATGTTTCCGACTATGCCGATAAAATCGAAATCGCTATGACGATCATCAAGGGGAATAGCTGCCAAATTTGGCATTTCTGTAGATATCCAATGGAACGTGCTGTCAAGCCCCAACGCTCGGCCAGCATCTCGATAGTCTTTGCCCATTGTCTCTTCTGTGGGGTCAAATCCTTCAAACAGGAGCAAGTCGGCAGCTGGCGTCTTGAGCTCGTTCCTCGAAAAGAACCCTTTGCAGCGCCTCTCTAGCCAATTGCGTGCCTTCTCGTACGCCTCGTTGCGTGCGAGCTGGGTAGCGTGTATGTCGCTTTCCCTGCGGCTTAATGCTCGCGGTCTCTTACCCCGCTGTTTTAGCAGGATAGGCTCGTGCTCTGCGTGCCATTCGGCATCGAGCTTTGTTCTCATCTCTTCGGTTGGCGAGAAAAAAGCCGAGATGACAGTCAGGCTCGAGCCAATCTGTATGGCATTGTATTCAACCGATTCGAACCCATGCGGGAGATCGAGGAATACGGCGTTTGGCGCAAAGCCACGGAATCCCTTGTCGACGTCATGACCCAGACGCCACCACCCGATGTTTTCTTTTGTCCGAGCCTCACGTGCCTTTTCCGAGTTGGGATTTCTGTTTAGTGCGTAAGCGTGGACGCCGTCCCAACCGCTTTTATCAAGTTGCTTAAGGAGGGTATCGCTCAGACTTGATGGGAAGAGCTCTACCAGCCAAAGACCGCCCATGCGTACCCGACAGCCGTCTGGGATTTTTATGTTCTGCTCGAATGGGGACGTATCGGAGCTGATCTGCCGCTCGTGTTCTTCGCAACTTAATACGTCATTGGCCCTTTTCCAGATTGCGTTGCTGACGGGTTTGGGTAGGATTTTCTTTCTCCATGAGCTCCCTAGCCAGAACAGGACCTTTTTCTGAGCATGGAGTCTACGACTGCGCATCATTCTCGATCCATTCCTTTTCTGCATACTCAGCTTTATGATAAAGACGTTCATGAGTGCGTCTCGTTTTCGGCCGGGTGCTGGTGATGGTGCCGTGCTTGCTTGGTCGAAAACGCTTCGAGCGGATTTAGCTACTCCGAAGAACTTCGGAGTAGCTACGAAGAACTTCGGAGTAGCTACGAAGCAGGATGGTCGTCACTTGGAATGCGGTAAAACTGCTTTGGGTCGCGGGCGCTCTTGCCCACCCATTCGAGCAGGCCCCGCTCGGCGAGCCTCTTCAGAGCCGCCGACGAGGCGCGCTTGGTAATCTGCGCACCCTCGGCCAGGACGCTCGTCGACACCGACCCGTTGGCGGCAGCGAGCTCCATGGCCTTGCGTTCGCTTTTTCCCAGGCTGTCAAGCATTGTGCCCCACGAGCCATCGTTAGTGGCGCATGCTGTTTTACCTTCGGAGTTATGGTCATCCCCCGCAACCGTGACCTGCGATCCGGGGCGCCCGAAGACGACGACGGTGCTGTTGACGGTCTGCTCGAAGCGGAACCTCACGCCGGCGGCCTTGCAGGCCTCCTTGATGCGCGGTATGCCCGTGCCGTACTGCTCGATGACGCCGGCGCGGAACAGGGTGCGCGCGATGGCGGGGTTGCGCAGGCCGAACTCGCTGGCGATGCCCGCAAGGTGCCTCTCCGGCGAGTCTCCCTCGGGAAACAGGCCTGGGCTCACGATCTGGACGGTGTCCATGAACACGTTCACCTCGACGGCCGTGCCGGTCGTGTAGTCGCGGTGGCACAGCGCGTTGGCCACCGCCTCTCGAATGGCCTCGGCTGGGATTTCGGGGATCTCCTTGCGGTACATGCCCGTCTCGCCGATGACGAACTCGCGCCTGATGTTCGACGTCACGAAGTACTCGGCGAAGTCGAGCAGCTTGAGCATGGTGCCGCACTCGCGGCGCAAATCGAGGATCTTGGCCTTGGTGTTGCCGCCCAGAAGCCCCAGCTTCATCCTGGGGTAGGTGTCGGACCCCTCGCAGAACAGCTCCACCGCGGCGTTTCTGAGGCTGCCGTCGGGCGCGACGAGGTCGAGCTTGGCCAAGGCGTCCTCCACGCCGGCGAACCCGCCTCCGACGCGCCCGGCCCTGCCGCCGCGCTCGACGAAGTCGCGCACCGCCCGCTCGTCGGCGTCGGAGACGGGCCTGCCGGACGGCTGCGAGTCCCACGGGCTGCGGGCGCGCTCGCGCTTTATGACCATGGCGCTCAGCTCCGAGGCCGACAGCGCTTTGTTCGAAGTCCCCACGCGGGTGAAATAGCGCCCGTCTGCTGAGTAGGGGGCGTCGGCGCCCGAGAAGGCAACTTTGATGTAGCGCAGCTCGTCATCGGCGTCGAGGCGCTCGACTGTCGGGAACACCGCGGGCTCGATCTTGTCGGACACCCACGACGTCACCTGGCGCAGCGTTGCGTCGCTGACATCCTGGCCGATGACATTGCCGTCGTCCTTCACGCCGAAGTAGAGCTCGCCGCGGCCGTGCTTGTTCAGCATGGCGCTGATGGCTTGCAGTGCCTCTTTATGCTCGCCAGTGGACTTCTTGAACTCGACGGTCTCGCTCTCGCTGCCTAGGTTCATTCGGGCTGCCTTCCTATTTCGCGTTCGATGATTCGAATTATACCTTGCCGGGCTTGGGGCCTCGACGTTGCGGCGCCGTCTGTTGCCGCCCTCCACTTCACGCATAATTTTGTTTCCGTTTCGGCAAAAGGGATGCTTGCGTGACGTCCGCACCAGCGCCCTGCCCGCCTCGGGGTGCCGAAGCGGGCAGGGCGCCTCGCCTAGAAAAGGCGCCCAGGGCCTTCCGGGAAGCCGGCGCCCCTCAACTCGCCTCCCGGGGGATGCCGGCGGCGAACGGCATCCCTCCCAGCGCGGTCGTCTGCAGCGCGAGCAGCCTCACGGCCTGCGAGAAGTTCGTGCCCAGGCCCTTGAGCACGGACTCCATCTCGCCGGCGACGTCCTCCGGGATCTTGACCGACGTCACCGCGGTCTTTCCGCCCGCCTCGAAGCCGGCGTCGACGGGGTCGAAGGGGATGCTCCCCTCGAGCACGATCTGGAAGGCGAAGCTCCTCATCGCGCAGGTGGGGTCGACGCCGATGCCCCGCAGCGTGCCCTCGAAGGCCGCCTTCAGGTCGGCGTCGATCCTCACAGACAGCTTCTGTTAGCGCTACTGTAAAAACAACCATTTTGACCAACGCTCAATAACCAATCATGCCAACGCAATCCCGCCATTTGCGCCAACGCATTTTCACCATTTCCACCAACGCCGGGACTTACGCTTCGATCGACGAGCGAACGATGCTTTCGGGAGGAGCGGGCCGTGGCGGAGAAGAACCTGATCGGAGAGTTGGACATGTACAGGGAAGCGGGCATAAAGCCCAACTTCAGCGACATAGCGAAGCGCTACGGCAAGGACAGGCACACCGTGGCGTCGTACTGGAGGGCCGAGGGCGGGCGGCCCCACGACGGGCGCGGCGACAGGGCGGGCTCGTTCGACGCGCACATCGAGGAGGTGGCAGCCAAGGCGCAACTGCCGGGAGTCACCAAGAAGGGCATCCACGAGTGGCTGCTGCACAGGTATCCCGGCGAGGACCTGGCCGGCTACAACGCCTTCACCCAGTTCATGCGCAAGAACGGCATCGCCGTCGGGGCCTCCGGGGGCCCGGAGCCGCACCCGCGCTTCGAGACGCCGCCCGGACTGCAGCTGCAGTTCGACTGGAAGGAGTCCGTCAAGATGGCAAACCGCGACGGCGAGCTGTTCGAGTTCAACGTGTTCGCGGCGACGCTGGGCCATTCCCGCAGGCACATATTCATCCGGTCGAGGACCAGGACGACCGACGACCTGGTCAGGTGCATGTACGCCACGATCGCGAGGCTCGGCGGCGTGCCGCGCGAGTGGGTCACGGACAACATGTCCGCCCTGGTGACGATCAAGGGCGGCAGGCGCCTCAAGGTCCAGCGCGCATACGAGTTCGCCAAGGCCGCCGGCTTCGAGCTGAAGCTGTGCCGCCCGCGCAGCCCCCAGACGAAGGGCAAGGTCGAGTCGTCGAACCGCTTCCTGTCGCGGCTCATGGCCTACCAGGGCGACTTCGACGGCTGGGACGATATCGACGAGATCGTCGCGCGGATCGAGGACGCCAGCAACTCCGAGCCCAACGAGACCACGGGGCTGCCGCCCTCCGCGCTGTTCATGGAGGAGAAGGACGCGCTGCTGCCCGTCGGCAACCTGCGCGCCCTCGAGGAGGCGATGGGCGACGTGGTGCGCGTGGCCAGGGTGCCGGCCACGATGCTGGTGAGCGCGCACGGCGAGCCCATGTCGGTGCCCAGGCGCTGCATCGGCAGGCCCGCCCGCATCGTCTGCATGCCCGGCGGCGCGATGGACTGCTACGTCGGCGGCGAGCTGGTGGCGACGCACGTGGCGGGCGGGCCGGCCTACGACCCGGCGCACTACGCCGAGGCCATGGCCGGCAAGCGGTGGTTCGGCGACGCCGCCGGCGACATCGAGGCGGCCGCCGCGGCCAACCTCGGCCTGCTCGACTCGATAGGGGGCTCGCTGTGAGCGCCGCCGTGCAGGCCAGCCCCCTCAACCGCCTGGCGGCCAACCTCGAGGAGCTGGGGCTCGAGGGCATGGCGTCGTCGGTGCCCGAGTACGTCAGGCTCGTCGCCGACGGGAGGAAGAGCCTGGTCGACGCCATGCTCGAGCTCACCGACGCCCAGATAGCCCTCAAGCGGCGCGCCGACGACGAGCGCCGCACGAGGATGGCCAACTTCCCCTACATAAAGACGCTGGCCGACTTCGACTGGGGCTTCCAGCCGAGCGTGCCGCGCGGGCTGGTCGAGCAGCTGGCCACGCTCGAGTTCATCGACCGCGGCGACAACGTCGTGCTCGTCGGCAGCCCGGGCGTCGGCAAGACCCACCTGTCGATAGCCATAGGCCACGAGGCGGTGATGGCCCGCAAGCAGGTGTACTTCGCCGACTGCTCGAGGCTGGTCGAGGACCTCAAGCACGCCTCGGCGAAGGAGGCGCTGGCGCGCAGGATGCGGTTCTACGAGCACTGCAGCCTGCTGATAATAGACGAGCTCGGCTACCTCGACATCGGCAAGGAGGGCGCCGACCTGCTGTTCCAGCTGGTCAACAGGCGCTACGCGCTCAAGCGGTCGACCATCGTCACGACCAACGTGCCGGTGGGCAGGTGGGGCGACGTGTTCGGCAGCAACGTCACGGCCTCGGCGGTGGCCGACAGGCTTTGCCACCATTGCGCGATGATCAAGATAACGGGACGGTCATATCGCCTGAAGGACGTATCCATCGGCGGTGAGGACGGGAAGGAGGAGGGCGCCTAGACGCCGGAAGCGGCGCATCAGCGTTGGCGAATCCGGCGCATCCGCGTTGGCGCGATTGGCGAAAATACGTTGGTGAAAATGGTGAAAAATATATTGACGCTAACAGCTTCCTCATCTTCGCGCTGCAGCTCATCTTGCGCCCCCTTCCCCAGGGCGCTCGCCTTCCTCGCCGGCCCCGAGGCCGCTCTCCATGAAGGCCTCGAACCGGATCCTCATGGTGTTGACCTTCGCCTCGCGGCTCGCCCTCATGGGCGGCCCGCCCCGGTAGACGAGCTCGTCCATGTACTCCTCGAACGCCTCCGTCGGGGTCATCCCGTGCAGCGCGAGCAGCTCCCTGCTCCTGCGCTTCATGGTCGCGTCAAGCCTGAGCAACGTCGTCTCCTTGGGGTTCGCGTACATCCCCGCCTCCTTTCCTGCGGCGCCTCCGGTGCCGCATTGCTCTCGGCGCACTTGCGTCGGCGCAGCTGCCCGTCCCAAGGCCGTTTTCGGGGCCTTTTGGACAAGCGCGGCCGCGGGCGTGCGGCATGCTCGCCGCGATCTGCCGGCGCGAGTCCTCTGCTCTCGCAAAAGCTTCCGCGAAGCCTTGCAACGCTGCGGGCTTTTGCCTGGGTTCCCCGATCGGCCGCCGATGCAAGGCCCCCTTGCTCGGCTTGTCGGCCGGTATGCCCGGGACGCGGCGCGCAGCGCCGGATTCGCGAAGGCCCGCGAGGGCCGGCATCCCCACCGAATTACCGGCGACGAGCCGATGCCGCCCGGAATTCTGTGGGGATGTCGCGCGTGCGGGGCGCAGCGGCGTGTCCCGGGCAACAGCCCCGCGGCGCTTGAGCGGGCATGCGGCCGGTGGGGTCCCAAGGGGAGGAGGCGGGGAGCGCTCCCCTTGGCCGCCTCGGCGGGTCCAGCCACCTCTGCGCTGGGGGCACGGGAGGCGGCTCGATAACGCCAACGTCCAAGGTGGGCCCTTCCCGGCGGGCTGGCCGGATGGCGCTTTGGGGATGCTCGAGACCTAACGAGGAGCCGTGGCTTTGCGGCGGCCGATCCTGGCGCAAGGCTGCATTTGCCGGCTTCGGTTGTCGAAGTTCATGTAGCCGCGCGTCGCTTGCGGAGAATCATCCCATTGGGAATTCGCCCCAATGGGATGATTCGGCTTAGGGGAGAGAGGCCGTCCTCGGGCTCGACCCGACCCTTCGAATTGTCGTCGGGCGTTTTTATTATGCGCAAAGCGGTAGCTGCGATTCGCCGGCGCAATATGAGCGGCTTGAAGAAGAATTCCGCGAGCGCGTTGTCCCATGGGTTGCTCGGCCGCGACATGGATCGGGCGATCCCATGGGACTCGAGGCAGCACTGGAACGCCCGGAATACATGCTGGCGGTTCTGGTCGGAGCTAGACTGACTTCCGCTTAGCTGTGACCGCGTATTCGCGTTCTGGACGCGTGAATGCCGAACCGTAGCCGTCAACGGCGGTGCGTGAGGCGATCGACTTGGCACGCTGGCGGAGAATGGGAGCTGGTCTTTGACCTGCTTTGCCTCGATTTCTCTACTACCTTTGCTTTTTCGTGGCAGGAGATGGTAATGCCGGTGTCTATCCATTATGCATTGGGTACGAGCAGAAGGCATCAATTCCGTTACCATAAAAGCGTTCGACGATAACAGGCTTGGGATGGCTTTGTTGCCAGGTTGCGGTGATTTAAGGATCGCAAAAGGATTCCGCGAGCTTTATCGCATCCTGAGCAATGAAGCTATAGGGGAAGTCGTTTTGCAGGGAGATTCGGCCAAGCTGGTGTTATAAGCCTTTCTCGGAGGCTTGGCCCTTCAACGGAATAGATGCAGCACAGGAGGAAGATGTTTTCGAAGTTAGAAATGGGCGCGTTCGCACAGCTTTTCAACCGTAGTGGTTATGTCCTCGACTTCAGTACTGCGGACTTTAATGCTTTCACGATGAACAGCATCGGGGTGCCTCTCTGTGGGCATTATGGTCTATCAAAAGGAAAATCAATGCTCGCTTATCTTGATGAAGCCGATCCTATAGATGCGACACGGCTGCTGCTAGATCTCTTTGGGTACTATGAGTTTCATTTCAGGCCGGAGTTCGATTCTGCTGCAGCGGATGAATTCAATTCCTATAAGCATGAGAAAGGCAAGAGGGGCCTGTATGCCAAATGTAAGGAGATTGCAGATTGGGAACGTGCCGGGGCGAGTTACTTGCAACCATCGGTGCGCTATCTCCAAAAGGAATTCTCGAGCGAATTCATGAACGACCGCATCTCCTTGCTCATGGAAATGAGGGAAAGCGACCCGACGGAAGCCATTGGCAAGTCGAAGGAGCTTATCGAGAGTTGCTGCAAAACGATACTTGGGAAGATACAGATATCCGCGGATAAGAATTGGGACCTAAATAAACTCGTAAAAGAGACGATGAAAGCTCTTTCCATTACTACCGAAACCGTTACTGGAAACAATAGGGAGGCCGGTATCGTCAAGCAGATACTTGGAAGCCTCAGCGGTCTTGCGACGGGAGTTGCCGAGTTCCGAAACGAGTACGGGTGCGGTCACGGCAGGGAGGCGGGTTTTCTTGCTTTGCCCGTCAGGCATGCCAAGCTCGCAGTGGGTAGCAGCATCACATTAGTCGAATACCTCTGGGAAACCTACAACTGGCGCTCGGGCGGCAATCAAAGCTGAGTAGTTCACGTGCGTAGACAAACAAGCCCCTAATTGCCGTTTTCATGAGTGATGAATACAGCCATTGTTGCACAAATCGATTAGACTTGTAAGCGTCTTTCAAAGAGATGGCTGCTTCGAGTTTGAGTGTGAAGCAATGTATATTTGGAGGAAGCAATGTTGATGTATTCCACAGTGTTGGATATTGACGAGTCTCTTACTCGCGATGATTTCATACGTCTTGTGATTGAGTGGAATCAGTCGAGCCCACATCAAGATTGCGTGATTCCAGACCTGAAATGGAGCGGGCAGGGCAACATCCGATATGGTGATGGGTCGCTTTGGCTTGGTATTGAGGAATATCGTAACCATAATACCGTTGCAATTCGTTATGAGATGACGAATGCAGAGGGTGTTGTCTGGGATACCGATTTCATCATGAACTTCGATGAAATGAGAATGGCAATTCAGCTCGACCGAAGCCTTACTGAAGGAGCTCAGGTCGAGGACTATCGTTTTTCTGTGCCTTTTTTTGTGACGATGTTAATCAAAGAGGGATATCTAAAAGATGATAACGGTCTCCCTGTTTTGAGAGATCCTATTGATATCACAAGTGACAATGTTGATTTGATTGCTTCAATTGTTAACCATGAGAGACAGTATAGCCTTCCGGTTGTCTATATCTCAAAGACATCAACGAATCATGCTCTGGTGAATGTAAGCAAGCTTTGCAACAGCTTGAAGGGGGTTGCTCATGTTTTGTTGGAACAGGGTTGCCAGCTTGATTTGGCCATAAGAAATGCATGCGGCGACCAGAACGAATACTTAGGCGCAGTTGGCGTTTATTTTCCGAACGGTGACCACAAAAGGCTCCTGCCAAAAAGATATTGCAATGATAGTGGCCTATTCGCTAATAGAATTATTCGAATAGTCCTGCAGTATGCAAATGCGCAAAAGACGGATTTATCGTATACATGGGCTGGCGTGACATATTCTCTTTTGAACGATCGCAAAAGTGCGGCGGATTACGCACGTCAAGTGGCTGAGAATCAGAGGGAAGAGTACGTAGATGCATTTGATCAGGAAAATAAAGAACTCCATCAAAAGGTTGATGAACTGACAGCGAAGAATGCATCATTAGAAGCGGAGGTTCGTGGGCTTAGAAGAAAGCTGAATAATGCTGAAGGGACCCCGCTTCTTGTTTACGGTGAGGAAGAAGAATTCTTTCCAGATGAAATTAAGGAAATGATTCTTGAAGAGCTAGAAAAGCGTGCTAACAACCTTAGCTCTGGGACGCGAAGGTCCGATGTTCTGAATGATGTTTTGGAAGCTAATCCTGTTCAGGGCAGAAGCGATCAGAGGAGATCGAATCTGCGAAACGCACTGACGGATTACAGTAAGATGTTGCCTTCCAAGAAGCGCCAGCTTCAGGATCTTGGATTCGAGATTGACGAAGATGGGAAACACTATAGTCTGTCATATTACGGAGATAGCAGGTACTTCACTACTCTCCCAAAGTCTGGCAGCGATTGGAGGGGAGGCAGAAATTCCGTATCGGAAATCATCCAGAAGCTGATGTAGCCTTCTATGGTGAGGGCCGCTTCCTTTCAAAGCCGTCTTGATTTGTCTTGCTTGCACCAACTTTCCCAAGGCTACTCACTCGGACGCCGCGCGGCGGTAGTGAGCCGGTTGTTGATGGATGCCGTCTCGTTTGAATATCGCCGAAGACGGGGCGGGCGGTGGTTCGCGCCCCGGTGTCATGTATGCGCTCGGGCCGCGGGCGCATGTTTGTTAATGGGCTCGGGCGGATTGCCTCTTCGCCTGAGCGCGCTTTTGCTGGTTAAATCTAAGGAGGTTTGAGCATGGCTGACGAGACGGACTCCGAGAGGAAACTATGCAAAATTGTCTACTTTGACGAGGGGTCTGCCACAGACTTCGTGCAAATTGTACATGGTGGTGGTCTCACGACCACGACTGAATTGTTCGAATCCGGTGAGGACAAGGGCTCTGCCGCTGTTGGTGCCGAGGCGAAAGATGGCCTAAGCGCTTTGCTTCACGGTCTTCTTGGCGCTAAGGCATCGGTTGGCGTGGACGCTTCTCTTTCCGCGTCGTTTGATTCGGGCGAGATGGCGAAGAGCATCATTACGAACACGTTGTTGACGGACTTTCTTGCTTGCGTTTCTCCTTCCGATGATTCGTCGATCCATATTTTCGAGGGCTATGACATTGGTCCCGTCAGCAATTCGATGTCGAGCTTCATGCTCTTGACTCCGTATTTGGGCATGCTGCGCAGCGGGAGTTCGGTCTCGGCCGGGGACTTTGCCATATCTTTGGACCGGATAGACGACGCCATCAAGAAGGGGAAGGGCTACTATGAGTTTCTTGCCGTCAGCAAGAACAATAAGAAGGACAGACGGCTTCTCAGGTTCAACGGATCGGCGCTGAAGAACAATTACAAGCTTCCCGATTTAACTAAGATGGACCTGCTCTTTTACGCCGTAAAGGTGGGGAAGACGCGCATCGCCGATTTGGACGTTGAAAGCGAGCTCGAGTTTGTCGGAAGTTCGGGCATGCCGAAGAATCCGGATTACCCGGTATCGACGCGGCGGCTGACGACGATTCGGCGTCCGATGATGAGGATCTTGACATGTATGATGTTATTTTGGCGGGCGTGAAGAGCGATGATTGATGGAGCCATTCACGTATTCACAGGTAGCGACAAAGATTTTGAGCATTTCATCGGAGAGGGAATCGGCGAGGACGAGGTCACGATTACCTATCTTGAGCTTATCGGCGATTACAACGCGAAGATTCGTGCCGCGTCGGAATATGCGACGAGCGATCTTTCGCATATTCACGATCGGGTCGACAACGTGGTGGTTAGATCCGCCGATTTCGGTTCGGTTGTGAGTCATGTCATCAGCAATTTTGCGCAAATTGCCTCTATGGGATGCGACTTTGGTACCATGTATATCCAGAACCCGCCCCGCCAGACCCTCAAATCGCTTGAGGCGATGTACCCTGGTATGATTGACTACTCGGGGACTGAGTACGTGAAGCTAGGGAAGAATACCGTTCTTGAGGTGCACGATAAGCTTAAGGAGGCTGTGTTCGGGCAGGAGGACTGCAAGGTTGAGCTCGACCTAAGCCTGTATCGGCTTTCCGTGATGGGGGACGAGAAGCCAGTGGTCCTGTTGTTCTACGGCCCTTCCAGCGTTGGCAAGACCGAGACGGCGAAACAGTTGAGCGACGCCATGGGTGGGGGTTTGACTAGAATCCAGTTCTCGATGTTCCAAAACCAGGAGGCGTTCGACTACGTCTTCGGATCGGAGCACTCCAAGGGCAGTTTTGCCCGAGACCTCCTAGGCAGGGAAACGAATGTCGTCCTTCTAGACGAATTCGACAAAGTGAATCACGGATTGTACAACGCCTTCTACGAGCTCTTCGACGAGGGCGTGCTGACCGACACGTACTACAGGGTGGAGATGGGCAATGCACTTTTTGTTCTGACAACGAATTTCGAGTCCGAGAAAGAAATCAAACAAGCATTGGGCCCCGCAATGTTCTCGCGCATAAGTGCGTGCATAAAGTTCAACGATCTGACTGTTGATGAAAAGAGGGCGATTGTTGACAGACACTTCGACTACGTTATCGGCCTTCTCGACGATGACGATGCCAAGGTGGTTAGCGACAGGGATGTACGGGGGTGGTTTCTCCGCAACGCCGCTCACTATGACAACGTGAGAATCATGAAGAACAAGATTGAGCGGGCGGTTTTCGGGGTGCTCACTGAACGGCTCATCAATGGTTTGGGGGATGAGTAGCATGCAGATGTTGAAACCTCTGCGAACAACCGATGGTATCAACAAGGGCAAGCGAGGCCTAGGAAAGGTGTGGCTTGCGAAGGACAAGGCCCACCGTGAGCTTCTGCTCGATTGCGTTCTGAAAGTTAACTACAGTGTCCAGGACTTCAACAAGACTATTGAGAACGGTTTTAGCGCTTCGCCTAAGGACGTTGTCTACCTGATTGTGCTTGCGGATTGGATCAGGGACTCCTATCGACGAATCAAGGATTGTTTGCGCGATGATGTCGCAAACGGGTTCGCTTTCTCTGACGCAGCTCAACTTGGCTGCTATTGGAAATTCTTCAAAGCGATACGTTCTGCGGTTGTGGCGCACCCTGTGGGCTCCAGCCAGCACCGTGACTACGGATTCGATGGTAGTCGCATTTGCGTCGATATCCGTAGTAAGTCGTTTATGGATGCTTTTCCGATGGCGAAATTGTCCCGTCTGCGTATAGACGGAATCGAGGACGCCGAGTACGTACGAGATGAAGATGTCGTGCTGGCGACGTACTCAACCGATTTTGCCGAGGAAGGCAAGCTGCATTTTCAAAGAGTCTGCCTAGATATGGCTGACGTTCGCGATGCTGCGGAACTTTACATTGATGCCCTTTATGAGCTTGACCAATATGTCGCCGGACTGAAGATGAGGGATTTCCAGTAAAACGTCTGTTGCGGTATCGGCAAGATGATTGAAAAGATAGCGTGTCTTAACAAGCCGTGTCCGTTGCCCAATGCTTATCACGAACGTTTTCCGACGCCTTGACGGGGCGCAAGTTTGCGGATAGTATCCTGACGGTGATTAGGGTCCAGAAACTTTCGATGCCTGGAACCGGAGGGGAGCCTGCAGGTTCCCCTTTTGCTTTTCGGGAAGAACGAAGATGCCCAAAGAATTCCTTACCTACCAGCAGCAGATGGAGAAGCTCAGAAGCTCCGGCCTCACAATCGAGGACGAAGGGGCTTGCTGCAGGGTCCTTGCGGACATCGGCTATTTCCCGGTCGTGAACGGATGCTAGTCGTTTTTCCGCGACCCGAGTACCCGGGTATACCGCGAAGGCGAGGATCGCTAAGAGGTTCGGGATCGGAAACCCGAAGGAGCTCTCGTCGTTTATCCGCGTGCTCGCCCTCTACAGGAACGTTTGCGCGCATGGCGAGCGCCTCTTCTCCCACAGGTGCTACGTCGAGATCCCCGATACGGCCCTGCACGCCAAGCTCGGCATCGAGAAGATCGGGCCGGATTACGCTTGCGGCAAGGTGGATGTCTTCTCGGCAGTGATCGCCCTTCGATACCTTCTGCGCGACGACGAGTTCAAGGCATTCAAGGCGAAGCTCGTCAAGTGCGTTAACGGTTATCTGTCATCGGACGAGAGCATCGGCGAGGAGCGTCTCCTTGAAGCCATGGGCTTCCCGGCCGAATGGAAGAAGATAACCAGATATAAATTGTGAGCTCGATTTGCCTAGAACGAGTCGCTGGCTTTGGCAGATTGTTGGCGACGGAGTCGAACGTCAAGCCCTTGGTGCGGACGCGTCGTGGTTTTCGGGGGCTATGCTGGATACGAGGCCGGGGCTCGCCTGGCTCGGGCGCATCCTTAAGAGGAATCAGCGGATTCTTCTTGGCCATGGGCATGGCTAGCGCTGCGATAATGACGGACTTTCTCGTTAGAGGGATTGGTCTAGCGGCTGGGGCGCCTCGGTTCCCGGGGGCACTGCTCATCCAACAGCTACCTATTCCCAGCAGGGCTTCGTGAACGGCTAATCGCAAAGCCTTGCTACCTCGGCTCCGCATTTCGCGCAGCAACCCTCGACGAGCACGCGGCCGTGACGCATGCGCAGCGTGTAGCCGGGCGCGAACTCCGTCGTGCCGCAGCTATAGCAGAACGCGTTGGCGAGCAGCGGCTTGCGGATATGCTCGGGGATCTTCTTCCGCTCCCGCAACGCCTCGATCTCGGTGACGCCCTTGCTGCGGCGGAACTCGTCTTCCTCCATCTCCTCGGCGACGAACCTTGCGATCATCTCCTCGCTGACGCCGTCGGCTCTCATCTGTCGGGCCATCTCCTCGTATTTTGGCTCCATTAATTGCCCTCGTTTCTCGCATGGCTGCCGGTTGGGGGCGGTCAGCTTGCGGTTGGCTACGGTCAGTTCGCTTTAACAGATATTGTTGAATGATATTCCAAATTGGGCGTGCTCCCAGCCGGGGTATTGTTTAGAGTTTGGAGGATTGCCTGGCTGCTTATCTTGTACCAAGGTTAAGCTAGGGCTTCTGTCCGATTGGAAAGAGGGTATCTGAGGTGCAAGATGGAGAGCTCAAATAACAACGGGGCGGGTCTTCTGTCGCTCTTTTTGTACACAATGCAGGAATACGATGGTATTGTATCGAGTGTGCCTTTGCGCACACGTGACGATTTGTGTTCGGACGTGGTTCATTGCACTTCGCGCGACTACGGTTTTGAATATGAAGAAGTAAGCTGGGCGGCAGTAAGCATTCGCATGATGCTTCAGCGAAAGTACTACTCCAACGGAGAAAGCGTGCAACTGAAGAGGCTGCTTGCCATTGCGGAGCGCGATCAAAGGTTTGATGGTGTCAAAGTAGCCGAGATTCGACGAAGGTTAAAGTCGCTTAAACACAGGGAAGTGGAGCTGTCGCTCCCAAACGGTAAGGTTGTATCGGGTCATTTTAAAAATATCGAGGATGTTGTATACGGTGGCCTTCTGCACGCAGATTACGATAAAGCGTTACGCCTGCGTTCCTTTCCGAAGGATGTGAGGTTCTATGCTCTTGCGCCATTTGTCATAGAGCGTGAGCGGCTTATTGTTGATTTTAAGGAGCTGTGCCTTTCTTCAGGGGTGTGCGAAATTGGAACGATTGAAGGTGACAGAGCCCCTATTGCTGGCCTTGATGTTTTACGAGGCGAAGATAGGTTAATTGCGAAATCGCCATATTGGGCGAACGTGGCGGGCCATGATGCAATGGATGAGGAGATCGAAAAGACCGTAGATGCTCTATCGGAAGACGATAAGAACGCCCTATTAGTAGCGATGGACTTTGTGGAAATGCTAAAAAGTGAGCCACTTGATTTAAAAGCGTTAAGAAGTGTTGTGTTGCGTGACTATTGGGCTGATTGGGACGATTTCGGGCAGGCATCGGAGATGATTAAATCGATTCCAGCCCCAGGTGCTTCAACGCATGTGATGCATGAAGGAGGCGCCGAATACGCCCAAGTGAAAATATTACCGAAAGTTTCCCATGCCTGGGTGACGAATACGCCTCAAGTGCTCACGGGTATGTATTTGGTGCTCCTCACAAAACGTTTTGGAATGTGGAAGGTTAACGGGATTATGAATTCTTGTGTCGAGAATGGCGAGGTGGAACGGCGGTCATGATGTTATATATTGGGAACTAGCGGCTCATGAGGCCCACGGAGCGTATGAGGTGCGCCTTTGGAAAGCAAGGGTTGTATTGGGAAAGGCGGATAATCTCGTCCCATGCATTGATGCACTGATCTATCATGCATGTGAAGAAGCCGTCGGAGTCGTCATTTTCGATGTCCGTTAGCTGCAGCAGGAAAGCATAAGAGACCTCGAAGGTTTCCATAAGCGTTTGTGGCCGGAAGAGCGGACTCATGACATTCCGGAAGGCCTCGTTCAAGTCCTGCTCGAACTTGAACGCATCGTGATAGCCAATGTCGCCGTTGCGCTTGTGCCGGTACCAGATGGCGTCGATTTCGGCATTCAGGGCGACTCGTGCGCGGCTGGCGTCGGGCGTGCCGAATCGGCTGGTTATGCGGTGGCGCACGCGTTCGTCCTCATCGATTAGGGCCAGAAGGAACTCGCGTATCTCGCGCTTGGTGAGGTTGCAGATGAACTGTTTGGCCTTGGCTCCTTCGGAGGTTCGGCCGTACCTGCCTGCTTCCGTGCTGGCCTGACGCGCGGGGAAGGGCTCGTGGCGCGAACTCCGTCGTGCCGCAGCCATAGCAGAACGCGTTGGCGAGCAGCAGCCTGCGGATATGCTCGGGGATCTTCTTCCACTCCCGCAACGCCTCGATCTCCGTAACGCCCTTGCCGCGGCGGAATTCGTCTTCCTCCATCTCCTCGTATTTTGACTCCATGAATTGCCCTCGTTTCTCGCGTGGCTGCCGGTTGGGGCGTCCGGCTTGCAGTTAGCTACGGCCAGTTTGAGGTCACCTGAATTACTTGGTGGCGAGCACGGACTCGCCATGCAGGTAGGCCCCGCCGCCCACGAGCGCCACGGCCTCGGCGTAGGCGTCGTAGGGCGTGGGCACCCAGCGCGCGAGCTTGTGCACGCCGCGCCGGCTTCTCGAGCCTGCGCGGCGGTGATTATTCCGTACCCGTCGGCTGCGATGTCGTATATGTCGTCGAAATGTGCCATGTCAAAACCTTGACGCATTCGTAAAGCTTTTGACAGCGTTCGTGGCATTGTCGGGATAGGGGCTTGGCTGCGCGTTGGCTCTCTTTTGCGTCGCTTCCTTTTCTGCTGAATATATGCCTGCTCCGTAGAAATGCGGACTAGCTATATATTTCTACGGAGCAGGCACGCGAGTGGCCATACGGGCTTCCAACGCCTCAAAGGGTCGGTCAGGGGCGTTCCAAACAGCGATGAGCAGACGGTTGCCGAGAAGATGCGGTCTCTGCTGCGCTTCGGCGCCGGATCGATGCGGCATAGGGACGTATTCGACGTCTATTACCACCTTCGAATCAAAGGAATCGACGTCGGGGTTCTGGGTTCCTGCATGGCCAAGGACATCTTCGGAGACGAGTCGATGCGTGAAGAGGGTTGGGCTGATGTGTTCGCTCGTCTTGAAAAGGGCTTCTCGGACAGGCGTTGCGTCCGCCAGCTTTCCAGGGCGAAGGACAATTGGCTGGAGTTTCCCGTTGGAAAGGTGACGGCCGGTATCCTTTCCGAGGCGAAGAAATTTATGACGAAGCGCTAGGGCCCCCTGGTTGAGCGGCGCCATTTGGCTTGATCTGGTTAGGGTTTGTGTAGCTGCAAGCTGTTCGCAAAGAATCGTCCCATTGGGAAAATGCCCCAATGGGACGATTTGCTATCCGATTTAGAGGCAGCTTTTCGGAGCCGGTTCATTGCCAATGAAGGTGGGCATGAGCTGTAAAAGTCTTGAGGCCCAAACTCCAGAAGACAAATAGTTCAACTACCTAGCCGGAGCATTTCTGCAGGTAGGCATGTTTTTTCGTCTTGACAAAAGGGATGAGCGTCGTGGGCCCGCGACCCGCGCTGCCGAACGAGGTGGCAACCTACAACGATTACCAGCGTCAAAGGCTGCTGGTGAAGCCCGGCATGACCTGCTACTGGCAAACCCGTCGCAACCGCGACTCGATTACCTTCGACGAGTGGGTTGACCTTGGCAATTTAGGGCATTTTGGCGAGAACCTGCCGCGCCGCCACCTCGGCGTCGGCCGAATCGCTCTTCGGACGGCCCGGCTTGCGCCTCGCCCTTCCCGGCACCATCACCTCGTACACGCAGTACCCAAGCTCAAGGAGCCTTCGCGTCAAGCCGGCGCCGTACGAGCCGGTCCCCTCGACGCCGACGCCGACGCACGTTGCCGGGCCTCCTATCTTGCCTGCGAGGGCGTCGTAGCCTTTCGCGTCCGCGGCGAACCTGAACGTCCCGATCGCCCTCCCCATGTGGTCGAGGAGGCAGAGGGTGTGGGTGTCTTTGTGGGTGTCGACGCCGGCAAAGACGAGGTCTTTCTCCAACTCGCTCATACGCAGCCCTTCAGATCAACGCTTGCGATACGGTCCGAACCGAAGGCTGGCTAGACAGAACACTGATGGGGGCTGTACCATGCGGGTTGCTAGGTCCACGCGCTCGAGCCCATGCTCCTATTAGGTCATTGGCCGGCCTTGGTCGGGGCCGACGCGAGGCTCTTCGAGTTGAGGCCAGTCGCTGGAATCGACGGCAGTTCTTTAATGGGCCATCGCGTCGGCTCATGCGCATTTTCGCCGATAACCCTCGTCGATAGCGCGATTCCCATTATCAGTGTCCTACCGCACAGATACCCTGGCGATTTCCGACGCGCCCCTCGATATCCGAAAGGCGTGGCCCCTTTACGCCGACCTAGTCGACATCGAAAGACCGTCGACGCGGCCTGTCATCGATCATCGCCTGAAAGGCGAGGGGAACGGGTTCATCAGGTTTCTCACCTTGCTCGAGACGAAACAGCCCGACGGTACCGACCGCAAAGGCCGCCCGGAAGAGGACAGATGGTGCTATCTGGTCGTAAGTTCAGATATCGGCGTCAAGCCCGTGAAAGATCAGATGCGGATAGCGAACCGACTGCTACAGGCATTTGACGGAAGGCTCTTTCGCCCGCGCGTCGCATATTCCGGTGTGAAGATGGCCGAGATCGCGCCCGAGCAAAAGCCTAGAAACATAATGGATGCCATGTGGTTACTTGCCAGAGACCATCCCGACCGCTACCTCCTGACTTGCAGGAGATGTATGCGGACCGTGCTCTCGGGAACCCAGGGCGGCGAGCGTTCATTTTGCAGCAACTCATGCCGTGCGACCTGGAGCAAGGAGCACTCGGCTAAAAAGCGATAGCGGCAGTATCGCAGCTCCGCCGGAAATCGGCGGGGCTCACAACCAAATCGACCCTAGAAAGGCACCCGGACACCGGGTGCCTTTCTAGGGTCGATAAACCTCCAGCTCAACGATTAAATCTTCTCCCCTCCGGGTACAAGATGGGCAATTGTGCACCTGATGGATAGGGGAGGAAATCTATCGTTTCCTCCGCGACCGACAGCCACAGCGCCCGGACACCGGGCGCAACCCGCACGAATAACCGCCACGAAAAGAGAAAGAGGCATCGCAAATGGATGCAATGGTAGAGGCCATGAAGCCGTACATCGGCATGATTTTCGCTATCTGGTTCATATCGGAGGTGATCACCGCCATGTTCCGCCTGCACCGCAAGAAGTCATACCAAGACCGCCGTATGGCCAACGACGCCGAGCATGCCAAGGTGACCCGCGCGATGCACTACGACGTTCTTCACCGCGACGGCTTCCACTGCGTCCGTTGCGGCCGAGGCCGCGAGGATGGCGTGAAGCTCCACGTCGACCATATCGTTCCCGTATCGCGCGGCGGCAAGTCGGTGATGGGCAACCTCCAGACCCTATGTGAGGTCTGCAACTGCGGCAAGGGAAACCGCTACCTGGAATAAACACGCGATAGAATGGCAGAAATACAAGAACTCTATCAATAACTCCATCAATAACTGGCAATTGACTCCCTAGGAAAAGGCAACTCAATGCAAACAGACAAATACGATCGAGAACTCATAGACGCGATTGACAAACGGGAACCCAAATTAGTTGAACAGGTAAAAACGATAGAAAATGAGTGCGGCTTTCCCACTGTAATATACCGTTCGCCAAGCAGGCTCATTAAAGAATGCGAAGATGCGTACGATTGCGGGTGTGTCATAGCTGCCCTTACCTTGGTTTTAACGATTCCGGATGTATGCTCGAGATTGGATGGCACTGATTATCGAACCTGGAGTGCAAGATATCTCCAGCTGAAAAGACCTAAAGGTTCCAAAGAGAAAGAGCGCGCACCGGAGAAAACGCAAAAAGAGGTTGCAGAAGATTTTAAATGCATCGAGAGTGAAGGCATATTCACGGCAGCAGATTTATATCAACTCAGATGCTCGATAGTCCATGCAGGTTCGTCGGTCATAGGCAAAGAAGAAACCAAAGATAAAGACAAAGATAAAGACAAAAAGAAAAAGAAAGATGGAGCCAAATTCAGCCCATACAGAACGATAGGGGTGGGCTTGACGGGAAACCCTGAAAACCTCCTTATCAGTTATGGGCATGATGGAGTAGGCATAGATGAGATGACAAACTGCTCCTATAGTTGCACAGTCAATCTTGAAGGCTTGATTCGTCGAATGGCAAAAGGTGTCGAGAAATTCATTTTGGAAGATCCGACAAGAGATGATGAATACTCATTTGAGAAAGCTGAAAGCATAGAAGATAAGGAAACGCCAGTAACCACCCGTAAAGGAATAGTCGACTATAGAACAATCAGCAATTAAATCGGAAAGTTCCCCGAAAACCGCCCGAACCCCGACGAAAGTAACCCGGCGGCAACCAGAACCGTCTTGGCTACTGGGTTGCACCCGACGAAGTGCGGAAAGCCTCCACCCATCTCTTTAGGAAAGCACAAGATTCCTTTTCGGCATGCCGGCGGCCGAAATCGATCCCGACGATATCTCGGTTGCGAGCCTGCGCCTTGCATGCTCGACCTGATCCGAGATGCCGAGTGAGGCGGCGACGCGGCCGTAGCACCTTTCGACGATAGCGTTGAGGGCATCGCAGTGGTTATCGAAATCGTGCGTACGGTCGAGAACGGCAGGGGATAGGAAACGCTGCATCTGCCCGGTGAATGACCCGTCGGCATAGCAGACGTGCGCTCGTTGCATGCCGATGGCGATCATTCTGGCAAGGGGCACGGGACAGCGGTAGTCATCGTGCTTTGCCGCGACGAGTGCGGCTACGGCAGAAAAGTCGATTTCCTGCGCACGGACGATCCAGGGAATGTCCCAGAGGTCGCGGTGCCTGATATGCGTATCGGTGGCGGAGAATGAGATCAGCTTATCGGCCAAGATTTCCTCGAGTGTCTGGCACCGGATTGTAAGGTCGTCATACATTCCGGCGAGCTCGGAATAATTGACCGCGACGCGGCGGACCGTGGATGTATGCGCCGGAACGGACGCGATCTCGAGCTTGATTCGCTGTTTTGGCAAATCGGGGCGTGCGATGTTGGTGTTTACCGAGACCGTCCATCTCCGCATCCCGACGCCATCGAGATCGTTGACGACCTTTGGTTCCCTGACGCTCACTTCGGTATCGTAGGATTTCAGCAGGTCGCAGCGCAAAGTCCTTGAGAAATCGTCCAAGGGAAGCGAATCGAACTTATCGCCGGCGACAAAATCGAGGTCTTCGCTATATCGTTGCGATCCGTAGCAGAGGCGCAGTGAAGTCCCTCCCTGAAAGGTGATGTCTTGAAGCAGACCGTTCCTCCCGAGGGACCGGATGATCTCGTAATGGACGATTTCTTTTTCGATGACGGGCGTGAGCCCGGCGCCATCGACCTTGCTGGCGATCTCCCCGGCAAGTTTTTCAAGGTCAATCAGCATCCACTTCATCCCAATCGATAAGCTCCAGGCTGCGCTTCCTCGAGACGAGGTCGTGCAGGCAGCGCTCCTCGGTCGCGATCGGCAGCCGATTCCTCGGCATACGGTCGAGTATTCCCCGTTTGACGTCGTTCAAACCATCGTTCGTGTGAACGAACTCGATGGCACCGAAGCGGGTATCGACGAGACCTTCCGCGCCCGTCGTCACGCATGAGATGCGTCCGAGCGGGATCTGCGAGATGAAGCCCCACTGCGATGCTGCGGACTCGAGGCTTTCATAGGTGACCTCGCCGGGGCGCAAGAACGCCGCGATATGGCCGAGCAGGTCGCAGCCGTTGGGGTGGAAAAGCAGGTAGAGGTACGCGTCATGGGCGATGCGCTCGAGGATGCCGTCCGCGGTGAGCCTCTTGATGGTCGAGCGGAGCGTATCGCCGGACTCACCGAAAAGGGCTCCCAGCTCGCGGCTGCGGAAAAGGATCCGGCCCTCCAGGTCGCACCCATGCAGAATCTTGATTGCCTCGACGCTTTTCACAGAAACCCTCCTGTCTCCCTACCGACAACTATACCAATGTGGTCTAAATATAAACCACTCACCCCGAAAATACCATTCCATAAAACCCAACACGATAGCGCCCGCCGGAAACCGGCGGGCGCTGCGCATCACATCGCCACGACCCCGAAAGCGAAAGAAGGCGCCCTCGGAAACCGAGGGCGCCTTACCGACCGCACCTATTGTACCGCACGCCGATTACGCTGAATACCGAGCTCGCGGTAATCGGTACCCGGAGCGCTATTCCCCGCGGCGACCTTTGCTGCGGCAGCTATCGCCGCAGGGCTCTTGCCGCCTTTGACCTTCGCCGGCTTGAAGAACTCCGGCGCAGGTTTCGGCTCGTCGCCATGGTAGAAATGGAGCCCGTTTACGGGCGATCCGTAGCGGACGGCCTGGCTGATCGCGGCGGGCGATACATGCAGAGGGCGGGCCGCGGCCGAGTTGCCCATGAAGGTCTCGCCGGTTTCCAGGCAGACGATGGGGCGGGTCTTCGAATGACGCTCCCTGAAGAACTCGGGCGCGGGTTTCGGCTCGTCGCCGTAATAGAAGTGCAGCCCGCCGCGCTCGACGCCCGTGCTGGCCGATGTGCGCACGCCTCCGGGCGTGATGCCGAACGCGCGGCCCGCCTGGAATGCCGATTCGAACGTCTCCCCGGTATCGAGGCACACCACGGGGCGCGGCGCCCTGTTGGGCGGGATGAAGAACTCCGGTGCCGGCTTGGGCTCGTCGGCATAGTAGAAGTGCAGCCCTTGGGTGCAGGTGCCGCGCTGGATGGAGCGGAAGATGTTGCGCGAGTCGGCGAAGCCGAGCTCCTTGGCCGCCCGGTAGGCGGAGTCGTAGGTCACCCCGGACTCCAGGCACGTGATGGGCCTCTTGCGTTTGGCGTCCCGATTGTCCACGGCGGCACCCCTACTGCTTGATCCCGGCGCCGCGCGCACGGCCGCCGGCGGTCGAGCTGGCCGCGACTGAGGCGCGGTGACCCAGTTCGACGGGATCGGGCTTCACCGCGACGACGGCCTTGGGTTTCTTCTCGGAATGCCCGATGCGCCCTCCGAAGGGATCGGAGAATCCGAAGCAGTCCTGGGGGGTGTACAGGTCGATGCGGTCGGACTTCCACTCGCCGCGCGCGGGTTCCATCATCGTGTACGAGATGTCGTGCGGGTCGATCTCGAAATCCCTGTCGAGCACGGTGCCCATGGTGCCGCCGCACCCGCCGACGGGGTCGTAGATACCGAAGATGGGTTCATGCGTTCCGGGCTTGACCGTGAACGTGCCGGCGCTTTCGCCCTCGCCGCGGCAGATCATCGACAGGCTGGCATCCAGGAACGCGTCGAGCGGCAGCGTCGCGAGGACCGCGAGCCCGACAGGGCGATTCTGCGGCATATTGAAGATATCCTCGCGGAAGCTGCGCTCGAAAGGCGTAACGGGGTCGTTGACGACCTTCTCGATGGTCGTGCCCTGCGAGGCGCACAGCTTATCGAAGATGCTCTCGGGGATGTCAGCGGGACGCGTGAAGGGCCTGTAGTCCTCGGCGGGCTCGTACTCCCACCTGTCGTCCTCGCCCTGGCCGCCCCTATGGCAGACGCATGGGAGGTAATCTTCCTGCCAGTCGCTCGCCGTGTCGATGACGTCGCCCTCGGAATACAGGCCGTTGACGGACAGTATGAGCGAGGTCTTGAAGGAGAGCCCGCTGAAATCGATGTCGTAGGAGAACCCGAACTTATCGGCCAGGTCGTCGCGGAGGCAATCGCCGTCGACGTAGAGTTCGCGCCCGAGGCGCCCCGAGCCGAGCCGCGATTCGATTGCCTGGGCGAACTCATCGGCGATATTCTTGCAATCCGCAAGTCTCGCCTCATCGAGCCCGTCGTTGAACCTGTCCGTGAGCACGCAGGTGACGGCATGCGACAGGTCGCCGGCGGTCAGACCCTTGTGCGTCTTGATCTTATCCGGGTCGATGAGGCCATCGGCCCATGCAAGCGAGGTGTCCGCGAGCAGTTCGCCGCAGATGCGCGCGGCATAGCCGTACTCCCCGTATTCGGGCCAGTAGTCGAGGTGGATATCCCCTCCGTTCCGGATGGCCTTCAAGATTTCCTGCCGGTTGAAACGGTTGCCGACGACATCCGCGAGCATCGCGGCGGCCTCGTCGGCGCCGAACAGGTTCACGACGTCATCGTAGCTGTCGATCTCGAGGTCATCGGTAAGGGTCGCGCTGTCATTAGGGTTGATATCGGCCATGTCGGCACCTCCAGTGAAACGGTTGTCCCCATCGATGCTACCCGCCGAAAACCCGCACGGAAACGCCCCTTCCCGAACGGGAAGGGGCGCCCCTCCATCACCGCACCGAGGGTATCCTTTTGCAAAAAGAGCCGTCAGTTCGGAGCGGACATGACCGTAGAGCGAAAGTTCGATGCGAAGTCGATGCTGGGGATGCTGAGGAGATACGAGGCCACGGTCGGCGACCTTTTCGTCGTCGCGCCTCCCCTGATGTCCCGGGACAGCGTGAAGACCGCCGACATCGACGGGGTGACCCTTAGGCGCATCTCGGTGAAAGACCTGATGGAAGGCATCCTGATGCCGGAGGACAAGGTGGAGGGGGTCGAGCTCATCCGGGTCGATGCGGCCGAGCTGACCGTTACCGCCTGCGTGCGGGCGATATCCTGATGCCGAGGATGCTGCCCAGGCACAAGTACGCGGACTACATGGTGGTGAACGCGGAGCATGCGGAGCAGGACCTTGCCTCGTTCCACAACATGATAACCATACGCCCGCGGGCCGTGGATATGGCCGAAGGGGAGCGCATAGCGTATTCCGAGATGATGGCGACATGGCGCTTATAGGCCCAAGGCCTGAACGCCCGGCTTTTTGCGCCGAGTTCGAGAAGCGCATTCACGGCTGGAACTATCGCGCTCTAGTGAAGCCAGGGCTCAGCGGCCTCGCGCAGGTGAGGGGCGGCTATGGCCTTTTGCCGAAGGAGAAAGTTGCACTCGACTTGTGGCGCGTGGGGCATCCCAGCCTGCGCATCGCGCGCGTCACCGATCCGCCGCACTCCTCGATCATATCGACGGCCCTGCGCTTCTGCTCGTCCGTGTAGCTCGGCATTCGCGAACTCCTAACCGGACCGATTCGGTCCAACTATTTGTCAACCTACCCGTATTTTTTCTCTGAGGAAACAGGGTCCGCTCTGTCACGGGGCGGAATTTGGGCACGCTTACTCCGGCCCCTTGCTACAATGGGGTCGCATCTAACGGCTGGCAGCGGGTGGAATCGGGCTAGCCGTTTTGCTTTTCGTATGCCGTGCCGTCGCGCAGCATCGCGTACATGACATTCAGCCTTCTTCTCGCCAAGGCCATCATGCAGGAACCGTAACTATGCCCCTCGGATCTCTTCCTCTCGTAATAGGCTCTGGACTCCTCGCAGAATTGGACGGATTTGCCCGCCGACAGGACCAGGACCCTCTTGAGGCGTCGGTTCCCCCCGCGCGGCTTGGTCACCGAATGGATGGTCTTGCCCGATTGCCTGACCTTCGGGGCAAGCCCCGCATACGATGCGAGCTTCGACGCGTTGGGGAACCTGGAGATATCCCCGACCTCCGCCAGAAACGTTGCGCAAGTGACCGCCCCGAGCCCAGGGAGGGACATGAGCAGCCTAGCCTCGGGCATCTGGGAGAGCAGCTCGTCCCTGCTCTCCGCGACTTTCTTCCGGGATGCCAGAACGGTCAGCAGGAATGACGCCTCCTGTTTGATGAGTTCCTCGACGTACTCGGATCCCGCGATCGTCACGCTCTGACGCCCGATGGCCTCGAACAGGTCGTCGAGCCTTCTCAGCGCGGCTTCGCCCATGCCCTTCCTGGATCTGAGCCATCGCCTGACGTTTCCCCTTCCTGCCTTCTTGAGCCCCGCCGGCCCGCCGTACCTCGAGAGTACCATCAGGCTGAAATTGCTCTGGACCCTCTTTCCCTCGAGGTGCGTCTCCAGGGCCGGACTGACGGAAAGCAGCAGGTCATGCAGCCTGTTTGTTGCCCGCGTCGACTCCAGGGTGAGCTCCCTGTCGTATGACATGAGCGCTGAGAGCCGCAAGTACAGCGCGCTCTTCTCGCTGACTGGCTTCACGAGTTTCGGAAGGCTCGACGACACCTCCGCTATGACGAGGGCGTTATGGGCGTCCGTCTTGATGTCGCCGCCGTACATCTCAATCGCCTTGGACATGGCCCTCGGGGTGATGAACCCCTTAGCGATGCCCATGTCGTCGCATACGGCGAACAGCAGGGCGGCCATGTTTCCCGGCTGGTCGACGACGACAACCGGGCTCCCGAAGAGGGAGACGCTCAAGAGGGCGTCCCTGATCCCGCTCTCCGACTGCTCGACCTTTCCGTCGAAAACAAGCTCTCCTGTTGCCGGGATGATCGCGGCAAAGTGATGGGACGACTTCCCCACATCGACGCCGCAGCACACGGAATAGGTTCTCTCCATGCTTCGCCTTTCTCTGTTGAGGAGCTGGCATGAGCCGCGGCGCTGACGTTGGCATTACTTTGAGGGAGAGGGCACATCGGAACGCGCCTCGACATCAACCTATCGGCTATGATCGGCGCCTGCGAGCCCGGCGGCATGACATTTTGGATTATCGCAACATCCGCACCTGGCCATACCGGGCTCGTTGGCAACCAGCATCGGACGCATCCTCGGATCAGTTGCCCGATAACCCGATTGTAAGAGTCATCGGGCCGACACCTTGTAAGTAACCCTGTCCGGAGCCGCCGGCGCACAGCGCTGGAGCGTTCCTCGCGATTGGAGCTCCAGCATCACTGATATTAGGATGAAAAGCAATCAAAGTCCGCATCCCCATTTGTCTCGAATGCAACGACGCGATGTCCAGCTATGGCTCAGCCTTCGCAACCTGCCGGACTGCTCAGTAGTGCGCAGTAACTACTTGGTAGATACCCAGTAGCTCCGGTGTGGCGCAGGTAGTCGGCGATGAAAGGCGCGGGGCGCGCCTTGCCGCCCGTCCTAGATGACGCCGCACGGTAGCGCTATCGGGCAGCTGCGCTACCGCAGGTAGACGCTCTTGAGCACCTCGACGACCTGCTGCGCCCCGACGCCCTTGATCTTGAGCGCCTTGGGGTCGACGGGGTCCGACTCGTAGGCCTCCAGGAAGCGTCGCATGTCGGCGCGGACCCCCTCGCTCATGGCGGGGCGCTCGCCGCCCGCGAGCAGCGTGGCGAGGCGGCAAACGTCGTTTCGGTGCTTCTTCACGCTCTTCTCGTCGACGCCCTGGCCGCCCGCCCGCCTGGCGGAAAGGTCGAGCCACGCCTTGGCCTTGAAGGGGATCAGCCCCTCGACCGACAGGACGGCGACGCCGCCGGCCGACGCTCTGTTCTCGACGAGCAGCCGGTAGTACTCTTCGTCAAGCAGAATCGCCGAAAGGCTCGAGACCTCGTCGTCGATGTGGATCGGCATGAGGCCGGACTCCGCGTCGCGCAGGTCGACGTCGGTGCGCGCGAACAGCTCCAGCATGGCGGGGAAGGCCGGGTCCTCCGGCCTGGAGAACCGGTAGAACTGAGGCTTTCCGCCGCTCTTCTGCCGGTTCTCGTACCCGCCTTCCCGGACGAAGTCCCAGAAGACCTGGCCGAACTCGGGCGTCAGCGCCTCCACCAGAAGGACCAGGTGTTAGCGTCAATATATTTTTCACCATTTTCACCAACGTATTTTCGCCAATCGCGCCAACGCGGATGCGCCGGATTCGCCAACGCTGATGCGCCGCTTCCGGCGTCTAGGCGCCCTCCTCCTTCCCGTCCTCACCGCCGATGGATACGTCCTTCAGGCGATATGACCGTCCCGTTATCTTGATCATCGCGCAATGGTGGCAAAGCCTGTCGGCCACCGCCGAGGCCGTGACGTTGCTGCCGAACACGTCGCCCCACCTGCCCACCGGCACGTTGGTCGTGACGATGGTCGACCGCTTGAGCGCGTAGCGCCTGTTGACCAGCTGGAACAGCAGGTCGGCGCCCTCCTTGCCGATGTCGAGGTAGCCGAGCTCGTCTATTATCAGCAGGCTGCAGTGCTCGTAGAACCGCATCCTGCGCGCCAGCGCCTCCTTCGCCGAGGCGTGCTTGAGGTCCTCGACCAGCCTCGAGCAGTCGGCGAAGTACACCTGCTTGCGGGCCATCACCGCCTCGTGGCCTATGGCTATCGACAGGTGGGTCTTGCCGACGCCCGGGCTGCCGACGAGCACGACGTTGTCGCCGCGGTCGATGAACTCGAGCGTGGCCAGCTGCTCGACCAGCCCGCGCGGCACGCTCGGCTGGAAGCCCCAGTCGAAGTCGGCCAGCGTCTTTATGTAGGGGAAGTTGGCCATCCTCGTGCGGCGCTCGTCGTCGGCGCGCCGCTTGAGGGCTATCTGGGCGTCGGTGAGCTCGAGCATGGCGTCGACCAGGCTCTTCCTCCCGTCGGCGACGAGCCTGACGTACTCGGGCACCGACGACGCCATGCCCTCGAGCCCCAGCTCCTCGAGGTTGGCCGCCAGGCGGTTGAGGGGGCTGGCCTGCACGGCGGCGCTCACAGCGAGCCCCCTATCGAGTCGAGCAGGCCGAGGTTGGCCGCGGCGGCCGCCTCGATGTCGCCGGCGGCGTCGCCGAACCACCGCTTGCCGGCCATGGCCTCGGCGTAGTGCGCCGGGTCGTAGGCCGGCCCGCCCGCCACGTGCGTCGCCACCAGCTCGCCGCCGACGTAGCAGTCCATCGCGCCGCCGGGCATGCAGACGATGCGGGCGGGCCTGCCGATGCAGCGCCTGGGCACCGACATGGGCTCGCCGTGCGCGCTCACCAGCATCGTGGCCGGCACCCTGGCCACGCGCACCACGTCGCCCATCGCCTCCTCGAGGGCGCGCAGGTTGCCGACGGGCAGCAGCGCGTCCTTCTCCTCCATGAACAGCGCGGAGGGCGGCAGCCCCGTGGTCTCGTTGGGCTCGGAGTTGCTGGCGTCCTCGATCCGCGCGACGATCTCGTCGATATCGTCCCAGCCGTCGAAGTCGCCCTGGTAGGCCATGAGCCGCGACAGGAAGCGGTTCGACGACTCGACCTTGCCCTTCGTCTGGGGGCTGCGCGGGCGGCACAGCTTCAGCTCGAAGCCGGCGGCCTTGGCGAACTCGTATGCGCGCTGGACCTTGAGGCGCCTGCCGCCCTTGATCGTCACCAGGGCGGACATGTTGTCCGTGACCCACTCGCGCGGCACGCCGCCGAGCCTCGCGATCGTGGCGTACATGCACCTGACCAGGTCGTCGGTCGTCCTGGTCCTCGACCGGATGAATATGTGCCTGCGGGAATGGCCCAGCGTCGCCGCGAACACGTTGAACTCGAACAGCTCGCCGTCGCGGTTTGCCATCTTGACGGACTCCTTCCAGTCGAACTGCAGCTGCAGTCCGGGCGGCGTCTCGAAGCGCGGGTGCGGCTCCGGGCCCCCGGAGGCCCCGACGGCGATGCCGTTCTTGCGCATGAACTGGGTGAAGGCGTTGTAGCCGGCCAGGTCCTCGCCGGGATACCTGTGCAGCAGCCACTCGTGGATGCCCTTCTTGGTGACTCCCGGCAGTTGCGCCTTGGCTGCCACCTCCTCGATGTGCGCGTCGAACGAGCCCGCCCTGTCGCCGCGCCCGTCGTGGGGCCGCCCGCCCTCGGCCCTCCAGTACGACGCCACGGTGTGCCTGTCCTTGCCGTAGCGCTTCGCTATGTCGCTGAAGTTGGGCTTTATGCCCGCTTCCCTGTACATGTCCAACTCTCCGATCAGGTTCTTCTCCGCCACGGCCCGCTCCTCCCGAAAGCATCGTTCGCTCGTCGATCGAAGCGTAAGTCCCGGCGTTGGTGGAAATGGTGAAAATGCGTTGGCGCAAATGGCGGGATTGCGTTGGCATGATTGGTTATTGAGCGTTGGTCAAAATGGTTGTTTTTACAGTAGCGCTAACACCAGGTCGAGGTCCTTGGTGGCCCTGAAGTCCTGCCCGGCCTCGCCGAACAGCAGGTCGCAGGCGCCGCCGCCGATCAGGACGTACTCGCCGTCGTGGCCCGCGAAGCGCTCCTTGAACTTATCGATTCCCCTCATGATCGCCTCCAAGCACCCGGGTCAAAACGTTCTCGATCTCGCCCGCGACGCGCGGGTCGTCCCTCTCGTCGGCGGGAAGGGACAGGATGGCCGAAAGCGGGTCGACCGCGCATCCCGGCGCCGGCACGGGCTCGTAGCGCAGCACCTGCACCACGCACGCGGGATTCTCTGGCTCGTCGAGGCCGGCGTCGCGCGCGCCGGCCGCCAGCCCCAGGGCGCGCTCCTGCGCTTTGGTCGCGGCGAAAGTCGGCCAGGGGTCGTCCTGCAGCATCGAGAGCCCGCACAGCGCCGAGATCCCTCCCAGCGGGAGATCCATGTCGGGCACGCGGCCCAGGCGGTGCTCCCTCGCGACCGGGCTCGACATGCGCGGCTCCAAGCGACGCCACATCGCCATCTTGTCCCTGCCGGGGCGCAGCACCCGCCGCCGACCCTCGGCGGCGACGATCGAGGGGTCGGCGGCCGCGAGCTCGTCGAATGCGCGAGAGGCGGTCATCTTCGCCGCGCCGAGGAGGCCTGCCGCCTGGGTGACGCTGGCGCCGTCGAGGTCGCCGTAGAGCGCCATGAGCGCGAGGCGCTGCGCCTGGGGCGAGAACGTGCCGACGTCTGTCTGCCGCCTGTCGCGCGCGTGGCTGCTTCCGCTGCTCAGCGCGATTCCCAGGAACGGCAGGTACACCTGCTTGTCCGGGGCGATGAAGGGCAGGCCCGCCTCGAGCATCCGCCCGACCCTGTAGCCCGTGGCGTCCTCGAGGGCGAAGGCCACGGGGGTCCCCAGGGCCGCCTCCAGGGCGTCGCGGTGCTTCGCCATGGTCTTCACCGTCGGGCTTTCAGCGGGGGAGGCCACGGCGAACGGCACGCCGAAGGCGGTCCACCGCTCCAGGGAGTACAGCCCCCTCAGGTAGAGGGGGAGCCCCGAGGCGTCGACGGGCTCGCAATCGACTCTCGTGTGCAGCGTCTTCTCAACGTGTTCCCTCATGCTCCGCCTCCTCATGTAACTAAACAATTATCAATGTACCATTATGAATGGTACATAGCAAATCAATTAGTTACATTTAATGACGCCTTGCGGGCCCTCGTGGTCTTTCGGAATCGCGATGCGTCTAGCAGGGCGCTCCGCTCGTTTTTCCCTGCGTTTTCGTCTCGACAAAAGAGATATCTGCTCATGCCCGCGGCATTCGGCAGGCTTGTCGAATGCCGCGGGCAGTAGCGGGCAGTAGCGGGCAGTAGCGGGCAGGCACTTACCTCCCGCTTGCTCGATAGTACCGCCTTGGGTCGTGCTGGTTTGATCCGACCCATTCGAGAAGTCCTTTTTCGGCAAGGCGCTTCAGGGTCTCCGTCGCCTTTACCCTCCCGACCCCCGTTTGCTCCATGAGCTCTTTTCTCGCCACGCAACCCGAGTCGTGCGCAATCTGCATGGCGACCTTCTCGGTTTCGCTGAGTTTTTCGAGGGAACCGGGGGAGGCGGCGTCTGTTGAACTGATGGCCGCGGCGTCACTCGTCTGTGCCCCGGGACGCTCGAAGCGTATTACGGTTGGGTTGACGTCCTGGCGGTAGCTGAATGCCACGCCAGCGGCGTCGCGCGCCCTCTTGATGCGCGGTATGCCGGTGCCGTACTGCTCGATCATGCCCGATCTGAAGAGCACCTGCGCGATGTTCGGGTTGCGCTGCTTGGAGTCGCCGCCCGATCCCTCGAGGTGCCTGTCGGGGGAGTCGCCCTCGGGGAACAGCCCGGGGCTCACTATCTCGATGAAGTCCATGTAGACGTTTACCTGAACGGACGTGCCGGTCGTGTAGTCGCGGTGGCAAAGCGCGTTTGCTTGCCCCTTCCACGTTTTCATGCGCCTTAATGCCCTTTGTGAAGAATCGTCCCATTGGGAAACGGGTCCCAATGGGACGATTTTGGCATCAGGCATAGGGGAAATCGGTGCGTGCCGTGCGTTTGAAGCTATGTGCTATTCCGATTCTCTAATGCGTCCCAGGCGGCTCGAAATGCTCCATCGAAATTGCTGGCAATCCTCTCCACCTGCGCAAAATCCCCGTCCTGCCTTGCGTTTTCGTCTTGGCAAAAGGGATGTCCGTAGTCGGACCGCGCCCCGCGCTGCCTTCTGAGGTTGCAACCTATAACGACTACCAACATCAGCGCTTACTGGTTAAGCCTGGTTTGACTTGCTACTGGCAGACTCGTCGCAATCGCGACTCCATCACCTTCGATGAGTGGGTCGAACTCGACCTTTGGCCAGGTCGATGTCGAAGAAGGGGTGCAGCCCGGACGACTCGGCGATGGAGGGATTCTTCGGCAGGCTCAAGAATGAATTCTTCCACCGTCGGGACTGACCGGGCGCGACGGTACCCGAGTTCTGCCGAATGCTCGACGCCTATCTGAGATGCTGCAACGAGGAGCGGCCGAAAGAGAAGCTGGGATGGCTGAGCCCGATGCAGTACCGCAGAAGCTTAGGGCTGGCCGCATAGCCGGTCCAAAGAAACGTCCGCATCCCCTTACCTTGGACGCTATCGAGGAGACCGACGAGGAATTCCGCATCGGCGCCATGGCCGCCCTGCGCCAGATGGAAACCCACGCCGGCCTTGACGCCTATTCCTGCGGCGCCATCAAGGCGGCGTTCCAAGACATCGTTGGCGTGCAGTTCCGCAACGGCGCTACGCCCGGCGGGAGCCTGTGGCGTCGCATGGGCTTCTCCGACATCGTCACGGCATTTCTTGCCATGGACAGCTACGTCGAGTTGCACGAAGGCGGCATCGTGCCTCTGGAATGGTTTGTGAACATGCCCTACGACAAGGACATCCTCGTGCGCCTCATCGTCAAGAAGCGCGCCGGCGCGTTCGCGTACCGGGCCGTGCGCAAGCAGCGCACCGACCTTCTCACGCTCAACTGCATGGCGGCGAAGCTGGGCGACGAATACCGCGTGACGATGGGCGCTCGCCCGGGTCGTGCCGTGCTTCTGCGCGACGACCAGGACATCCTTGCCGACGGCATCAGCGAGGCAAGCACCGCGGCGTTCGCCGAGCATGCCGCGGGAAGCATCCGCGTTTCCGGGAACATGTGGGGCAGCGTCGAGTATCGCCGCGCGCTCGCGCCCGTGCTCGTGCGCCGCGCCCTGCTGATGTTGGGGGAGGTGCGTTAGATGGAGGTCAAGATCAAGCTGAACAGCAAAACGGTGGTCGACGACGTCTCCGCCGACATGCTGTTCATCGATTTCGTGCGCGCTCACGGGTGCAAAAGCGTCAAGCGCGGCTGCGAGACGTCCGCGTGCGGCTTGTGCACGGTGATGCTCGACGACGTGCCCGCGCTGTCCTGCTCCACGTTAGCCGCCCGCGCCGACGGCCGCAGCGTCTACGCGCTGGAAGGCCTGCAGGCCGAGGCGTCGGAGTTCGTGGGCTTCATCGCCGATCAGGGCACCGAGCAGTGCGGTTTCTGCAACCCCGGCTTCGTTATGAACACCATCGCGCTGCTGCGCGAGAACCCCGATCCCACCGACGACGAGATCTTGGCGTACCTGAGCGGCAACCTGTGCCGTTGCTCGGACTACGTGGGCCAACTGCGCGGCATCCGCGCCTTCTTGGATGAAAAGCACGGCAAGGAGGTCGAGCGTGGATAAGCCTGAATACCGCTCCGTGGGCAAGTCGGTCCGCAAGAAGGACTCGCTGCAGCTTCTGCTGGGCAAGCCCGTCTACACTGAGGACATCGCGCCCGACGCGCTGGTGGTCAAGCTCCTGCGAAGCCCCCATGCCAACGCCATGGCGAAGGCCATCGACACGTCCAAGGCGAAGAAGGTGCCTGGCGTGGTGGACGCGTACACCTGGGAGGACGTGCCCGACCAGCGCTTCTCCAACGCCGGGCAGACCTACCCCGAAACCAGCCCCTACGATCGTCTGGTCATCGATCGGCACGTGCGTTTCGTGGGCGACGTGGTGGCCATCGTGGCAGCCGAGAGCGAGAAGGCGGCGCAAACGGCCCTTTCGCGCATCAAGGTGGAATATGACGTGCTGGAGCCCGTCCTGGATTTCCGCACCGCGAAGGACAACCCCGTGTTGGTGCATCCCGCGTTCGTCACCATGAAGACGGGGCGTCCGGCCCTGTGCGTGTTCTCGCGCAAGGAATCGCAAACCTGCGGGTCGCCGCGCCACGAGATGGAGGTCAAGGTCCGCCTGGGCGCCAACGAAGACGGCCGCATCCGCGCGCTCGAGGTTACCACGCTGTCGAACTCGGGCGCCTACGGCGAGCACGGCTGGGCCACGGTCGGCCTGACCGGCCACAAGTCCATCCCGCTCTACCCCGGCTCGCTCGAGGCGTTCAAGTTCGACGCGAACGTGGTGTACACGAACATGCAGCCGTCCGGCGCGTGCCGCGGCTTCGGTGCCACGCAGGGCCAGTTCGCCGTGGAGAGCGCCGTCAACGAGCTGGCGGCGAAGCTGGGTCGCGACCCGGTGGAGCTGCGCGAGCAGAACATGGTGCGCGAGGGCATGGCGATGCCCGCCTACTTCGGCGAGGTGGCCAACGCCTGCGCCCTGGACCGCCGCATGCAGCATTGCAGCGACATGTTCGGGTGGAAGGAGAAGTTCCCCGTACGCGACATGGGCAACGGCAAGGTGCGCGCCGCCGGCATCGCCATGTCCATGCAAGGTTCGGGTATCTCCGGCATCGACGTGGGCTCGGTCACCGTCAAGCTCAACGACGACGGGGGATACATGCTGCTCATCGCCGCGGCCGACATGGGCACGGGTTGCGACACCATCCTGGCCCAGATGGTCGCCGAGCATATGGAATGCCCCGTGGAGGCCGTGAGCGTGTTCGGTGCGAAGTCCATTAGCGAGATCGTCATGAACACGCCGGCTCCGGCGTTGGCGCAGGCCATCTAACGGGCAACGGGCGTGTGGCATCGCGAGCTGCCCATCCTTCCCGAGCGCATTTTGTTGGCGAAACCTGAGGAGTAAGCATTCTAAGCAGCTTGCTACATATCCAGCGTGGGCTTACGGCCATCATCGGCAGTGGCGGCAAGTCCACGCTTTTGCGCGCCTTGGCCGAGGAGCTGTCGCGCGATGCGCGCGTGATCGTGGCCACCAGCACGAAGATGCACGTGCCCGACTGGTGCCCCGTGGTGCTGGGCGCGTCGCTCGATGACGTGCGGATGGCGCTTTGCGAAGCCTCCATCGTGTGCGCGGGCTCCATCCATCTGCCCATGGGGAAGCTGGCCGAGCCGCGGGCGGCGTTTTCCGACCTGGTCTGTTCGGCGGACTATGTGCTGGTGGAGGCGGACGGGGCGAAAACGCTCCCGCTGAAGGCGCATGCCGAGCACGAGCCGGTCATCCCCGCGTGCGCAGGGCGGACGGTGTGCGTGGTCGGGGTCGACGGCTTAGGCGCCCCCCGTCTTGCAGACGTGCCACCGTCCGCAGCGATTCGCGCAGCTGGCCGGCGTTTCCGTCGACGATGCGGTCACGCCCGAGGCGGTGGCGGCGGTGCTGCGCGCCGAGGGGCTTCATGACGTGGTTTTGATCAACAAGGTGGAGACCGCCGCCGACTGGCGGGCGGCGCAGCGCATCGCGGCGCTATGCGAGACGCCGGTGGTGGCGGGAAACCTTTGGAGGGACGATCTTCGATGTTTGCGGTGATCCGCGGCGCCGGCGATATCGCCGGCGCCATCGCGCCGCGCCTTGTGCGATGCGGCGCTTCCGTGCTTATGACCGAGATAGAGCAGCCTTTGACGGTACGCCGCACCGTTGCCTTCAGCGAAGCTGTTCGCGTGGGGAAAGCCCAGGTGGAAGGTGCGACGGCCGTGCGGGCGCAGGACGTTTCCCATGCCTTGGGGCTGCTTTCCGGCGAAGGGGTCGTCCCCGTTCTGGTGGACCCCGCGTGCGCGTGCGTCAAGGACGTGGCGCCCGACGCGGTGGTCGATGCCGTGTTGGCCAAGCGCAACCTGGGCACTTCCATGGATATGGCGCCCATCGTCGTCGGGGTCGGCCCGGGCTTCACCGCGGGCGTGGATTGCCATGTCGTGGTGGAAATCGTGCGCGGGCATACCCTGGGCCGCACGCATTACGAGGGGTCGGCGTTGTCGAACACCGCGGTCCCCGGCCTTGTGGGCGGCTTTGCGGGTGGCGTGCTTGAGACCATCCTTCATGTAGGCGGAACGTTTTCGGCTCGATAGGGCGTGAGGCGTTAAGCTGCTGCGATGGCCTGCCACAATCTGGCGAAGGCGTCGCGCTAAGCCGCGCCATCGGGAGATGGCGTCGGGCGCGAAGGCGCATCAGGGTGTTCCGGCCATGGCGGCGGATCGATCACCGTCATGTCAAGGCGAAGCGTTTGGGCGATAAGCGTTGCAAGCTCGTCGTCGGTGATGTCGGGCTTGGCCTTCATCATCCCCGCTAACCCGAATATGAGCAGGCCGAACGTTTCGGGGATCAGCTGGATCTCGATGGTTCGGTACGCCATGTACTCGGACACGATGTAGTTCTGGATGCATGTCACCACCTCGCGGACGGCCTGCGTGGCGAAGCGGTCGCGCAGGCCGAGCTCCTCGAGCACGGAGAACATCGGGCGAGGGTCGCCCGATGCGGTGTAGAGCGCGCGTCGCAGCATGGACACGCAGTTTTTCAGTTCCGAGGGGGTTTCGCCGAACGCGCGCAGCTCGTTCCAGGTGGACACGCTTTCGACCAGATCCTCAAGATAGTCCTCGATCACGGCGTCGGTGACGGCTTGCTTGTCGGGGAAGTAATAGTACAGAAGGCTGCGCGCCACGCCGGCCTTGCGTGCGATGGCGGCCATGCTGGTGGCGGCGACCCCTTCGGTTTCGTAAAGCTCGCGCGCCGCCAACATGATGTCGCCGGCGGTGCCTTCAAGTCGTGCGCTTTGCCTGACCTGCCGCGTGACGGGGTGCGGCAGGTCAGGATCGAATCCGGGTAACGGCTTGCTGTCCAGTGCAGACACGGGGCTCCTTCGCATGTTGGGAAGCCGCCGCGCTGCGTGCGCTAAGGCGCGGTTCGCTGTAGATCAGCGGTTTTCCTCGACGACCTCTCGATAGCTCTTCGTGTCATTATAGAGCTCGTCTTTAAGCGGGTTAAGGCGCCGTGCGCGGATTCGGCGTAGCTGGTAGGCGGCAAGGGCCGCATTGGCGATGAGCGCCACCAGGCTGACGGCGAAGAACGCGTTCGGGTTGTGGGTCGTGGGGATCTCGGCGAATGTTACGGGCGCTCCACCAGGGTTTTGACGCGGCCCTTCTCGTCCCATGCGGCCGCGTAGCCGAACTCCTCCAGGTTAGCCAGCGCTGCCTCGCGTTGACCCTCGGGAACGTCGATGCTCTCGAGGTACACCCTGCGGAAGCGCGGGTTGTCGATGTAGAGCTCCTGCTTGAAGGGGTTGCGCTTCTTGCCGAAGATCGTGTAGGCCTGGTAGATGAACACGCCCGCGTTGAAGATGAGCGCGATGACCGAGATGGTCATGTGGGCTGCAGGGTTGTTGGTGGAATGGACCACGAACGCCGGATGCAGGAAGAACCAGGGGATGGTCATGGTGACGATCATGTTCACGGCAAGCGTGCGGACGCGGTGCTGTGCGTAGGCGCCGCGCTTGATGAAGAACGCCGGGATGGTGCAGGCTGCCAGAAGCACCAGGCCGCAGTACATGGAGCGGTCGGAGACGCTGTTGTAGGTGTAGGCGAAGTTCCACAGGTCGTAGCCGATGATCCAGAACCACAGCTGATCGGGCCAGACGTAGTCCTTCTTCTTACCGCGGCTGACGATGATGCCGAAGAAGCCGCAGATGCAGATGGCGTTCAAGATGCCGGCGATGCCGTTCATGACGTTCCACGGGCCGCCGACCACCATGTAGCCGTCAACGATGCCGTTGACGCCCGTGAGCTGGAAGTCGCGGATACATGCCTCAAGGATGTTGATGGCGAAGATGATGGGCGGTATGCAGACGATGTACTTCTTCTGGAAGGCGGGGAAGTAGACGATCAGCCAGCCCAAGACCGCTCCGGCTAAGCACGAGTAGGTCTTCACCCACTGGAACCAGGTGCCGGCGCCCGTGCCCTCGACCGCGGTATGGGGCCAGACGAAGACGGTCAGAACGACCGGTAGCGCGATGAATATGACCGCGCCGACCCATTTGTTCAAGCGCGATAGCTCGTTCATGCCGATCAGAAATGCCAGGTACAGCAAAACGCTCACGCACGCCGTTGCCGATAGCGGCTCGTAGAAAAACATGGTGAATCCCTCCTCCTTGTATGCTTGCAGGCCGTCCGGGGCGCCGTTCGGCACTCTTGCGATGGCGTGCATCCGGCTTCGGCCCGCTCCCTTCGGTGAGAGTGTAGCAAGGGCTTTTTCCGTTGGTTTGACGGTTCGCTCTTGATTCGTCAGGGATGGGCTTCGACGGCAAGCGGCTGTTTTTCGCCGGGAAACGTGATTGACGGAACGGTAACGGTTGGAAAAATCTGTGCAGAAAAAGGCATTGATTGGTATGCGGAATGAACAGGGTTTCGCTGGAAAATACGCGCGAAACATAAGGATTATGGGATCGGGCAATCATTTTTCCGCTTAGATTCCCGGGATTCAACCGATAGAAGCCGGCAACGAATTTGCTGAAAATCGATTGACAATGACAATCGTCGTCACGTTTAATGCGCTGAGACGCAAGTCGTGGGAAAACGTATTTGCGCAACCTCATTGAAGGCTGTCAACAGAAAGGGTATTGCCATGGCGGATAACGTGGTAGTGGCAAGGAACACCGAGAACGCACCGAAGTGCCCGATGTGCTCTCAGACCGTCGCTTTCTCCCATTACAACAACCTCTCGGCCCAGCTGCCCGTCGATCCTAGGACCGGCGCTATCGTCGAGGGCGGTGTCAAGGAGCAGGCAGAGCAGTGCTTCCGCAACATCGCAGCCATCGTTGCGAGCATTGATCATGACCTGAACGACGTCGTTCGTGTCACCATCTTCGTCAAGGACATCATGGACCTCGACGCTGTGGAGAGGGCTTACAAGTCCTTCTTCACCACCTACGTGCCCGCCCGCACCATCGTTGCCGTCAACGATCTGCCCATGGGCGCCCTGGTCCAGGTTGAGGCTCTGCTCACCAACGGCGAAGGCACCATCCCGAACGAGCCTCAGGCCGGCGATCTGGTCAAGTACGCCAACAACACCCACAACGCCCCGTTCGACGCAATGTCCACGCAGTCCGTGGCGTTCTCCCACTACAACAACATCACCGCTCAGCTGCCGATCGATCCGGTTTCCAACCAGATCGTCATGGGCGGCGTGCAGGAGCAGACCGCTCAGTGCCTGAAGAACATCAAGGCCGTCCTGACCGCCATGGATGTTCCGTTCGACGATATCGTCAAGGTCACCGTCTTCCTGAAGGACCTCGGCGACGTCGAGGCCATGAACGAGATCTACAAGCGCTTCTTCCCGGATTCGGGCATCGCCCGCGCCGTCAACTACCTGCCGGCCCGCACCGTGGTCGAGGTCGCCGACCTGCCGCAGCATGCGCTCGTGCAGATCGAGGCCGTGTGCTCCCACGGCGACGGCACCCCGCCGCAGGCCGTCGAGGCCCGTCATGGCCTGATCATCGAGGCCAACAACATCGCCGACGCTCCGAAGGACGAGCTGTCCTCCCAGACCGTGGCGTTCTCCCACTACAACAACATCTCCGCCCAGCTCGGCATCGACCCGGCTACGGGCGCGCTGGTCGCCGGCGGCGTGAAGGCCGAGACCGAGCAGGCTCTCAAGAACATCAAGGCCATCATCGAGAGCGTCGACCATGCCCTGGAGGACTGCGTCAAGGTGAACATCTTCGTGAAGGACATGAACGACATGGACGCCGTCAACGAGGTGTACGCTCGGTTCTTCCCCGAGGGAACCCCCGCTCGTCGCGTGGTCGGCGTTGCGAACCTGCCCATGGGTGCCGCCATCCAGATCGACGCCATCTTCGGCAACTTCGAGGGCACCCCGCCGATCGCCTAACGAATCATCTGCGGATCCTTGTCGATCATCGGTCAACCGATGGTTTTGGAAAGGGAACGGGTTTTCGCCCGTTCCCTTTCTTGCATTTGGGGAAGGTTTGAGCGCGGGCGCGCGTTGCGGCTATGGATGGCTGATAGCTTGAGCGTACGGTGGGGGTGGGGCGGGCGCGGCCGCCTCGGGCGCCGTGCTCGCCTGCGGCGTGCTGGCAGGGTGCTCCTCCGACAAGGGCGAGCAAAAGGCCGAGCAGCCGGAGCAGACCGCTGCAGCCAGCCTTGAGGGCAAAAGCCTCAACATCTATTGCGGCGCCGGCATGACCAAGCCGTTCCAGGAGATTGCGGACGCTTTCAAGGCCGAAACCGGCTGCGAGATGAACATCGCCTTCGCCAACGCCGCGCAGATTCAGACGCAGAGGGGATGCGGACGTTTCTTTGGACCGGCTATGCGGCCAGCCCAAGGCTCCTCCGGTACCGCATCGGGCTCAGCCATCCCAGCTTCTCCTTCGGCCGCTCCTCGTTGTAGTATCTCGGATAGGCGCCGAGCATTCGGCAGAACCCGGGCATCGTCACGCCCGACCAGTCCCGATGGTGGAAGAATTCATTCTTGAGCCTGCCGAAGAATCCCTCCATCGCCGAGTCGTCCGGGCTGCACCCCTTCTTCGACATCGACCTGGTCAGGCGGTTCTTCTCGCAGATCGCGATCCATCCGGGCCAGCGGTAATGGCACCCGCGATCTGAGTGCGCGCGGGGCGCTGCCCTTTGGAAAGGGCGCCGCACGCGGCTTCGAGGCTGCTGTTGGCGAGCTCCGCGTTCGAGCCCGTGCCGACCGACCAGGCGGGCAGGCCGCCGTCGAAGCAGTCGAGGATCGGGGACGGGTGCACCTTGCCGCCCGGCAGCCCGAACTTCGCGATGTCGGTGAGCCGCAGCTCGTTGGGCGCCGCGGCTCGGAAGGCGCGGTTGACCAGGTTCTCGGGCGCATCGGATATCTCGCCCTTGTACGAGCTGTACCTCGCCCTCCTCTTAGCGTACGCGACCGCCAGCCCCTCTTCGCGCATGATGCGGCGCACCGCCTTCTCGGACACCGCGACCGGGTCGTCCCCCGACCGCAGCGCGTGCGTGACGTAGCGGTAGCCGCGCGAGGCGCTCGCGCCCTCGAGCGCCTCGCGCACGCGCGCCCGCAGCCCGGCGCGCTTGTCTGGCCTGCAGAGCGCCGCTCGCTTGTACTCATAGGAGCTCTTCGATATCCTCAAGGAACCGGTGAGCTCTCTCAAGCTTCTCCCCGTCGTCGCCCGCAGCTCGTTTACGGCCAGGGCCTTCTCCCTGTCCGTCATCGCGCTGGGGCTTTCGGCTTTTAAAACCTTCGTCGCCGCCCTCAGGATGTCGTTCTCGAGCTCGAGCTGGCGCACGCGCTCCTCGAGGCTCCCCTCGAAGCCGTCGTACGCCCTGTCCTCGGAGTCTCCCATGGGCTCTATGGGGCCCCTGTCCGCCGCCGGGCTCGGGCCTTCTGCGGCTCTCGCCCAATTGCAGGCCGCCGCGGCGCTCGATACCCCCAGCATCTCGGCGACGTCCTTGCCGGCCATGCCCGACCTCACGAACGCCACGGCCTGCGCCTTCGGCGCCGGATCGTGATGGCTCCAGGGCCTGCCGGATTTCCTTTCGTGCGACGCGTCGCGCCGATTCAGCCAGTGATACAGCGTTTGGCGCGTGGGGTATCCCAGCCTGCGCATCGCGCGCGTCACCGACCCGCCGCACTCCTCGACCGTTTCGACGGCCCTGCGCTTCTGCTCTTCCGCGTAGCTTGGCATTCGCGAACTCCTAACCGGACCGATTCGGTCCAACTATTTGTCCGCATCCCCCAACCCGGCGAGATGGCGAAGAATCGAATCGCGAAAGCGGCGGTGCCGCATTCGCTGACTGTACCGCCGGCTTCTGCGTTGTTCGTGGGCGCGTGGTAGGCCGCGGTACAATGTCGAGTATGGAACCTATCGCACACATTCACACCGACATGCCGCAGAAGTTCGGCATCCCGCGCAACAGCCTTGTTGCCCCGCATCTGCACGGGCGCATCGTGTTCGAACCGGAGTTCTCGTCGAACCTGGCGGTCACGGGCCTGGACGGGTTTTCCCACATCTGGCTTTTGTGGCAGTTCGAGAACCGCGTCCCCGGTGGCACGGCAGGCGACATCGCCGCCGATGCCGCAGCCGCGTCCGTCCCCGACGCAGCTGCGGATTCTAACGCCGCCGCCGATGCCGATGCTGCGGCTGCCCTCGACGCGGCTGCAGCATCTAGCGCCGCGGTCGATGCTGGCGCTCCCAACAGCGCCACAGCTCCCGGCGCTCACCGCCACCCGGCGGCCGACACGTGGTCGCCGACGGTGCGCCCGCCGCGCCTCGGCGGCTCGAAGCGCATGGGCGTGTTCGCCACGCGCAGCCCGTTTCGACCGAACCCCATTGGCCTTTCGTGTGTGAAGCTCGACCGCGTCGAGCTGACCGACGCCGGCCCCATCATCCACGTGTTCGGCGCCGACCTGCGCGACGGCACGCCCATCTACGACATCAAACCCTACATTCCGTTCGCCGATTGCCATCCGGACGCCGCCGCTGGCTTCGTCGACGAGGTGCCGTGGCACGAGCTTTCGGTCGATTTCCCCGATGACCTGGCGAAACAAATCACGCCGGGCAAGCTTGACGGGCTTGTGGAGGTGCTGCGCCAAGACCCGCGCCGCGCCGGCAGCAAGCACGAGCCCAAGCGCGTGTACCGCCTTGCCTACGCGGGTCAAGACATCGGCTTCACTGTCGACGGCGACACGCTCCACGTTGTAGAAATCCGCGAAGGCCGTAACTGGTAGCGCAAATACTTCCGAAGAAGGGCTAACGCGCCAAATTAGGCCCAGTGGCCCTTCTTTCTTGCGTGCGGGCGCGAGCGCCAAAGGCTATACTGCGTTTCCCCAGGTCACCGACGCTGCGAGAATCGGTCTGACCGGTCTTTCATCTGCAGACCTTCAAGCTTTGGGCTTCAACGCCCAAAGCTTTACGAACCCGTTTTCGTTAGAGAGCTTCTCGAGCCCGCCGTTGCACGAAGCGCTGCACCCTTACCGCTTGAGGCAGAGATATCGCGAAAAATCGCTCATGTATGTGATTTGCTGACAGCAGGCGGGCTATTGTCACTAATGGCGTGGCTGTGAACTGGGGAAACGTAACCGTGAATGAAGCGTTTGCTTGCGTCGCCGAGTTAAATCACATACATGAGCGATTTTTCGCGACGCGCGCCCGTCGGCCGCAACTGGTAGTTCGGTCCTACTTTCCCCGTTTCGGCAAAAACTGCAGTTGCGACACGCACACGCCTGCCAGGATGATGCCCACGCCGGCCCACTCCACTGGCCCAATGGGAGAGCCCAGCACCAGCATGGCCACGAACAGCCCCGCTGGCAGTTCGGACGCCGCAAGCACCGTGGACAGGCCCGTGGGCAGATGCGGCGTCCCGATGCTGAACAACAGCACGGGCAGGAAGAACCCGCACGCGCCCGCGATCAGGCCCAACGGCGCGATGCCCTGCACCAGCACGCCGGACACGATGAAGTCGGGGCAAATGAGGTGCGACATCACCACCGCGCCGCCGCAGATGAGAAACCCGCGCTGCGCCTGCGAGCATTCCGGCTGCACATGGCCCGAAAGCGCCATGAACGCCGCGCAACTTACGGCGGCAACCAGCCCCGCGGCAATGCCCCACGGGTTGCAGCTGGAAAGATCGGCGGCGTACAGCCCGCTTGCGAATACCGTTCCGAACACGATGATCAGCGCCGACACCACCTGGCTTGCAGCGGGCGGGCGGCGCGTGATGGCAACCTGGATTACCGTGCCGATCCACGTGAACTGGAACAGCAGCGTCAACGCCAGCGGCACGGGCAGCACGCTCATGGCGTACGTGTAGAAGATGGAGGTGATGCACGTCACGGCGCCGATGCCCACCAGCTTGGCCGTGTTCGCGCGCCCGATGGCGCTCCACCTGCGTCCGCGGGCAAAATCGATGCCTAGCAGCACGGCGAACAGGGCAAACGCAAACCACATCTGCGCGGCAGCAATCTGCGCCGAGCTGAATCCGGCAGCATAGGAGAGCTTGTAGCACGTGGCGTTGAATCCGTAGCACGCGCCGCCGAAGAACACGAGCGCCACAGCGCGCGCACGGGCAGCGGCACCTTCGGTGCGGGTGGTGGCAGAAAGGCCACGCTCCGCTCGCGAATTTGCGCCTGCTGGCCAGTTTGCGCCAGCGAGCCCCTCGGCCATCGCGTCGGCAACCGGTTTACACCGTTCAGCTGGTATAGCCGCTGCATTTTCGCCAGCGCTCGTTGCGAGCGTCACGGGCGATCCTTTTACGCGAGTTTGCCATGTAGGTTGCATTTCTGCGGAACGCAGGGAGGGGGATTGGGCGACAGAAGTTCCTGCAGCAGCAGGGGACAGGGCATGGTTCGACATACGTATGCACGCTCCTTCATGCAATCGGGAAGCTGCGTGGGCGAAAACCCGGCAGCAAAGCGGTTGCGTGGCGAAAAGAAGACGCACAAAGTCTGGAAAAGTCCACGCGCAGTTTATCAGACCTATATTGTATCAACGAAGTCAAGCACAGCGTTGACCTGCGAATTTACCCCTCAAGCGCAAAACACCGCGCGCCCTCGGTTTCCCGAACGCGCGCGGCGCACCATGCAAACCAGCAAGTCCCGCAAACCCGCTAATCCGCAAGCCTCGTGAACCCCACAAAGCCCACGAGCTCGCAAACCCGCGAACCCCGCAAAGCCCACGAACCCACAAGTCCTGCAAACCCGCAAAACTCCGCGACAAGCGCAACAAAAGACTCGTCCGCGATTCGCAAACCCGCAAACCCGCAAACCCCGCAAACCCGCAAAACCCTACGAACTACAGCTCGCAGCGGTCGAACTTCGCCAGAATCTCGGAAGCGGCGGTGCAAGACGGGCAGCCGCACCATTTCGCGCCCTGCTCCTTGCGCTGCTTCTGCTCGGCGGCCATGGCGGCGGCTGTCTCTTCGCCCATCAGCTGCTTCGCCGGGCCCTCGGCAAAGGCGATCACGGCATCGATGGTGTTCGGGCGGCCGTCCAGGTAGTCCACCAGCGTTTTCGTGGCGGCCTCAACGGCGGTATCGTCGGCGCCTTCGACGGCCTGTTTCCACGCGGCAGCGGCGTCCTTGGTCTCCTGCTTGCTCGAATCGGCGGTGGCCAGCACCTCGGCGCGCTCGGCAACGTAATCAAACAGCTCCTTGTCCATGGGGACAGCTCCTTTCACATCGATTTCTTCCGAAACCAAATTATAAGCCGCCCCCGCAGCGCGCCAAGTGCTTACCTTCAAGTAAGCGCCTGCAAACGCCCGCGCCTGCGCCCGTCACTTCGCGCGATACGCCAGCATGCATACCAGCGACACCAGGCAGAACCCGGCCGCACACACCAGCATCTGGAAGAACCCCGCGGCCCCCGGCGAGGCCGTTACGAACCCCAGCAGCACAGCCGGCGCCACCGTCGTGCCCACTTGCCGCACCAGCGCGATCGTGGCAATGGCCGACCCGCTTTCGGCGGGGCTCGTGTTCTCCAGAATCATGTAGTTCGTCGGCGCACCCATCGCAAAACCCATGCCCAGGCCCATGACGGCAAGCCCCGCAATCAGCAGCACGGCGTTCGCGCTGCCCAAGCTTGCCAGCGCCAGCATGAAAAAGCCCACGGTCGCAATGGCCAGGCCGCTCATCAGCACCGGCTTCGGCCCGAACTTGTCGATGAGCTTGCCGCCCAGCGGCGGTCCGAACATGCACATCACGCCCACGGGCAGGATATACAGCCCGCCCGAGCCCACCGGTGCGTCCATGATGAACTCGGCCACCTCGGGGATCAATGTCATGGTGATGGTGACGCAGCCCACGAAAAAGCTCACCACCATCGTCACCACAATGGCGCGGTTGCCCAAATACTCCAGGTGGAACACCGGGCTTTTCGCACGCCGCTCCACCAGCACGAACGCCACCAGGAACACGGCGAAGCCCGCCGCCGGCCCCAGCACAGCTGCCGAGCCAAGCGACGCGGCCAGGTTACCCACGTCGATGCCCTGCAGCGCCAGCAACAGCAGCAGCACGGTTATCACCATCAGCACCGATCCGGCCGCATCAAGCGGCTCGCGGTTATCGACGGTGCGGTTCGGCAGCACGCGCACCCCGGCAATCACCAGCGCTGCGCACACGGGCAGCGCGAAGAAGAACAGCGCCGACCAGTTCTCGTTGCCCACCAGGCCCATGATCAGGCTTCCCGCGGCGGCGCCCAGCACGTTGGCGATGCCTGCCACGGCGGCGGCGATACCCAGCGCCATGCCCTTCTTCTCCTGCGGAAACGTTGAGCCGATTTCCGCATTTGCCACGGGAATGACGCCGCACGCGCCCACGGCTTGCACCAAACGGCCCGCCAGCAGCACCTCGAAACTGCCGGCCATCTGCGACAATCCGCATATCAGCGACCCTGCGCCGAACGTGATCAGGCACCCCAGAAACACCGGCTTGCGCCCGCGCATGTCGGCCAGCTTGCCCACCACAGGGATGCACGCCGCGTAAAACAACGTGTAGATGTTGATCATCCAGATGCCCGTGGCGTCATCGAGGACGAACTGCTCCTGGATGACCAGGCGCACCGGCGCCACCATGCCCACGTACAGCCCGCCTAGCAAAAGCCCCAGCAGGTACACGACGAATATCGACTTCAAATTGTTTTTGCTGCTCAAAACACGCCTCGTCCTTCGCGAATGATTTCGCCATACCATAGCACTCCCGGCGCCCCGCCCGGGCCATCGCCACGCAATCAGGCCATTCGGCAGGGCTCGTGGCAGCCTAGCGTGTGCGTGGGGAAGGGGTTGTGGTTGCCCGCCGCATGGGCAAAGCCATAGTCACTTGCATTTCCCCAAAACAAAAGGTGCCAAGCCATTCCGCTTGGCACCTTCCTCGGCATGTTATGCGTACGTCTCGCGCCCTGCGCGCACTACCCCCACACGCGCTCGGCGATGCGCTTGACCAGCGCGATCTTCGCCCACTGGTCGTCCTCGGTCAGCACGTTGCCTTCCTCGGTGGAGGAGAACCCGCACTGCGTGGACAGGCGCAGCTGCTCAAGCGGCACGTACTGCGCGGCCTCGTGGATGCGCGCGATAACGTCGTCCTCGTTTTCTAGCTCAGGGAACTTCGACGTGATCAGGCCCAACACTACTTTCTGGTCCTTGATGTGCGCAAGCGGTGCGAAGTCGCCCGAGCGGTCGGAATCGTACTCCAGGAAGAACCCGTCGTAGTTCGCGCCGCCGAACAGCACCTCGGCCACCGGCTCGTAGCCGCCCGAAGAGAACCACGTGGAGCGGAAGTTGCCGCGGCAAATGTGCGTGGTGATGGTCATGTCGGCGGGCTTCACCTCAAGGATGCGGTTGATCATGTCAACATAGTTGCGCGCAACCTCGTCAACGTCGATGCCCTCGGCGGCGTACGCCTCGCGCTTGGCCGCATCGCAGAACTCGCCCCAGCTTGTGTCGTCGAACTGCAGGTAGCGGCAGCCGCGGTCGTAGAACGCGCGCACGGCGTCGCGGTACACTTCCACGATGTCGTCGAACAGCACGCGCTCGTCCTGGTAGCGCTCGGTGGGGCGATACGTCGCCTTGCCGCGCACGCACGGGATCAGGTGCAGCATCGACGGGGCGGGGATGGTCAGCTTCGTGGGGTAGTCGCCGGCAATGTCGCGCAGCGCGTCGAAATGGGCCAGGAACGGATGGTCGCCGAACGCGATCTTCCCGCGGAACACCAGCTGCGCGCCCTTGGGCTTGGGGCCCTTGAACTCCACCGACCACGTGTCGGCGTCAACGTGCTCCACGTTCTCAAGCGCCTCAAGGAAGTCGAGGTGCCACATGGCGCGGCGGAACTCGCCGTCGGTGACGGCCTTCAGGCCCGCCTGCTTCTCCTTTTTCACCAGCTCGGCGATGGCCTTGTTCTCGGCGGCGGTCAGCGCCTCGCGCGTGATGGTGCCGGCGGCGAAATCGGCGCGCGCCTGTTTCAGCGCCTCGGGGCGCAGGAAGCTGCCGACGATGTCATAGCTGTAAGGAGGGTTCGTTGCGGTCATGGAGGCCATCCTTTCGTTCGATGTTGCGTACCTCAAGGATGTCACACTGGGCTAAGATAGAAAACTATCCGTTCGTTAGCATTAACCATATCTAAAAGCTATGGAAAGCGAAAGCACCGCACCTGCCGCGTTCAAGTCGCTTGCTCCATGAAGCGCTTCCTCGGCAATCGGCAACGGCAACGGTAAAACCACGTGCCCGACGCCCCGCGCTTGCGCTCGGCAAGGCGCCACGTACCGGCACTTCGCGCGGCCGCCCCCCGTGCGAAGCTTTCGCTATACGCCCTGCTCGTTTTGGTATTCGCGCACGTAATCGCGCAAAAGCTGCAGGTAGCGCTCGGCAATCGACGAAAGCGGCCGGTCGGCGCGCTTCACGTACCCCAGCTCCATGTGCTCGCTGCTTTCAAGCGGAATGGACACGATTTGGCTGCCGTTCAAATCCTCGGACAGGATGCCGCTTGAGATGGTGTACCCGTTCAGGCCAATGACCAGGTTGAACAGCGTGGCGCGATCGGTCACCACAATGCTTTTGTCCACCGCTTCGGCAATGTGCAACTCTTCGGCGAAGTACAGCGAATTGCGAACACCCTGGTCATAGCTCAGTCGCGGGTACGGCGCCAAGTCGGCAAGCGTCACGCTTGGGCGCGCCGCCAGCGGGTTGTCGCGGCTGACGAACACGTGCGGCGAGGCGCAAAACAGCGGCTCGAAATGCAGGTCGGCTGACTTCACGGCGTTCGTGATGACGCTGCCGTTGAAATCGCAGCGGTACAGCACGCCCAGCTCGCTGCGCTGCACGCGCACGTCGTCGATGATGCCGGCCGTGGACGTTTCACGCAGCGAAAACTCGTAGCGGTTCTGGTCGAATTCGCGCACCAGCGACACGAACGCGTTCACCACGAACGCGTAATGCTGCGTGGAGATGCCGAACACGCGTCGCGGCCGGTCCGTGCCCTTGTACTCGCTTTCCAAAAGCTCGGCCTGCTCAACCACCTGCCGCGCGCGCGACAAAAAGCGCATGCCCTCCTCGGTGGGCACCACGCCGGTGCGCGACCGCGTGAAGATGGTGATGTCCATCTCGCGCTCCAGTTCGGATACGGCCTTCGACAAGCTGGGCTGCGCGATGAACAGCCGCTCGGCCGCCGCAGTCAGCGACTCCGACTCGGCAACCTGGATGACGTATTTCAATTGCTGCAGTTTCATAGCCGCTATTCTACCAGCCGGCCCTGCTCCGGCAACTGCCCTTTCGGCACAAGAAACAGGATCGAAGCGGCCCGCCCGCGAACTCCGACGCCGCCCCTACAATAATGCGGATACGCCTGCGAACCCTGCGCCCGCCGCCCCAAGCGTCAACGCGTACGTGGCGGCAACGTAGGCTGCCGCCATGCCGCGCCGCCCTTCGCCCGCCAGGTCAACGGCCTCGCAGTTCATGGTGGAAAGCGTGGAGAACCCGCCAAGAAAACCCATGGTCAGCGCGGTATACGCCATCTGCCCCATGGCAAGGCACCCCGCAAGCGCCGCGCCGGCGATGGTACAGGAAACCAGGTTCACCAGCAGCGTTGACCACGGGAACGGCCCGGCGGCTTTCGGCTTCAAAAACGTCAGAGCCTTGTGTCGGCACAGCGCCCCGCAAGCACCGCCAAGCCCCACCAGCAGAAACGTCGTCAGGCTCATCGTGCATCGCCTACGCTTTCCCCGCGCCCGCGCTCGGGTCCTCCGCTCCGCGTTCGGCCACCATCCCGCTTCGTCACCGAGGCCTCTGGCGCGTTCACCCCTACAGCGTCTTGTTTGCGGTCGTCAGAAAGACAGCGGGAATCGGCCCCGATTTCCGTCTCGCAGCAAGCATGGCGCCCCGGCGCTCCGCCCCTTTCGTGCCGCTTTGCAAGTTTGTCGGCAACCGCCTTTCCCGCCAGCGCGGCCCCGAACGTGGTGGCAACGGTGATTCCCAGATACGCGGCGAACATCCCATAGCGCCCGCTCTGCAAAAACGCCAAGTTCTCGGTCGAAAGCGCGGCGATGGTGGTGAACGCGCCAATCAGTCCCACGCCCATCGACTTCACCAGCGGCGCGGGCAGCTTCGTGCGCCGCGCCACGTACTGGTTGATAATCTCAAGCGTGAAGCAGCCGAAGATGTTCACGGAAAGCGTGGCCACGGGAAACCCGCCGCCTGCTGGCAGCGCTGCTTCCAGCGCATAGCGCAGCGTTGCGCCCAAAAAGCCCATCAACAGCACCAGCGGCGTTAACGACCGCGGGCTGCGCAACGCGTGCTCCACGGAGTCTGCAATGCTCCCGTGCACCATGCCTTCTTCCGGTCGAAATGACAACGACGCTACACGCGAGGAATCTCCAGCATCTTCTGCTTCAGGTCGGCTTCCATGCGGCGCATCTCGGCCTCGGCCTCGGCGCGCTTCTGGCGGCCTTCCGCCTGAATCTGCATAACCTCGTCGAACGTCTTGATAAGCGTCTCGTTCGTGTTCTTCAGGGTTTCGATGTCCACGATGCCGCGCTCGGATTCGCGCGCGATGTCCACGGTGGAGGTGTGCAGCATCTCGGCATTCTTCTTCAGCAGGTCGTTCGTCATGTTCGTGACGGCGTTCTGCGCGCGAGCGGCCTCGGCGGAGTTCGCGATGCCCAGCGCCAGCACCATCTGGCTTTTCCATAGCGGGATGGTGTTCACGATGGTGGTCTGGATTTTCTCCACCAGCACGATCTCGTTGTTCTGCACCAGGCGGATTTGCGGGGCGGTTTGCATGGCGATGGTGCGCGTCAGGTCCAAATCGCCTAGCTTTTTCTCGAAGCGCGTGCACATGGCCTCAAGGTCTTGCGCGGCCTGCGCGTCTTCGGCGCGCCCGGATATGCGCGCTTGCTCCGTCAGTTTCGCCAGGTCACCGCTGCGAACCTCGGCAAGCTTCTTCTTGCCGGCCAGCAGGTACATGGTCAGCTCTTTGAAGTACGTCAGGTTCAGCTCGTACATCTTGTCAAGCGTGGCGGCGTCCTTCATCAGCGTCATCTGATGGCCCTTCAGCGCCTCGACGATCTTGTTGACGTTCGCTTCGGCCTTGTCGTAGCGCGTGCGCAGCGCGTCTACTTTGCTGGCGCCCTTCTTGAAGAAGCCGAACAGGCCCTTCTCCTCGGTGGCGTCGAAGCTGCGCAGCTCGGTGACCACGTCGGTGATAAGCCCGCCCACTTCGCCAAGGTCTTTCGTGCGCACGCCCGAAAGCGCCGTTTCCGAGAAATCGGCCATTTTCTTCTGCGCGCCCGCGCCGTATTGCAGCACCATGGCGGAGTCGCGCACGTCGATTTGCTGGGCGAACGAGTCGACCATCTGCTTTTCCTCGTCGGTCAGCATGCTGTCGTCAAGCTGCGACGTTGCCTGCTCGGGGGCGGACGGGACGGTGGCGGCGGGCTGCGCAACCAGCTCGGGCACCGGCGCGTCGTCAAGCGAAGGCGTCAAGGTGAGCTGGGGTTTTACTTGCTGGTCGTTGGCGTTTGTCATAGCGCTTCCTTTCGTCGTGACTCCATCGTGATCGGTGTCTCGTTTTGAATCATCATTTCATCGGCGAAGCCGATGTCGTTACCGTTCATGCTTCGGTCCCTCTCGACTGTTCAAGCTCCTCATCAAGCCGATGCGTCCCAAGCAGGCTTGGAATCCGAATTCTCATCCCGCGGTTCAAGCCAGAAACCCGAATCGTAAAGCCCAAGGTCATGCACGCTGCGACGAGCAGCCGATTCCGCAGGCGAGGCAGAGTTTCGCAACGCTTCAAACCTCACGCAACATCAAACGCTGCCGTCCTGGCGTTCAGCTGCGTTTGGCGCTATCGAACGGCCCGTCCACCAGGCCTTCTTGCGCCAGCACGGTGTGCAGCACCGAAATGTCGGACGACACGTCTATGGCCATGTCGCGGAACAGCGAGTCAAGCAGCTTCTCGAACGCGGTGTTCAGGCTGCCAAGAGCCCCTTCGATCTCGCGTTTGGACTGCTGGATGCTGCTACTTTGGATAGGCTGCCCGTCAAGCTCGCGGTACGCGTCAAGCAGCTTCACCGTTGTGGGCAGATAGTAGTCCATCAGGCGGTCTAGGTCGTCGATGACCTCGGGATTTTCGGCGGCGCAATCCAAAATGGCGCGAACAACGTGCTCAATCTGGTCAAGCGTGCGCGAAACGTCTTCGCCGGGGATGACCTGGTTGCTCTCGCGAATCTGCGCGATGAACCCTTCGCCGCGCTCGAGAATCTGGCGCTGCTGCGCCGTGGGCTCGGCTTTCGGCTCCGCCGCGCGGGCCGATTCCGCCAAGTCGCGTTGATGCTGCTGGCGCAGCGCCTCGGCGCGTTGGCTTTCGTACTGCTGGTAAGCGCCCGGCGTCATAAGCAGCATGGTTTCGCTATTGTCAAGCGCCGCTTGCCTGAACAGGCCTTTCGCCAGCATCTTCTTCACGTTCTTGCGCACGTTGTCCGCCGTGTCGGCGCATGCCGCGGCCAGCTCTTCGATACTGCAGCGGTCGCGCAGGCCGATGACGTCGCGATATCGCTCGAAGCGCTTCGCCAGCTGCAGCTTGCGCCCGCCCACGGCGGCCATGACGGCGCAGGCGGCGCCCGCAACCAGCGACGTGGCCGCGGCGCCCCAGTTCACCAGCAGCAGCAACCCGCCGCACGCAAGCAGTGGAACGGCCAGCGCGCAGCCCGTTGCCGTCAGCGCCACGCCCGCCCCGCGCTCCGACGAGGGCTTGGCGTACAGGGCATTCATCTGCTCTTCCTGACGTTTGCGCTGTTGAATGGCTGCGTACTGCTCCTGGCCGCGGCGAAACCCGTCGGATGCCTGCGCGATGCCTTTCCCGATGCTTTGCGCGGCAACGTCGATGCTGCGTTCGATGGAGGACTGCAGGTTGCTGAAATCCTTCGAGTTCACGGCGTTTTGCACCGCGTTGGCAATTTGGTCTGCAATGTTGTTTGAGGAAGCCATGGTCGCCTCTCCGGCAAGCGCTGCGCTTGGCCGAGCTGGAAATCCGTTTCTGCGATTTTACCGCAATCGGCAAGGCACGCCTATCGAACAGGCTGCGGTGATATGCCGCGCGTTTCGTATCAATATGGAAACGGTTTGCCCGCAGCTTGCCACGTAAACGAAAGCGCGCCCGTTCGCGATGTCCAGCTGGAACCGCGAACAGCCGCGCAAAGCGAAAACGCGCTCGTCTGCGGTGCCCACCCGGGACTGCAAGTGGCAGCGTAAACAACAAAGCGGTCGATCGCTATTCCAACCAGAACCGCGATCGACCGCATCTACACCTATATAAAGACTACCTACTTGCTTTCACGAGACTACAACGAAAGGGAAGAAGCAGCTTTCACAGCAACTTCGCGTTTCGTCTCGCCCTTCACCGGACGCAAGCGCGTGCCCATCGGACGCGACAGCCGCTTGATAATGAAGCGAATCGCAGCATATAAAGGATAGGCAACCACAGCGAAATCCACCAGGAAGTTCGACACCGCCTGCAAGCCGCCCGCAAACGTGCCGGCCTCAAGCGGCCCGGCAGGCGACCCCGCGGCAATCCACAGCGCGTAACTGACCAGCATAAGCACCGTGTACGATGCCATGTACCACGCAAAATGCATCTGCAAACGTCTCATGCCAACCCCTTCCAACGCACCTTCGCGCTTCGCAAACTCGCCAAACGGCCCCGAGCGAAACGCCTCTTCATGCTCACGTTCAATGTAATACCCCAATGTAAAAACCGCGTACGGCGCGCGTAAGAAAAGAGGTTCAAGTGTGCTAGTAACGCAGGTGCGCGCTTTCGATCGGAAGCGGAGGCGCGCGCAAGACCGAGCGTGACGGCGGGCGCGCGCAGCCCGAGGCGCTCCTCTGTAGGCATGAAGCCAGCATCCCGCCCTAAAACCCAAATATGTAGGAAACGTGGAGAAACCGCCCAGCAGAAAATAGTCCTTGCATCGGGGCGGGGAGGCGCGTATTATTCAATCTTGCGCCAAGCGCGAAAGCGCGAAGGCCGAAAGCCGCGGGGGCGACCCCGCAGGCGGGAACCTTGAGAACCGGATACTGGACAAGAGACGATCACAATAGCCAGTGAAGCCAGCGCAGGCAGGGCCTACCTACTTTGAGCCCGCCTGCCCCGGATTTACAATTTCTTTTAAAGTTTTTCTTTTTATGCCAAAGATCGCGGGGACGGGAGACCGGCCCCGCTCTTCTTCAACGGAGAGTTTGATCCTGGCTCAGGATGAACGCTGGCGGCGTGCCTAACACATGCAAGTCGAGCGATGAAACCGCCTCCGGGCGGACATGAAGCGGCGAACGGGTGAGTAACACGTGACCGACCTGCCCCCCGCCCAGGGACAGCCCCCCGAAAGGGGGATTAATACCTGGTACTCCGGCAAGGACGCATGTCCTGGCCGGGAAAGCCTTGGCGGCGGGGGATGGGGTCGCGGCCCATCAGGTAGACGGCGGGGCAGAGGCCCACCGTGCCGACGACGGGTAGCCGGGTTGAGAGACCGACCGGCCACATTGGGACTGAGATACGGCCCAGACTCCTACGGGAGGCAGCAGTGGGGAATTTTGCGCAATGGGGGCAACCCTGACGCAGCAACGCCGCGTGCGGGACGAAGGCGTCCGCGTCGTAAACCGCTTTCAGCGGGGAACACTTCAACGAGGGTACCCGCAGAAGAAGCCCCGGCTAAATACGTGCCAGCAGCCGCGGTAATACGTATGGGGCGAGCGTTATCCGGATTCATTGGGCGTAAAGCGCGCGTAGGCGGAGCGCTAAGCGGGACCTCTAACCCGAGGGCTCAACCCCCGGCCGGGTCCCGAACTGGCGCTCTCGAGTGCGGTAGGGGAGAGCGGAATTCCCGGTGTAGCGGTGGAATGCGCAGATATCGGGAGGAACACCGACGGCGAAGGCAGCTCTCTGGGCCGAAACTGACGCTGAGGCGCGAAAGCTGGGGGAGCGAACAGGATTAGATACCCTGGTAGTCCCAGCCGTAAACGATGGGCGCTAGGTGTGGGGGATAACATCTTCCGCGCCGCAGCCAACGCGTTAAGCGCCCCGCCTGGGGAGTACGGCCGCAAGGCTAAAACTCAAAGGAATTGACGGGGGCCCGCACAAGCAGCGGAGCATGTGGCTTAATTCGAAGCAACGCGAAGAACCTTACCAGGGCTTGACATCACCGTGAAGCGGCGGAGACGCCGTGGCCGGAAGGAGCGGTGACAGGTGGTGCATGGCTGTCGTCAGCTCGTGCCGTGAGGTGTTGGGTTAAGTCCCGCAACGAGCGCAACCCCTGCCCCGTGTTGCCAGCATTCAGTTGGGGACTCGCGGGGGACCGCCGGCGTCAAGCCGGAGGAAGGCGGGGACGACGTCAAGTCATCATGCCCCTTATGCCCTGGGCCGCACACGTGCTACAATGGCCGGTACAGAGGGTTGCCACCCCGCGAGGGGGAGCGGATCCCGCAAAGCCGGCCCCAGTTCGGATCGGAGGCTGCAACCCGCCTCCGTGAAGCCGGAGTTGCTAGTAATCGCGGATCAGCACGCCGCGGTGAATACGTTCCCGGGCCTTGTACACACCGCCCGTCACACCACCCGAGTCGTCTGCACCCGAAGCCGCCGGCCGAACCCCTCCGGGGGGCGGAGGCGTCGAAGGTGTGGAGGGTGAGGGGGGTGAAGTCGTAACAAGGTAGCCGTACCGGAAGGTGCGGCTGGATCACCTCCTTTCTAGGGAGATTCGACCAATCAAGAGAATCGCTGCCTCACTGGAAGTCTCTTCCATCCAGCATCCGGCTCCCGGGGCTCCCGCCCCGAGGCACCTTGACAGCCGAACAGCGAAGCGAAGCGAAAGCATGACGACGCGGGGCCGGGGCAATCCCCCCGGCCCCCGAGAACGAATTATTTAGAATCGATCCAATTAAGACGATTCGGATTCTTCACGATCGCAACGATCATTCATCTGGTATTCTCTATCGATTTGAACGACCTGTACTAATTCAGTCAGGATCCCTTGGATGGAAGATGTTAAGGGCGCGAGGCGGATGCCTTGGCGCGGGAAGTCGACGAAGGGCGCGGCAAGCTGCGATAAGCCCGGGGGAGGCGCAAACGGCCTTCGATCCCGGGATTCCCGAATGGGGGAACCCAGCGGGGGCAATGCCCCGCTACCGGCGCCTGAATCAAATAGGGCGCCAGGAGGCAACCGGGGGAACTGAAACATCTAAGTACCCCGAGGAAGAGAAATCAACCGAGATCCCGGGAGTAGCGGCGAGCGAAACCGGGCCAGCCCAAACCGGCGCGCGTGTCACAGCGTGCGGGCGCTTCCGCGCCGGGGTTGCTGGGCGGGACGCGAGGGGGCCGCACCCCCCTCCCGCTGTCATAAACCTGCCCCTCAGGGGAACGGCCTGGGAAGGCCGGCGGAACAGGGTGAGAGCCCCGTACCCGAAGAGGCGCAGGCAGCGGGTTCCCGATTCCCAGAGTAGCGCGGGGCACGTGAAACCCCGCGCGAAGCAGGGGGGACCACCCTCCAAGGCTGAACACTCTCCCGCGACCGATAGCGAACCAGTACCGCGAGGGAAAGGTGAAAAGCACCCCGAGAGGGGAGTGAAACAGCGCCTGAAACCTCGCGCCCACGAGCAGCCGGAGCAGCCATCGCGCTGTGACGGCGTGCCTTTTGTAGAATGAGCCAGCGAGTCACCGCGCGCGGCGAGGTTAAGCTATAGAAGCGAGCCGCAGCGAAAGCGAGTCTTTAAGCGGGCGACGTAGTCGCGCGCGGTGGACGCGAAGCCGGGTGAGCTACCCATGGGCAGGCTGAAGCGGGGGTAAGACCCCGTGGAGGGCCGAACCCACTTCGGTTGAAAACGGAGGGGATGACCCGTGGGTAGGGGTGAAAGGCCAATCAAACCCGGAGATATCTCGTTCTCCCCGAAATAGCTTTAGGGCTAGCCCCGGCCGTTTTCCCGCGGCGGTAGAGCACTGGACGGAGGAGGGGGCCTCACCGCCTACCGATGCCGACCAAACTCCGAATGCCGACGGGACGGAAAGGCCGGGAGTCAGAGCATGTGGGCTAAGCTGTGTGCTCGAGAGGGAAACAGCCCAGACCGCCCGCTAAGGCCCCCAAGTCGTCGCTGAGTGGCAAAGGATGTGCCCCTGCCCAGACAACCAGGATGTTGGCTTAGAAGCAGCCATGCATTCAAAGAGTGCGTAACAGCTCACTGGTCGAGTGGGGGCGCGCCGACAATTCACGGGGCTAAGCGACGCGCCGAAGCGGCGGAATGTAGACACATTGGTAGGGGAGCTTCCCCTGGGCGGAGAAGCCGGAGGGCGACCGACGGTGGAGCGCAGGGGAGTGAGGATGCTGGCATGAGTAACGAGAGCGGCGCGGGAAACGCCGCCGCCGTAAGCCCAAGGTTTCCTGGGGAAGGCTAATCCTCCCAGGGTCAGTCGGGAGCTAAGGCGAGGCCGGAAGGCGTAGCCGATGCGCAACAGGCGGACATTCCTGTACCGCCTCTGGACCGCTATTCAGACCGACGGGGCGACGGAGAAGGGTACGCAGGCGGGGTTCTGGACGCCCCCGTGAAAGCGCGTAGGCCGCAGGGCAGGCAAACCCGCCCTGCACGCAAGGCCGAGACGCGAGACGAAGCCGCATGGCGAAGCTGCGGAGCCCACGCTCCCTGGAAAAACCCCTAGGCAGGGACAGAGGCGCCCGTACCAAAACCGACACAGGTGGGCGGGTAGAGCATACCGAGGCGATCGGGGGAACCATGGTCAAGGAACTCGGCATAACCGCTCCGTAACTTCGGGAGAAGGAGCGCCGCCCGGGGTGGAGGGACACGCTCCCCGAGCCCTGGGCGGCCGCAGCGAAACGGCCCAAGCGACTGTTTACCAAAAACACAGGACTCTGCCAACCCGCGAGGGGAAGTATAGGGTCTGACGCCTGCCCGGTGCCGGAAGGTTACGCGGATGCGTTAGCACTCGTGCGAAGCGCTGAAGCCAAGCCCCGGTAAACGGCGGCCGTAACTATAACGGTCCTAAGGTAGCGAAATTCCTTGTCGGGTAAGTTCCGACCTGCACGAACGGCGTAACGACTTGGGCGCTGTCTCGACCATGGACCCGGTGAAATTGCACTATTCGTGAAGATGCGAATTACCTGCGGAAGGACGGAAAGACCCCGTGAACCTTCACTGCAGCTTGGCATTGGCCGTTGGCTCGGCGCGTAGAGGATAGGCAGGAGGCATCGAAACCGGGGCGCCAGCCCCGGCGGAGCCGCCCTTGGAATACTGCCCCCTCCGTTCCGGCGGCCTAACGCGGCGCCCTGACCGGGGCCGCGGACCGTGCCAGGCGGGTAGTTTGACTGGGGCGGTCGCCTCCTAAAGAGTAACGGAGGCGCGCAAAGGTTGGCTCAGGACGGTCGGCAACCGTCCCGAGAGCGCAAGAGTGCAAGCCAGCTTGACTGCGAGGCGGACGGGCCGAGCAGGTGCGAAAGCAGGCTCTAGTGATCCGGCGGCACAGAGTGGAACGGCCGTCGCTCAACGGATAAAAGGTACTCCGGGGATAACAGGCTGATCTTGCCCAAGAGTCCACATCGACGGCAAGGTTTGGCACCTCGATGTCGGCTCATCGCATCCTGGGGCTGAAGTCGGTCCCAAGGGTACGGCTGTTCGCCGTTTAAAGCGGTACGCGAGCTGGGTTCAGAACGTCGTGAGACAGTTCGGTCCCTATCCTCCGCAGGCGCAAGTGGATTGAGGAGGTCTGCCCCTAGTACGAGAGGACCGGGGTGGACGGGCCTCTGGTGCAGCGGTTGTCGACCAACGGCACGGCCGCCTAGCTACGCCCGGCACGGATAACCGCTGAAGGCATCTAAGCGGGAAGCCGTCTCCGAGATGAGTCCACTTTCCGGTAAGGGCCCGGGTAGAACACCCGGTCGACAGGGCGCAGGTGCAAGCGGGGCGACCCGCTCAGCCGAGCGCTGCTGATAGCCCGAGCTCTTCGCATCCTCGTAAGGGATTTTGCGAGGCGTCGATGTGCGGGCAGCTTCCTTCGCTGCACGGCCGCCAGGGTCGCCCCGGAAGGGGACCCGGGCAGGCTCATATCCATGAGCCGCGGGGGAGCGCCCCCCGCGAGCGCGACCACAGAGGCGGGGATCACCCGGTCCCATCCCGAACCCGGCAGTTAAGCCCGCCTTCGCCGAGAGTACTGCAGCGCAAGGCTGCGGGAGGGCAGGGCGTCGCGCTCGCGGAGGGCGCTTTTCTATTGCGCGAGCGGCCGCGGAGGCCGGCAGGGCCCGCGGGGGGATCGTCTCCCCCGCGGGCCCTTCTTGCGTTTTAGGGCGTCTATGAGCGGGTCCCCTTCCGCGCTCTGGGGCCTGCTGCGCGCGGCCTATTCTGCGTTCCGGGGGCGCCTTCTCTTGCGCGCGGGTCTCTTCTGCGTTCTGGGGGATAATGAATGGCTATGAGTCGGCTTTTGCCCTTACCAGTCCTTGATTCTTTGGGGTTTGATTGCTTTCTGTGATAGGCTTTATAGCGTTGACGGTCTGAACAGGGGGTTGTAGTGCCTAAGCCTCATATTCCTTTGGATGAATTGAACTTGCAGGTGAGGGGTTGTCGGCGGTGCCCTCTTGCTGATGGGCGCACGCAAACGGTTTTCGGCACGGGAAACCCCCATGCCCGGGTGTTGTTCGTTGGCGAAGCTCCTGGGAAAAATGAGGACTTGCAGGGCGAGCCTTTTGTGGGGGCTGCCGGGCATTATTTAAATGAACTGCTGGGAGTTGCTGGCTTGCGTCGCGAGGACGTGTTCATCGCGAACGTGTTGAAGTGTCGGCCGCCTTCGAATCGCGACCCTCGTCCTGAGGAGATTGAGGCGTGTACGCCGTTTTTGCGTGAGCAGACGCGAACCATTGATCCCGAGGTCATCGTGACGCTGGGGAAATTCTCAACGCAGTTTATCTTGAAGACGCAGATGGGCATCTCGCGCTTGCATGGGCATGCCTATAAGGCGGGCAAGTTTTTGGTGTTTCCGATATTTCATCCTGCTGCTGCTTTGTATGACGGTGCTAAGCGTGAGGCATTAGAGAATGATTTCGTTACGCTGAAGGAAGTGCTGCAGATGCTTGATGCGGAAAAGATGAAGGCCGCTCAGCAAGGTGATGGTGCTGCGTCTGCTAGCTAACAGCGTTCGCTCTTAGCGTCATGTCCCTTTTGCTGTGGGCATTCTGCTGCTTTTTCTGACTATTCGCATGCTTGCGTAACGCTTGTTGTAGAACTGCTTACGCGTAATGATTGCGTTGTGTGACGCTCACTTAATAGATTGCGGGTTACTGGTGATTTCTGACTCATTTGAAGCGGGGGATTTCGATCCCATTGCGTATATCAACACTCCCTATTGGCAAGCCTCTCGGCTGGGGCTTGACCGTATTCGAGAGCTTCTTGAGCGTTTGGGGCGCCCGCAGGATTCGCTTCGGTTCGTGCACGTTGCGGGCACGAATGGGAAGGGCAGCACGTGTTCGTATATTGCGAGCATACTGCAAGCTGCTGGCTATACCACGGGCTTGTTTACCAGTCCCTTTATCGAACGATTTGAAGAGCGCATTCGCGTGAATGGGCTCGATATCAGCTACGAGGCGCTTACGCGCGTCACGCTTGAGGTTCGCAAGCATGCTGAGGCGATGGCTGCTGAATGCGACGACCATCCCACAGAGTTCGAGCTGATGACGGCTGTCGCGCTGCAATATTTTGCGGAAAGCAAGTGCGACATCGTGGTGCTTGAGGTTGGCCTTGGCGGTCGTTTGGACTCTACGAACGTGATTGATGTGCCCGAGGTTGCGGTTATTGCGCGTATTGGGCTTGATCATACGAACTTGCTGGGCAACACCACGGCCGAGATTGCGGGCGAGAAAGCGGGCATCATCAAGCCTGGTTGCGCGGTGGTGTCTTGGCCTCAAGATGCTGAAGCGATGGCGGTGGTTGATGAGGCTGTGCGAGGTTGCGGCGGTACTGTTTCCTGCCCTGAGTTCTCTTCCTTGAGCGTTGGCGAAATAGTTCATGTTGAGGAAGCTGATGCTGCGGCTGGCCAACCATCGGTGCTTCGCTTCTTTACGTATAAAGGTGTTGCGTATACGACGTCGCTTCTGGGGAGCTACCAGCCGAAAAATGCCGCGCTTGCCCTTGAGGCGGTGTTTGCGCTTCGTTCACGTGGGTGGAATATTTCCGATGACGCTGTGCGTTCTGGTGTTGCCGCTGCCAGGTGGGCGGGCCGGTTCGAGGTGCTGCCGCGTGTGAGCGGGCGGCCGTTGATTGTGGTTGATGGCGGTCACAACCCCCAGGGAGCTCAGGCGCTTGCCGATTCTTTGGCGGATGTTTTCCCTGGCAAGAAAGTCGTTTTGTTTTCAGGCGTTATGGCTGATAAGAACCATGCGGCAATGCTTGCAACCGTACTGCCGTATGCCTGTGCGTTTGTGGCGGTGACGCCTGACAACCCTCGCGCATTGCCGGCACCGGAATATGCCGCCGAGGCGAAACGTGTTGTGGCTGACCTGGCCGACGGAGCGGAGCTGCCGGTGTATGCGGCGTGTGATTACGATGACGGTGCCAAGCGAGCTGGCGAATATGCTGGCACTGATGGCATTATCTGTGCTTTTGGCAGCCTGTACAGCATTCACCAGACGAAAGAGGCGTTTCGGGCTGCGGGTCTGATTGAGTAGCTCCGAGTCGCGCTGCGGTTTTGATTGCGCAGCTGTGTGTTGTTGGTGGTTGAAGGCTGCACGCCCAAACGCGCGATGGCTTGATGCAGCGACAAGCGGATGTGCGCGTTTCGGGTTTGGACGGCTGATATCAGTGCCGTGTCAATCGCTAGAGAGCTTTACGCTTGCTGAATAGAAAGAAGCCGTTCAGACATCTATCCGGACGGCTTCTTTGTTGGTGCTTTGTTTTGCGACTTACAGGTTGTCGATGTACTCGACCAGGTCGCCGACGGTTTCGAGGCCTTCGGGCTCGCCGAAGTCGACGTCGCACTTCTCCTCGAGGTCGCAGATCAGCTCGACCATGTCGAGGGAGTCGATGCCGAGGGACTCGAACGTGGACTCTTCGTTGACGGTTTCGGGCTCGATATCCAGGTTGTCCTGAAGAACTTTTTTGATGGTGTCGATGGTAGCCATAGTGGCGAATCCTTTCTCAAACTAGCAACGCAGGTATGGTAGCACAAACCGCGCGCGGGCTTTGCGGTTCAAGATGAGCCGACACGCACGAATCATACGTGCTGCACAGGTGAAAACAGGGAAAGGGAAGGACTGCGTTTGGATATTGCAGGACAATCAGCTCTGTAATGCTGCAGCGTGTTTGGCGAAATGGTGAAGCGCACTGCGTGTGTTGGCTTCTGCGCTGCAGGCTGTTCGCGGCTTGTTTGTTAGCTGGGGCTGCGGGTCGCTGCGAACGCTGCAGCGAAAGAGGGGTACTTGCAAAACAAAAGTGGCCGCGCAAAGGTGCGCGGCCACGTGGTAACGGTGAATAATCGCTAGTCGACTTGCTTCAGCAGGCCGTAGCCGCCGCCGGTGCGGCGATACAGCACGTTGACCAGGTTCGTGTCGCGATCGATGTACGCGAAGAAGTCGTGACCGAGCAGATCGATCTGCACAAGCGCTTCCTCTTCGGTAAGCGGCTGGAACTGCATTTCCTTCACGCGAACCACTTCTTCGTCGGCGGTGAACTCTGCCATGAGGCTGTCGGGATCGAATTCGCCTACCGGTGCGGCAGCATCGGCGCGAACCTTGCGGTCGAGCACGCGCGTCTTGAACTTGCGAAGCTGGCGAAGAACCTTAGCGGCGGCAACGTCGATGGCGGCGTACATGTCCTCTTCGGATTCCTCGACGCGAACGATGTGGCCCTTCGTGCGCAGCGTAACCTCGCAGATAGCGGGGGTTGCGTTTGCAGGGTTCTTCTCCACGTGCAGGACGACTTCGGCATCAAGCGGATTAATGTCCATGACCTTCATGGAATTGCCGATTTTTTCCTCGGCGTACATGCGCAGCGCGTCGGTTACAGGCATCTTGCGTCCGGTGACGGTAATGCTCATGTCAATCACCTCTTCCTCGCGGCGGATAAAAAAGTTCGACGGGAATCGTGCCTGCTCAAGGCCATAAAAGGCCACTGTGAAGTGCGTTGCAGGTTGACCCCTTTCGTCGAACCGGTACAAACAGCATAGCGCACTTTACGGAGATTTTGCAGCCGAATTTGGCGGTATTTTCGGGTTCGTTCGTAAACGTTTTGAAAACGCCCACGCCACGTTCCCGGGCGTGCCGCATCGCCCGCATGATAGACTGTCCGAACCAAGGGATTAAGGTAGGACATGCACGATAATCGCATTTACATCAAAGAGGTTCAGGGGCATCAGCATCGCTGGCAGAAGCTTATCAACCTGACGCATTCTTCCACGAAGGCCGCCGGTGCCATGCTGCTTGCCGCGGTGGCGGCGCTTGTGGTGGCGAACACGGCCGCGCACGAGCCGTTCCTGGAGTTCTGGCACACGCACATCGGGTTTTTCTTCGGCGACGCCGTGGGCGAGATGTCGCTGGCGCACGTGATCAACGACGTGTTCATGGCGGTGTTTTTCCTGCTGGTGGGCCTGGAAGTGAAGTACGAGCTGACGGTGGGCGAGCTGACGAACATCCGCCAGGCGCTGCTGCCCATCATGGCGGCCGTTGGCGGCGTGCTGGCGCCCATCGGCATCTATCTGTTGTTCAACGCGGGCGACCCCGCCACCGCGGGTGGTTGGGGCGTGCCGACGGCCACCGACATCGCGTTCGCACTGGGCATTCTGGCGCTTCTGGGCAACCGCGTGCCGGCGGGCGTGCGCGTGTTTCTATCTACGCTTGCCGTGGCTGACGACATCATCGCTATTTTGGTCATCGCTATTTTTTACGGACAAAGCCCGTCGCTTGGTTGGCTTGCCGCGGCGGCGGCGGTGCTGGCCGTGCTGGTGGCGCTTAATCGCGGGCATGTGTACTCTCTTGCGCCGTATCTGCTGGTAGGCGCCGTGTTGTGGTACTGCGTGTACATGTCGGGCGTGCATTCCACCATCGCCGGCGTGCTACTGGCGTTCACTATTCCGTCGGGGTCGCGCGTGAACCTGCGCAGTTTCGCCACGTGGTCCGACACGCAGGTGCGCGAGGCCAGCCGCGCGTACGATCCGGACGAGCCGGTGCTGGCGCAAAGCCAGTATGTGAAGACGGTCGAGCATCTGTCGCACGTGGCGCGCCAGGTTGTCCCGCCGGCAACGCGGCTTGAGCACAAGCTGTATCCGTGGGTGTATTTCGGCATTTTGCCGCTGTTCGCGCTGACGAACGCCGACGTGAGCTTCGCGGGCATGGATGTGGGCGCGCTGTTCGGCTCGCCGGTGTTCTTCGGCATCTTCTTCGGCCTGCTGGTGGGCAAGCCGCTTGGCATCATGGCCATGAGCTTTTTGGTGGTGAAGCTGAAGCTGGCGAACTTGCCAGAGAACGTGAACTGGCTGCATATGCTGGGCGCGTCTATTTTGGGCGGCGTTGGCTTCACCATGGCCATTTTCGTGGCGAACCTGGCGTTTACCGACGCGGTGCTGGTTGCCACGGCGAAGCTGGGCATTTTGCTGGCGTCGCTGGCCGCCGGCGTGCTGGGCTTCACGTTCCTGTTGGTGCAGGCGCGCGGCGCGCAGAAGCAGGGCGTGGCGTTCGTGCGCGCGGCCGATGGTGCCGAAGAGGATTTTGCGGCGCTGCCGACCGCCGATCGCGAAGATGCCCGCGAAAGCCGCGAGATGCTGCACGACCTGGGCGAAGGCTACGAGAGCGATCCGCGCGGCTTGGCATAAGCGGCGCGTTGGGTGCTTTGAGACTTGCTGCCGGATGCTTGGCTGCGCTAGATGAGCTGGCGGGTCTTTGGGGATGTGTGGCGCTGCGTGCGTGGCGTTCGCTTCCTGAATTGCGGCGTTGGTAACGCTAGGGTAGTGGCTGTGTGCGCTTGGCGTGCAGGCGGCGGGGCGTCAAGGGGCGTTGCGGTATACTTTTCTGCAGTTCAATCGCTTGCGGCGCGGCGGGTTTCGCCTGCGGCGCTGCGGTGCGCGAAAGTTCGCGCTTTCTTGCCAGCCTACTGAAAGGAACGCCATGGAAGCTGCCGCCATCGTTTTGGCCGCGGGTGCCGGTACCCGCATGAAGTCGAAAAAGCCCAAGGTCGCACACGAGGTCTTGGGCAAGCCGCTCGTGCGCTGGGTTGTTGATGCCGCGCACGCTGCGGGCGTTTCGCAGGTGGCCACGGTAGTGGGCCATGCGCGCGAGCAGGTTATTCCGCTGGTGGAAGGCGATACGCAGGTAGTGGTGCAGGAAGTGCAGAATGGCACGGCCGGCGCGGTGCTGGCTTGCGCCGATGCGTTCGCCGGTTTCGATGGCTCGCTTTCCGTGCTGACGGGCGATTGCCCGCTTATCAAGCCGGAAACCATTGCTCGCCTGGCTCAAGTTCGCGACGAACGCAACGCGGCCGTGGTGGTGCTGACCATGAAGCTTGACGACCCCACCGGTTATGGACGCATCATTCGCGACGAGGCGGGCCAGGTTGAGCGCATCGTCGAACAGAAGGATGCCACGCCCGAGCAGGCCGCCGTCAACGAGTGCAATTCCGGGTTCTATTGCTTCGATGCCCGCGCGCTGTTTGACGCGCTGGCCCAGGTCAGCAACGATAATGCACAGGGCGAGTTTTATCTGACCGACGTGCTGGAGATCTGCCGAAACGCTGGCCGTCCCGTGCTGGCGCTTGCCACCGACGACGCCACCGAGTGCTTGGGCGTGAACTCGCGCATCCAGCTGGCGCAGGTGACGAAGGTCATGCAGCGCCGCATCAACGAGCGCCATATGGCCGCCGGCGTCACCATGGTAGATCCCGATCAGGTATGGATCGGCCCCGATGTGGAAATCGAGCGCGACGTGGAGCTGTTGCCGCAGGTCATGCTCATGGGCGCCACGCGCGTGGGCGAGGACAGCGTCATCGGCCCGAACACGCGCCTGACCGACACGTGCGTCGGCCGCGGCTGCACCATCGAGGAAACCGTTGCCATCGAGGTGCAGATCGACGACGCCGCAACCGCTGGCCCGCGCGCCTACCTGCGTCCCGGCACGCACCTGTGCGAAGGCGCGAAGGCCGGCACGCACGTGGAAATCAAGAAGTCCACCATCGGCCGCGGCAGCAAGGTTCCGCACCTTAGCTACATCGGTGACACCACCATGGGCGAAGGCGTCAACATCGGCGCCGGCTCCATCACGTGCAACTACGATGGCAAGAAGAAGTGGCCCACCACCATCGGCGACAACGCGTTCATCGGCAGCGACACCATGATGGTGGCCCCCGTGACCATCGGCGCCGGCTCCATTATCGGCGCCGGCTCGTGCATCACGAAGGAAGTGCAGCCCGACGCGCTGGCGCTCACGCGTCCCGAGCAGCGCGAGGTTCCCGGCTGGGCGGCAAAGAAGCGCGCCCGCCAGGCCGCCGAGGAATAGGCGGCAGTTTCGCCCTTTGCTTTGAACGCCCCTTCCGAACGCTCGGGAGGGGCGTTTTCGTATGGCGTGAAGTCCTCGTAGAAGGATGGCTTGCTATCTGGCCTTTTCCCACGCGCGCAAGTAGAATAGGCAACAACTGACAATTGCGAAGCGATGCGAAGGAGCACGCGCATGACTGCGGAAATGGAAAAGCGTAAGAGGATGGCAGTGTTTTCGGGTTCTTCCAACCTGGAACTTGCGGACAAGATTGCGCAGGAGCTGGGGATTTCTCTGGGCAACGTGAAGCTGGAGAAGTTCGCGAACGGCGAGATTTACGCTCGCTACCTGGAAAGCGTCCGCGGCGCCGATGTGTTCATCGTGCAGTCCGTGTGCTCAAGCCCGAACGGCTTCGACGTGAACGACAACCTCATGGAGCTGCTCATCATGATCGACGCCGCAAAGCGCGCCTCCGCGCACAGCGTCAGCGCCGTCATCACGCATTACGGCTACGCGCGCCAGGACCGCAAGGCCGCGCCGCGCGAGCCCATCACCGCGAAGCTTGTGGCCGACCTGCTGACCGCCGCCGGTGCCGACAACCTCATCGCCATCGACCTGCATCAGGACGCCATCCAGGGCTTCTTCGACAAGCCGGTGAACCACATGACGGCCATGCCCATCTTCGTGGACTACTTCAAGCAGATGGGCTTCAAGCCCGAGGAGCTGTGCGTCGTGTCCCCCGACGTGGGCCGCGCGAAGGCTGCGAAGAAGTTCTCCACGCTGCTTGATTGCGACATCGCCATCATGCATAAGGATCGCCCGAAGCACAACCAGGCCGAGATTACCGCGCTGATCGGCGACGTGAAGGACAAGACCTGCATCCTGAACGACGACATGATCGACACGGCCGGCAGCCTGGTCGCCGCCGCTACCACGCTGAAGGCCAAGGGCGCGAAGAAGATTTATGCTTGCGCCACGCACGGCCTGTTCAGCGGCCCGGCTTACGAGCGCCTGGAGAATTCCTGCATCGAAGAGGTTGTGGTCACCGACGCCGTGCCCGTGCCGCTTGAGCGCCAGACCGGCAAGATCAAGGTGGTCACGCTGGCTCCGCTGTTCGCGCAAACCATCAAGAACGTGTACAACAACGGTTCCGTGGCTTCGCTGTTCGAATAGGGTGCGGCTGCATGTTTTTGATCGTTGGCCTGGGGAATCCGGGCGAGGAATATGAGCACACGCGGCATAACGCCGGTTTTGACTCGCTTGACTTGGTGGCCGAGGAAGTGGGCGCGCGCTATTGGAAAACCGAGTGCGGCGCGCTTACCGCTAAAGGCGTCTGGCGCGACAACGACGTGGTGCTGGCGAAGCCGCAAAGCTACATGAACACGTCGGGCGGGCCGGTGAAGCAGCTGATGAACGCATACGGCGTGAAGCCTGACCACTTGATCGTCATCCACGACGAGCTTGACATCGACCCGGGCACCATCCGCGTGAAGTTCGGCGGCGGGCACGCGGGTCACAACGGCCTGCGCAGCATCTGCGACAAGCTGGGCACGCGCGATTGGTTCCGCGTGCGCTGCGGCATCGGCCGCCCGCCGGGACGCATGCCGGTGGTGGACTGGGTGCTTGGCCGGCCGAAGAAAGAGCAGGCCGACGACTTCTCCCAGGCAACGCACCTGGCCAGCCAGGCCGCCCTTTCACTCATAACGGACGGTTTGGACAAGACGCAGCAGCGCTTTAACTAGTACAATGGATGCAGGCTGCATCGCATCGGGGACGCCTTTGGGCGTCTCCGTTTTATGTGCGGGGGTACAGAAAGCGGAGCGGATATGTCCTTATCTGAGAAGGGGCGCACGTATGCGCTGTTCACCATTGTTGTGCTGGCCTGCGCGTTGGGGTCGCTTACGCAAACGGTGATGAATTCCATGTTGGGCGGCGTGAGCGCGGATTTCGGCGTCGATGCCAGCGTGGGGCAGTGGCTTACCACCATTTACATGCTTGCGCTGGGCATCACTGTTCCCGCCGTCACGTTCTTGTCGCAAAAGCTGTCTGTGCGCAACGTCGTGTATTTGGCGCTGTGCTTGCTTTTGGCCGGCGGTATCGTCGATGTGCTGGCGCCATCGTTTCCCGTGCTGGTGGCGGGGCGCGTGCTGCAAGCGGTTGGCGCGGGTGTCACGCTTCCCGTGGTGCAGTCCATTGCCATGACGCGCTTCCCTGCGGGGCAAAACGGCACGGCCATGGGCATTGCGGGCATTGCCATGGGCTTTGCGCCGAACATCGGCCCGCTTATCGGCGGCGTGCTGGTGGATTCGTATGGATGGCGAAGCTTCTTCGTGCTGTTCGATGTGGTGGTGGTTGTGCTGATCCTTGCCACAACGGCCCTGGTCAAGCGCGAGGATGCGCCGTGTCGGGACGCGCGTTTCGAGGTGGTTTCGTTTCTGTACTCGACGCTGGGCTTCGGCGGGCTGCTGCTGGCGTTCTCGAATGCGGCAAGCATGGACATCGCTTCCGCGCTGGTGTGGGCGCCCGCGCTTGTGGGCGTTGCGTGCTTGGTGCTGTTCGTGGTGCGCCAGAAGCGCATCGAGCACCCGCTTATCACCATGCAGATTTTCCAGTTCCCGCATTTCCGCATCAGCTTCATTGCGCAGAATTGCCTGTTCGCGTCGTTTATGGGCATCACGTTGATCGTTCCTTTGTATGTGCAGGGGCTTTTGGGTTTGAGTGCCGTTGAGGCGGGGCTCGTGTTCGTGCCCGCCACCATTTTGGCCGTGGTGGTCAATCCGCTTGCGGGTATCCTGTCCGACAAAATCGGCGCGCGCCCGGTTGTGCTGGTGGCATCTACGCTGCTGACGGTGGGGGCCGTTTCCATGGCGTTCACGGACGAAAGCACGCCTTTGTGGTTGCTGACCCTCATGCAGACGGTGCGCGGCATGGGCGTGAGCGCGCTGATCGGCCCGCTGAATTCGTGGGGCATGGGCGGTCTTCCGGGCCAGATCATGATGGACGCCAGCGCGTTTTTCGCGGCGGTGCGCCAGGCGTGCGCGTCGCTTGGCACGGCGGTCATGGTGCTTGCGATCACGGCGCTTTCCGCTGCGGCAGCAACAGGGGCCGTTGGTGCGCAGGTGGCTTATCAGGCGGCGTTCGGCATTTCCGCGGCCCTTGCGGCCTGCGTCTTCGTGGTGGCGGTGACGAAGGTGCGTTAGCGCGCGGCGTGCGTTAACGGGACGTGCAAGTCTGCGGGCCTTGAAATTGACGTTGACGAAGGCCGTGCTTGGGAAGGGCGCGGCCTTTTCGTATGCCTGTTGTGAGTGGCGACGACGCGTGCGGTAACTGGTGTGCGGTCAGCACGTCTGATGGGGGGTGTGCTCGATTCGTTGATGTCTAACGTTTGTGGTTGGCGCGCGCATGGCGCGGAAGGCACGCGGCCCTTGCTGTCGCGTGCAGCGCTTGTGCCGTTCGCGGTCGTTTTCGTCACGATGGTTGCCATGTGCTGCCCGTCTGGTATACTGCACTTCAGCACTCTACTGTAGTAAAGTGAAAGAAACGGGAACGCGCCAGGCGAATCGGCGATGAGCGGGCGCAGAAGGGAAGGCACCATGAAGAAGAAGCTTCTTGGCCTGGTGGCATGCGCCGCCACGCTGGCGCTGTCCGGCGCGCTGCTTGCGGGCTGCGCTGGCTCGGGCAGCAATGACGAGGCTGCTGACAACAACGCCGCATCCACCGACAAGACCACGCTGACCGTGGGCTTCGATCAAAGCTACCCGCCGTACGGCTTCGTGGGCGACGACGGCAAGTACACCGGTTTCGACCTTGACCTGGCCCAGGCCGTGTGCGACAAGAACGGCTGGAGCTTCGAGGCCACGCCGATCGACTGGGATGCCAAAGACGCGCTGCTGTCGCAAGGCAACATCAACTGCATCTGGAACGGCTTCACCATGGAAGGCCGCGAGGATGGGTACACGTTCTCCGACCCGTACATGCTCAACGAGCAGGTGGTGGTTGTGAAGGCCGGCAGCGACATCAGCGATTTCGCGGGCCTGTCCGGCAAGACGGTCATGACGCAGGTTGACTCTGCGGCGCTTGACGTGCTTGAGGGCGACCAGGCTGAGGTTGCCGCCACGTTCAAGGGCGGCGCGGCCCAGACCATCGGCGATTACAACAACGCGTTCATGCAGCTTGATTCCGGCATGATCGACGCCGTTGCGTGCGACCTGTCCATCGCGCAGTACCAGATTTCCGCGAACCCGGGCAAGTACGTGCAGCTGGAAACCCCGCTGTCTACCGAGCACTACGCCGTGGGCTTCAAGAAGGGCAACACCGAGCTGGCCAACCAGGTCACCGAAACGCTGAAGCAGCTTGACGCCGACGGTACCGTGAAGAAGCTGTGCGAGAAGTACGCCAGCTACGGCATCAGCTACGACAACTGGGTGCTGGGCAAGTAAACGGTTTTCCCTGTTCGCAGGGGTAGAAACGGTATTCAACGCTGCGCAGGTCGGGGGTGTGCTTCCGACCTGCGCAGCGGTTTGCATGCGTGTGGGGCACCGTGAACTAAAGTTGCTTCGACGCAAAGAATGCGCAACGGCCGTCGCCTGAGAAGGCGGCGGCTTTCGTGCGAAAGGAGATTCATGGAATTTGGAACCATGATGGGGCTGCTGCTTTCGGGCTTGCAGTTTACGGCCATCATCTTCGTGGTTACGCTCGTAGGCGCGCTGCCGCTTGGCGTGCTGGTGGCGCTTGGCCGCATGAGCAAGTTCAAGCCGCTGTCGCTGTTGGTGCAGTTCTACATTTCGGTCATGCGCGGCACGCCGCTGATGCTGCAGCTGATGATGTGGATGTTCGGCCCGTACTACATTTTCGGCATCTCCATGGGGCCGGATTGGAAGTACGGCGCGTGCTGCATCGGCTTCATCCTGAACTATGCCGCGTACTTCGGCGAGATTTACCGCAGCGGCATCCAGTCCATCCCGCGCGGGCAATACGAGGCCGCCGAGGTGCTGGGGTACTCGCGCACGCAAACGTTCATGAAGATCATCCTGCCGCAGGTGTTTAAGCGCATCCTTCCCGCCATGGGCAACGAGATCATCACGCTGGTGAAGGACACGTCGTTGGCGTTCGTGCTGGGCATCATGGAGATGTTCACGCAGGCGAAGGCCATCGCCGCAGCTCAGACAAGCATGATGCCGTACGTTATCGCCGCGCTCATCTACTGGGTGTTCAACTTCGTGGTGGTGATGGTGCTTAACCGCATCGAGAAGAAGATGGATTACTATCATGACTAGGTGATTCCGTTTTGCCTACGGCAAAACGGAACTGCTCGATGCTGTGGCCGCTTCTGGCACGCCGTCTTGTCTTTCAACTTCACGGGCATGGCCCAAAGGCCAATGCCCGCTCGTTTCAAGGCAATACGACGCACCAGAAGCGCCCTCGCTGACTTTGGTGCTACCTGCGGCGTTTTGACTTTGTGTTGCGGGGTTTTCGCATTCTCGTTTCGTTGTTCCTGCTGATTGGACTATTTATCATGACTAACCCTCTTGTTTCGCTTTCGCATGGTCGTAAGAGTTTCGGCCAGACTGAGGTGCTGAAGGACATCTCGCTGTCTGTTGAGAAGGGGCAGGTTGTTGCCATCATCGGGCCTTCTGGCGGCGGCAAGTCGACGCTGTTGCGTTGCATGACGCTGCTTGAAACGCTTGACGGCGGCAGCTTGTCGTATGGCGACCTTTCAGTGGCAACTGATTCCGGGTCGGGCGCCGTGTATGGCGGCAAGGCCGTGCTTGCGCAGGCGAAAACCCGCTTCGGCCTGGTGTTCCAGAACTTCAACCTGTTCCCGCACTATACGGTGCTGAAAAACGTCATCGATGCGCCGCTTTCGGTGCAGAAGCGCCCGAAGGACGAGGTCTTGGCCCAAGCGCGCGAGCTTCTGGCGAAGATGGGGCTCGCCGGGAAAGAAGATATGGTGCCGTGCGAGCTTTCCGGCGGCCAGCAGCAGCGCGTTGCCATTGCCCGCGCGCTGGCGCTCAACCCCGACGTGCTGTTCTTCGACGAGCCTACCAGCGCGCTTGACCCCGAGCTGACGAAGGGCGTGCTGAAGGTTATCCGCGACTTGGCCGACGAGCACATGACCATGGTCATCGTGACGCACGAGATGTCGTTCGCGCGCGACGTGGCCGACCACATCATCTTCATGGATGGCGGCTACATCGTTGAGGAAGGCCCTGCCGAGCAGGTCATCAACAATCCGCAGCATGACCGCACGAAGGCGTTTTTGGCCAACTACGGGGATTAGCATGGACGTAACGTTTTACATCACGCGGCACGGGCAAACCGTGTACAACGTGGCCAGCCGCGTGCAGGGCTGGTGCGACTCGCAGCTTACCGACGAGGGCATTCGCGTGGCGCGCAAGCTGGGCGAGGGTTTTGCGAACGTCGGGTTTGCGCAGGCGTATTGCAGCGATGCCGGCCGTGCCGTGCAGACGCTCAACACCGTGCTGGCGGCGCGTTCGAAGGCGAACCCTGCGGCGCAGCTGCCGCACATCCACGTGCCCGATCCGCGGCTGCGCGAGTGGTGCTACGGCAACTTGGAAGCGGGCCCGGGCGAGGAATTGCACGCGGCCCTGGCGCGCGGCTTTGGCGAGGATTTGCCGTTCGACGAGCTGAACCGCCGGCTGCCGCAGGTAGCGGGCGTGCTGGCCGACCAGGACACCACGGGCCGCGCCGAGCGTTTCGACCAGGTGCGCGAGCGCCTGACCAGCTTCTTCAACGATGCGGGGCAGCAGGCGCTTGCTGCTGGCGGCGGCAACGTGCTGGTGGTGACGCACTCGTTCGTGGTGCGCAGCGTCATGTATCTGCTGGATTCTTCGCGCGTGAACGACCCGCTGAAAATCAAGAACGCCAGCGTCACGCAGGTAACTTACGACGGCGAAACGTTCACGTTGGGCGAAACGGCTTCCACACGCTGGCTGGGCGAAGAGCCCGAAGAAGCCAACGCCATCCCGTTCGGCTTCAAGATGTAGCGCCGACGCGCGGTTAGTGTAAGGCTGCGTCAAGGAGTCGAAGGTGAGAAGCCGCATTTCGCATCGCATGCACTGCAAGACTGTTGCAGGCGCCGTTTCGCTTCCGCAAACATAAAGAAGGCTCGCATCGGAATATCCGGTGCGAGCCTTCGTGTTTTAGCTTGCGAGCGCCTAGCTCTCGTGGTATTTCGTGAGCGTGGGCGTGGTAACAAGCTGCAGGTCGCCTTGCACGTCGGCGGGCAGCGTTACGGTGTACGTGAACGTTGCCGTGGTGCCGACGGGCAGCGGATTGTTCGGTTTCGCTACCATACCGCCGTCGACATCGCATGTGTACGTGACATCAATGCCCTGGTACGTGGCCTTCCCCAGCGTTGCGCCGTTCGATGCGACCACGTCGGAGATGCTGCCGCCAACAGGCGCATAGAAGTACAAGAATGGGTTCATATTGCCGCGGTTCGAGTCTTCGGACATGATGTAGTCGCCGCCGGCAAGCGCCTCCTGTTCAGTGAGGAAGTTCGTGAGCGTGGTGGTGACGTGGTACGTGCGCGAGCCGTCAGAGCCGGCAACCGGGCCGCTGACCTGCGTGTCCATGCCAAGCCACCAGCCAAGCTTGCTGCCCAGCCAGTAGTTGATGAACACGCCGAGCGTCGGCTGCTTCTGCGTGGCGGCCGTCATGGATCCCGAGTAGCCCATATCCTCGATGTTCTGCTGCTCGGTGGGGTTTGCAAGCCAGATCATGACGCGGCGGTCGTCGAGTCCGCCCATCATGACGTTGACAAGCTTCATGAGCGATGTCGCATTCATGTTGTCAAGCGCGGCGTCAAATGCATATCCAGCTGCTTCGGAGAACAGCGCGTCGACGATGTCGTTGCCATCGGCCATATTCGCGCCGCTGGAAAGGTATTTCCAGTACAGGTCGTGTTGCAGCACCTCAGTGGCATTCGCGCCGTCAATGTAGGTGCCGTCGGACAGCGTGAAGCTTTCGCCTGTTGCGGCAAGCAGGTCCTGCACCATGGTGGGCGTGATAGAGATGACGCCGTCAACGGCCTGGCCGGATTTCTCTTGATAGGCGGTGGCCCAAATGCTGGCAACGCGCGGATAGTCGGGGTTGAAGCCGTTATCCCATGAATACTGCGTGTACCACGGGTAGAACAGGGTGTTTTCCTCGTCGGTGATATTGCACTGCGCTGGCGTGTCTTCGACCATCATGTCGTAGACTTTCGTGAAGTCTCCCAGCTCGATCTGGCCGTTGTCGATGGATAGCGTGCCCATGGAGCCGGGGAAGCCGCCCGATGCGCGAATCTCGGCGCTGTTCTGCGCGGCAAGCAAGTACGTGCGGTTGCCGTCGGCACCAAGCAGCGCGCCGATGATGGGCGCGAACGTGTTCGCCTGCTGGAACGTGGAGTTGATGTTTGCGAGCTTGTCTTTTGCGGGGTTGAGCATCTTCTCAAGCTGCTCGATATGCATGGAGGGCAGCGCATTGAGCTCGTCGGCGCAACGCTGCATGGTCGGCGCGCAGCTTTGGATGGAGCCGAGCAGCGTGGAGATAGCTGCGATGTTCAGCGAGCCGTCTTGGCCGATGCATTCCGAGGGAGGCGTTTGCACCAGGCTTTGCGTCAGTGGCACGATGGCGTTGTCAGAGGCGTCGGTGAGCACGTCTGCGATGGTCTGGGCACTTTTCACGTCTTCGCCGATGACCGGAATCACGCCGGCAACGTTCCATAGGGGCGATGAAAGGGCCTCGTCGAGCGTTTTCGCAGACGCTTGCAACTTGGTTGCGCTTTGGGCGGCGCCGGCGAAGTCCTGACCGGTGATGGCGGTTTGGACTTCGTTGACGGTTGAAAGGATGCCGGAAGCCTGCGCCTTCATGTCCTTCGCCGACAGCGCAAGAGCCGCACCATAGCCGCCAACGCCCACGATAAGGCACACGATGACGACGATGGCAACGATGAGCCCGGTACGCTTCTTCTTGCGCTTCTTCTTCACGCGGATCATGCCGTCGTGGTTGTGGTTGCTCGGCGGCAGGGGTTGGAAGTTGTAGTCCCTGTTTCCGTAGGCGTTGCTGTAACCGCCTTGCGGCGCGCCGAAATTGCCGCCGTAGGGCTGCTGACCGAATTGCTGCGTCGGTTGCTGCGGCTGGTGGGGCCGCTGCTGATGCGGCTGCCCATACGGTTGGTTTTGCTGCGGTCGCGGCGCCCCCGCGCGTGACTGGCCGGGTTGCTGGCCGAAGCCGGGCTGGTTAGGCCGCGAGTGTTTTCCTTGGTTCTGCATTGCACTCCTGACTCGTTTGTGCGTACGGAGTAAAAGTCTAGCACGTTGGACGCAAGGTTCCAGGGGCTTGAAAATGAAGCCATAAGGTTGATTGAACTGCGCGGATAAACGAAGGAATGCATGTAACGTCCGCCGGTGCTGTAGCGTTTTGAGCACGGCGAAACGGCGGCTTGGGACATGAAAAAGCCCGGAAGGCGGTGCCTTCCGGGCTGGTAAGTCAGCGTGCCTTCGACGCGCTACTTCGTGAAGCGGCTGTAGTCGTAGCCGCCTTCGCCGCCGCGCTTTTTCTTGTTAGCGGGCTTGTTCTGCTTGTAGGAGCCGGCCTGTGCCTTGCGCTCCTTCTTGTGCAGGCGCGACTGGGCGTTCTTCGCGTTGCGGCGCGCGCGGTATTCCTCGTCGGAAAGCCACTCGCGGTTGTTGTCGCGGCCGCCGCGGAAGTCGCGGTTGCCGCCCTTGCCGCGCCCGTTGCCGCCGCGGTTGTCGCGGTCATAGCGTCCGCCGCGATCGTTGCGCGAGCCGCGGCCCGGACGGTCGTCGCGACCCGGGCGCCCGCCGCGGAAGTCGCGGTCGTCGCGCTCATAGCGGGGCTTGCGGGCATCGCGGCGCTCGTCGGTGTTCGGACGGCGGCCTTCGCGCTCGGCACGCTCGGCGCGCTTCTCGCCCTGACGGCGTGCGCCGGCCGGCTTGCCGCCGCCGCGACGCGTGCCGCCCTTGCGCTCGCCGCGCTTGGGCTTCTCCAGGATGGACGGGTCGGTCTCGTAGCTTTCGATGGTGGTGAACGGGATGTCCTTGCCGATAAGCTTCTCGATCTCGCGCAGCGTCTTCACCGTTTCGCGCGTGACGAACGAGATGGCGAAGCCCTCTTCGCCGGCGCGGCCCGTGCGGCCGATGCGGTGCACGTAGTCCTCAGCCATGTCGGGCAGGTCGAAGTTGATGACGTAGTTCACGTCGGGCACGTCGATGCCGCGGGCCAGCACGTCGGTGGCAACAAGGATGTCGGTCTTGCCGCGGCGGAAGTTCTCCAGCGCGCGACGGCGGCGGCCCTGGGTTTTGTCGGAGTGGATGGACTCGGCGTGGAAGCCGTCGGCCTCAAGCGCCTCGGCGCATTCCTCGGTGCGGTTCTTCGTGCGGGCGAACACGATGACGCGCTCGTGGCCCTTCTCGTTGAGCACGGCCTCAAGCAGCTCCTGCTTCTTGCGGTTGGCGATGGGCATGATGTATTG